>NZ_JBEPQA010000006.1:0-196237 GCF_040547585.1 Marinobacterium sp. MBR-111
ATCGTGCCGATCATGGACCAGCCGATCCGTGTCGATCGCAACGCCCTGACGCTGGGCTATGCCGGTGTGTACTCCTCGTTCCTGCTGTTCGCGGAGCGAGCGGAGAAGAAGTACGGCATCTCGGCGCGCGACATACTGGTCGAGTTGGGCCGTCGCGGCACCGTAGGCGGACAGGAAGACATGATTGAAGACCTGGCACTGACCATGGCGAAAGAGAAGGGGTTGATCTAATGGCTGAAGTATACGAGAACAAACTGACACCGGCACAGATTGAAGAGCTGGCGATTCACTGTGAAAACGCCGAGCTGGAAGCCTATGAGATCACCAAGATCACGGACGATTATCCTGAAATGACCTACAAGGATGCCTTCGACATCCAGTGGGAAATTCGTCGCCGCAAGGAAGAGCGTGGCCACAAGATCGTTGGCATGAAGATGGGCCTGACCTCTTGGGCCAAGATGGCGCAGATGGGTGTCGAGCAGCCCTGCTACGGTTTCCTGGCCGACTACTTTAGCGTACCTGAGGGTGGCGAGATTAAGCACGATGAGCTGATCCATCCGAAGATCGAGGCTGAATTGGCGTTTGTACTGAAACACGAACTGAAAGGCCCGGGCGTCCACATCGGTGATGTGCTGCGCGCCACCGATTTCGTCATGCCGGCCGTTGAAGTGATTGACTCACGCTACAAGGACTTCAAGTTTGACCTCAAGAGCGTGATTGCCGATAACTCCTCTTCCAGCCGCTTCGTTACCGGCGGTCGCATGGCCGACATCGCTGACGTGGATCTGAAGAACATTGGTGTGGTCATGGAGATCAATGGTGAAGTGGTGCAGACCGGTGCCGGTGCTGCCGTGCTGGGTCATCCGGCTGCATCCGTTGCCATGCTCGCCAATATGATGGCGGATCGTGGTGAAAGCCTGCCGGCAGGCAGCTTCATCATGATCGGTGCGATCACCGCAGCGGTGCAGGTGAACAAGGGTGATGCCTTCACCGTGCGTTATCAGGGTCTGGGTACTCTGAGCGGCAAATTCGTCTGAGGAGGCCACCATGCCGGTAGCACAAATCCACATCATGGAAGGGCGCTCGGATGAGCAGAAAGAGCAGCTGATCGCTGAAGTGACCAGCGCGATTGCTCGCTCACTCGACTCCCCTGAGGCCAATGTACGGGTCATCATTACCGAGATGCCGAAACAGCATTTCGGTATCGGTGGCCAGTCGGCCAAAAAGCTGGGGCGTTAGCGCACCAGCCAATGCAACATCGTTTTAACTCTCGTTGACTGTAGCTTTTACCCCGCCATTGGCGGGGTTCTTTTTTATTGGGGAACTACACGTTCTGCTGCCTTGGCCTTGTTAGGACGCTTGACATATACTGGTACGGAAACTCCGTACATGAAGGTGCCGTTATGGACACGATCAGTGTAAACAAATTTAGAGACAATCTGAAAGGCTTTGTAGAACAAGTGGTTAGCAGACATGAGCCACTCAAGGTAACTCGACGAGCCGGAGAGGCTTTCGTTGTAATGAGCGCCGATGACTGGGAGAGAGAACAAGAAACGCTTCATGTTCTCCAAAACCAGAGCCTCATGCAACAGATTGCCCACTCTCTGGAAACCCACAACCGCGACAAAGGCTATATACCGACTGAAGAGCAAATGAATGAGATCACTGGTATTTGAAGGCAACACCTGGGAAGCGTATGAAACTATGCGCGAGAAGGACAAACAATTGCACAAGGCTTTGTGTAAATTACTCAAGGAAATGCTGCGTTCAAACGATCCTGCTTCAGGATTGGGGAAGCCTGAACCACTTAAGCACAACCTCTCTGGCCTCTGGTCCAAACGGATATCACAAAAAGATCGTTTGATATATCGGTTTGACGAAAAGTCCATTTATATCTTCGCTATTGGTGGTCACTATGATCAGCCCTAACGTCGCTGTAAATTGTGTGCCGGAGCAACGGGATAGCACCTGGTGACGATCACCCTGCGGGGGCGGTCAGTACGGAGCTACTGCGAAGCGGTTTCGTTCAACTATTGCTTTCAGCGATCAACTACATAGTCAGTGGTGATTAGACGCTGTGTGTTGCGTGGCGCTAAGATAAAGTGACATATCCACATGATTGGAGATGTTGTCATGGATCAGGTTCAGGCGCCCGACTATTCGTTCAAGGAAGTGCTGTGGCGAGAGATTCGCCAGCACCGCACGGCAGCCATCGGGATGGCGGTTGCGGTGGTGGCTGTACTCTTGCTGCTGTTACAGAACAGCCTTGTTGAAATTCAAAATGGCGGCGGAGAGCGTTTTGGTAATGCCATGCTGGGTGGGCTGGGGGGCTTTGTCTCGACTGCTGTGGGGGCAAGCCTTGCGCTGCTGCTGCGGGATATAAAGGCCAGAACTCAGGATACCATGCTTGGGTTCGCCGCCGGCATGATGCTGGCGGCCAGTGCGTTCTCGCTGATTCTGCCGGGCATTGAGGCTGCTGAGCGCTTGGTCAGTGTGGGTTATATTGCGGCTGCAGTCGTGATTACTGGCATGGGGTTGGGCGTGTTGCTGATGTTGGGATTGGACAAGTTCACACCGCATGAACACGAAAACGAGGGGCCCTGTGGTCCGGGGTGCGAGCGAATAGGCAGAGTCTGGCTGTTTTTTCTGGCCATTGCACTGCATAACCTGCCCGAAGGGATGGCGATCGGGGTCAGTTTTGCCGACAACGACTTGAGTGTGGGTATGCCACTGACAACGGCTATTCTGTTCCAGAATGTTCCCGAAGGGTTGGCGGTTGCTTTGGCGCTCAGAGCGGCCATGTTGAGTCCCGTGATGGCTGCCATTGTCGCCTCGGGTACAGGCTTAATGGAGCTGCTGGGGGCATTCCTGGGTATCGGTATAGCGGGTGGTTTGCCACTGGCCTATCCGGTAGGGCTGGGGCTTGCGGCCGGGGCGATGATTTTTGTGGTATCACATGAGGTCATTCCCGAAACTCACCGCAACGGCCATCAGACACCGGCCACGCTTGGTTTGATGGGCGGTTTCGCCGCCATGCTGGTGCTGGATACCGTATTGGGATAGGCGGACCGGGCCGGGTTGCCTCTGTTCAGAGGTTGAACCTGGCCTTGGCCTGAGTTTCGGATGGCGTTTCACCGAACATTTTTCTGTACTCAGTTGAAAAGCGCCCCAAGTGATTGAAGCCCCAGCTGAATGCCAGGGTGGAAATGCTTTCTTCGCCTGTGCATCTAATAATGTCGGTACGAACACCTTCCATTCGGATGCGTTTCAAATAGGCAGTGGGTGGAACGCCGATATAGCGCTTGAAGTCAGAGTATAACTTGTTTCGTGAAACCCCTGATATCCACTCAATATCATCAATATGTATTTCGTTACGAGCATTCAACTTAAGGTAGTCAATGGTTTTAATCAGGTAAGAGGGCAGTTTGCTGTGAACCGCACGCTTGATTTCATCTGAATAGTTGTGTGGCTGTGAGGTGAGAATCCCCTTGATAAGTGCCTGCTCGATGTCACGAATAAAGGCAGGGCTGTTATACAGGCTATCAGGGTTGGAGAGCTCACTTTCAATATAATGAATGGTACGCCACCAGGCACTGGATGCACCGATGTTCGCATCCATTTTTGACTCGAAGATCAAGGGTTTGCTGATACTTTGCCCAATCAGGGATTCCAGGCCAAGCTCCATGGCCTGGCGGGAAATTCGTACCAGAGTTTTGCGGCAGTTGCCACTGATTCGCAACTCGCAGGCATTGGCCGGCGAGATGATGACACCGCTGGTTACGTTGGACTGAACCGTATTATCACCCGTATCCAGTTCCTGAAATCCACTGACTGGAAGGCTGATGCTATAACTGTTGTTGAGATCCTCAACTTTAACAGTAACGTCTGTGCCGTATTCAATATGGCCGATAGCCGTTGTCGTCGAGTTTAATACATTACCAATATGCCTGAAATGCATTTTTTTTGCATTGTGGACTTTCAGCTCATGTGGGCCACATATATTGGACATCCAGGAAATGGCATCACCCGCATCACGAATATCCGCAATAATCTTTGTGGGACCAGTACTTCCCAAATCGTAGTTTTTATTCAGCATCGAACAACCAGTTTTAATTATTATAAATATTCAGGTCTGTTGGGTTATTGCTTGAACCATTTTTCAATCTAGCACCTGGCGTGCAAACGGGTCAAGGTTTGGCCGGCTAGCGCTTCAGCCATGGATTCAACCAGACGAGGGAGGGGAAAAGAGGATAGATCTTCTGGAAAATGCGGATAGCTCCACAGTGAGCGGCTCTGGTCTTATGTACAGGACGAAAGAAACGGCGGGTGTGGTTACTGGCTCGCCACCAAAGGAGACCTGAGTATGAATAATAACAAACAGACCCTTGAGAGCTGGCGCGACAGGATTGAGTCCGCGCTTGACTACCGTCCTGATGACAAGACCTACCGAGTGGCTCGTGAGATCTTCACTGATCGAGAACTGTTCGATCTCGAGATGGAATTGATCTTTGAGAACACCTGGATTTTTGCCTGCCACGAAAGCCAGGTTGCCAATCCCAACGACTTTTTCACCATGAAAGCTGGCCGTCAGCCAATGATCATCACCCGTGATGCCAAGGGTGAAATTCATGCGCTGCTCAACGCCTGTCAGCACCGTGGGGCAACCCTGACGCGGGTGTGCAAGGGCAATCAGTCCACGTTTACCTGCCCATTCCATGCCTGGTGTTACAAGACCGATGGCAAGCTGGTTAAGGTCAAGGCGCCGGACGAGTACCCAGCGGACTTTGACAAGTCTACCCGCGGCCTGCGTAAGGCACTGGTCAGCAACTACAAGGGCTTTGTTTTTATCAACCTGAATACCGAGTCGGCTCAGTCGCTGGAAGAGTTTTTGGGCGATGCGAAGATCGGCTTCGACATGATGGCCGCTCAGTCCCCCACAGGCGAGCTTGAAGTACTGCCGGGGGCTTCGTCCTACACCTATGACGGCAACTGGAAGCTGCAGAACGAAAACGGTCTGGACGGTTACCATGTCAGCACCGTGCATTTTAACTATGTCGCTACCGTGCAGCAGCGTCAGCAGCAGGAAGCCGCCAAATCCAACGAAGCCCGTAAAACGCTGGATTACAGCAAGCTGGGTGCCGGTGACAAGGAAACCGATGATGGCTGGTTTGCATTCAAAAATGGCCACACCATCCTGTTCAGTGACATGCCCAACCCTGACGTGCGACCGGGCTATGCCTCGGTGATGCCGCGATTGGTGGAAGAGTATGGCCAGGCGCGCGCCGAGTGGATGATGCATCGCCTGCGTAACCTGAACATCTATCCCAGTCTCTTCTTCATGGATCAGATCAGCTCTCAGCTGCGTGTTATTCGCCCGGTGGCCTGGAACAAAACGGAAGTACACAGCTTCTGTCTGGGAGTGAAGGGTGAGTCAGATGCTGACCGTGAGAACCGTATCCGCCAGTTCGAAGATTTCTTCAATGTCTCTGGCATGGGTACGCCGGACGATCTGGTCGAGTTCCGTGAAGCCCAGATCGGCTTTGAAGGACGTGCCGAACGCTGGAACGATATCTCGCGCGGTTGTGAAAACTGGACATCAGAGCCCACAGTCAATACCGAAGCGCTGGGCATCAGCCCGGTACTGACCGGTACCGAGTTTACTCAGGAAGGCCTGTACGTGAATCAGCATTCCGCGTGGCAGCGTTATCTGCTCGAAGGTCTGGCAGCCAAGGCAAAGAAGGAGGGTTAAGCAATGAGCAATGTTATCCAGAGCATCGAGCAGTTCCTGTACCGCACATCCGAATATTGTGATCGTCAGCAGTGGGATGAATACCTGGCAGCGTTTGACGAGAGTGCCGAGTTTCATATGCCGCAATGGGATAGCGAGCATGTGTATACCACAGACCCCAAGCGTGAAATGTCTCTGATCTATTACCCGAATCGGGCCGGGCTAGAGGACCGAGTGTTCCGTATCCGTACCGGCAAAAGTGCAGCCTGTACCCCGATGCCGCGCACTGTACATCTGATCAACAATGTTCAGGCGGAACAGCAGGAAGATGGGCAGTGGAAGGCCAGAGTCAATTGGGTCACCCATTTCTACCGCTTTGGCGAAGCCGAATGCTTCTTTGGCTGGGCGGAATACCGTCTGCGTGAAGAGGGCAATGGCTGGAAGATCACCAGCAAGCGTTCCATCGTGTTGAATGACAAAATCCGCCATGTGCTGGATTTCTACCATGTCTGAGCACCGCAAGGTGCTCATGATCCCCGAAAGAAGTGGTGAGTAGTATGCATAAGGTAGCACTGAACTTCAGTGATGGACGGACCCATTTTATTTCGATCAACCCCGGTGAAATGCTGATCGATGCCGCACTGCGTCATGGCCTGACGTTGCCGGTTGATTGTCGCGAAGGGGTCTGTGCCTCCTGCAAGGGCACCTGCCAGTCGGGGCAATATGACCTCGAATATGTAGATGAGGATGCGCTCAGCGAAGATGATCTGGCCAGGGGCGGTATTCTGGCCTGCCAGATGCGGGTCGAAAGTGACTGTGCGGTACGCTTCGACTTTGACTCTTCGCTGTGCAGCAGTGCCGGGCCTGAAGTGGTTGAAACCGTTGTGGCAAAAGTGGAAGTGCTGTCTGACTCCACCGCAACGCTGCACCTGGATGCCAGTGGTCGCAAGGGGCAGCTGGACTTCCTGCCCGGTCAGTACGCCCATGTTCAGGTACCGGGTACCGACGAATGGCGATCTTACTCCTTTGCCTGTGAGCCCAATGAGAGCAACCAGCTGCAGTTGCTGATCCGTTTGCTGCCGGATGGAGTGATGAGCAATTACCTGCGTGAGCATGCCCAGCCCGGCGACCAGATCCGGCTGAAAGCGCCGCTGGGTGCCTTCTATCTGCACCAGGTCAAGCGCCCGCTGGTCATGGTGGCGGGGGGGACCGGGCTGGCGGCCTTTCTGGGCATGCTGGATCAGATGGAGTCAGCCCCCGACCGCGTCAATCAGCCGGTGACGCTGTTCTATGGCGTGACCCGCCCCGAGGACCTGTGCGAACTGGAGCGTCTGGAGCGCTACCGGCAGGCTGTCCCCGGGTTTCATTTTCAGACCATCGTCATGCAGCCCAGCGAAGGCTGGAAGGGTGCACAGGGGGTGGTGACGGATCTGTTTGAAGAGCATCACTTTAATGACGGTGAGGTCGACGCCTATCTGTGTGGCCCGCCGCCAATGGTCGAAGCGGTCAAGAACTGGCTGGATCAGCGTCAGATGGCGAATGCCAGCATCTACTTCGAGAAGTTTTCGGCCAGTTAACAGGTAGCCCAACACAATAATAATGATGAGGTAAGCACAATGAAAAAAGGCGTAATGCGTCCAGGCCATGTTCAAATCAGGGTGCTGGATCTGGATGAGGCTCTGGTTCATTACCGCGACCTGATGGGGCTGATCGAAGTGGATCGGGACAGTCAGGGCCGCGTGTATCTCAAGGGTTGGACCGAGGTGGATCGATTTTCGGTGGTGTTGCGTGAAGCCGATCAGCCGGGGATGGATTTCATGGGGTTCAAGGTGGTGAGTGAAGCGGCGCTGGAGCAGCTGCACGGCGAACTGATCGCCTTCGGCTGTCAGGTGGACCAGATTCCGGCCGGTGAGCTGGAAGGCTGTGGTCGTCGTATCCGCTTTGTGGCCCCGACCGGTCACAGCTTTGAGCTGTTCGCCGACAAGGTGCAGACCGGTCGCTACGGCGTGGGTAATCATAACCCGGAAGCCTGGCCGCGAGACCTCAAGGGCATGAAGGCCGAGCGCTTTGATCATTGCCTGCTGTATGGCCCGGAGCTGGACAAAACGCTGGAGCTGTTTAAAGAAGTCCTGGGCTTTGATCTGTGTGAGCAGGTGGTGACCCCTGATGGCAAGCGTGTGGCACAGTTTCTGACCTGCAGTATGAAGGCGCACGATATTGCTTTCATCGATCACCCCGAGCCCAATAAATTCCACCATGCCTCTTTCCTGCTGGAGACTTGGCAGGATGTGTTGCGGGCCGGGGATCTGATCTCGATGACCGATACCTCGATTGACATCGGTCCAACCCGTCACGGCATCACCCATGGTCAAACAATCTATTTCTTTGATCCATCCGGCAATCGGAATGAGGTATTCTGTGGCGGGGATTATTTCTACCCGGATCATGAGCCGATCACTTGGGACGCCGATATGCTTGGCAAAGCGATTTTCTATCACGATCGCCAGCTTAATGAACGCTTTCTGACTGCTTTGACCTGAGGCGGGATCTTCGCTTCGGCGCAGTCCTGACCAGAATAATAAAACATTGGAGTTTACCTATGTCTATCAAACGCTTACTCACTCCTGTCATGACCGGTGCACTGGCTCTGGCGATGGCTCTGCCGGCTCAGGCGCGCGACTTCCGCCTTGGCTTGATTACGCCTCCGTCACATAAATGGACGCAGGCTGCCGTTGCCTTTGCCGATGAGGTAAAGGAACAATCAGGTGGCGAGCACAATATTTCGATCTTTCCGGCGCAGCAGCTGGGTAACGAAGCCCAAATGGTGCAGCAACTGCAAACCGGTGCGCTGGATATGGCATTCCTTACTATTGCCGAGATTTCCAACCGGGTACCGGACTTCGGTGCGCTCTATGCTCCTTACCTAGTCGACAATATTGATCAGGCCGCCGCTCTGTTGAGATCCGATGCAGCCAACGATCTGTTGAACCAGTTGCCGGCCGAAGCGGGACTGGTCGGTGTTGGCTATGGCATGGCGGGAATGCGTCAGGTCATGAGTCGAAGCCCTGCCAAGGGGCCGGATGATCTGGTGGGCAAGAAGCTGCGCATTACACCGTTTGAGCCTCTGCGT
Source organism: Marinobacterium sp. MBR-111 (assembly GCF_040547585.1). Lineage (NCBI taxonomy): Bacteria > Pseudomonadati > Pseudomonadota > Gammaproteobacteria > Oceanospirillales > Oceanospirillaceae > Marinobacterium > Marinobacterium sp. MBR-111. The sequence goes on from NZ_JBEPQA010000006.1 coordinate 8,859, forward strand.
GATTTCTACATGGCGACCGGTGCAGCACCGACGCCCCTGCCGCTGCCGGCCGTGTACGATGCGCTGGCCAATGGGCAGATCGATGCGATTGACATGGATTTTGACTCTATCCTGATCTTCAAGTTTTATGAACGTGCCGATAACCTGCTGATTTCAAACCATATGATGTTCCCAATGGTGGGTGTGGTATCCGGGCGTGTGTGGAAAGATCTGAGCAAAGAAGATCGCCAGTTGCTTCAGGCCAGCATGCGAAAGCATCTTGATGGTGTGATTGATCACTTCCAACAGCAGGAAAGTCAGCAGGAACAGCAGCTGCGTGCGCTTGATATTACTATCGAAGAGGCGGGTAGAGAGACTTTTGCTGCAGCCATCGATGACTGGGAAAAAATCTGGTCCGCCAAGGCCAAGTCGCTGCCCAACCTGAGACAGGCTGCTGCCGACATCAAGAGCAACTGAGCCTGAGCCACTCTGTAAAAGCCCGCAGCGGTAAACCCCGTTGCGGGTGAGGATTCCATTATGTTGAGAACCTTTTCCGAGGCATTGGCCAGAGTTGAAATGGTTGCGGCAGCGGTATTGGCTGGAGCCGTTACCCTTCTTATTTTGCTGAACATCGTCAGCCGCTCCCTGGGGATGGCGATCTATTGGGTTGATGAGCTGGCCATCTATGCCATGGTTTGGACCACTTTTCTGGCTACATCCGTTGTGCTCAAAAGACGTCAGGTCATTGCAGTCACTATACTGGTTGACCTGTTGGGCGAACGCAGTCGGGCGTGGATGCAGTGCTTTTCCGACTTGATGATCCTGGCTTTTGCCGTGAGTTTGATGGTTTTGTGCTGGCACTGGCTTGATCCCGCAACCCTGTATGCATTTGATTTTGATATCCGGGCATTTCAGGGTGATACATTCAATTTTGTATATTCGGAAAAAACAAATACTCTTGGGGCACTTAAAATATGGCCCTGGCTGATACTGCCATTTTTTTCGTTCACCCTAACCGTTCATGCATTGAGTAATATGGCAGGAAGCCTGAAGAAAGCTGTTTATTTCAAGAGGGCTTCGGCATGACGTTTGTTTTCTTTCTTATACTTCTTTTTTGCGCTGTTCCGATCGCACTGGTTCTGGCACTGACGGCATTATGGTATATCGCGACGTCCGGTAATACGGTGTTGTTCAGTTCCTATCCACAGCAGTTGTTTGGCGCCATTGAAAGCTACGGCCTGTTGGCGATTCCGTTGTTCATGCTGGCCGGCGAATTAATGAACGAGGGCGGGCTGACTTCACGCCTGATCAATCTGGCACGCATCTTTGTGGGAGGCTTCAGAGGCGGGCTTGCCTATATCAACCTCGTTGCCAACATGATGATGGCTGCGATCATGGGGTCTGCGGCGTCACAGATCGCGATCATGTCGCGAGCCATGGTGCCTGCAATGGAGAAGGAGGGTTATTCCGGCTCTTATGCGGCAGCTATCACCGCCGCTGGTGGCTTGCTGTCGCCCATCATTCCGCCCTCCATGCTGTTTGTGCTGTTTGGCGTATTGGCGCAGATCCCGATTGCCGAGATGTTCATCGCAGGTATCGTGCCTGGCTTGTTGATGTCGGGGCTATTTTTTATCGTCATCGCCGTGATCGGCTTGGTCCAGCAATACCCGGCAGGACAATGGCCCGATCGCCAGCAGATGAAAAGCTACATACTGATGGGTATTCCGGCTGGCCTGATACCGCTGGTGATCATCGGCGGTATTCTGACAGGTCTGGCGACCCCGACAGAGTCGGCGGCGCTGGCCTCGCTGGCCGCGTTGTTGATCGGCAAGTATGTCTACAAAGACCTTAAGTTTTCTCACCTGCCGGATATTCTCAAACGTACAGCGCTGAACTCGGGCATGGTGATCATGCTGATATCGGCCGCCGGTGTGTTTGGCTGGGTGATTGTGTATGAGCAGATTCCTCAGGCGGCAGCCGCGTGGATTGCACAGCAGACAACCGATCCCTTCGTGTTCATGTTGATGGTCGTAGGTGTACTGATTCTGGTGGGAATGGTGATCGATGGTATCGCGGCCCTGATTCTGGTGGTACCAATCCTGCTGCCAATTGCACAGCAACAGTTCGATATCAGTGCCTATCAGTTCGGTGTTGTGGTGTGCCTGACGCTGGTCATGGGGCTTTTGACACCACCTGTGGGGGCCGGGTTGTTCATTGGATCGTCAATGACCGGCATCCCGCCGATGAAAATCTTCCGCTCACTGTTGCCGTTCCTGTTGGCAACACTGGTTACCCTGATACTGCTCAGTGCCTTCCCTCAGCTGTCACTGATGCTGCTCTAGTTGATCAAGCAGGGTCAAGGCAAGGCGCGGGCTTTCAGGCCTGCGCCTTGCGCTTGGTTTGGCTGGGCTTCTCGCCAAACAGCAGCTGATATTCCTTGCTGAAGCGCCCCATATGTGAAAACCCCCAGTGTATGGCCGTATCGGTAACGGTCTGATGGTTATCAGGGTTCTGTAAAGATTCTCGTACTCGCTGGAGTCGAACGTTACGCAGGAACTCCATCGGGCTCATGTGGCGAAAGTCGCGAAATCCGGCATAGAGTGTGCGTACGCTTACACCCGCATGTTCGGCCAGCATGCCGGGGGTAAGCGGGTCTTTGGCATGTGACTCGATGTACTCTTCCACGCGTTTGACATGACGTGGGGCCAGTGACCGAGCATCCTGGGTGAGCTCCTCCAGGTAGTTACTGGGTTGCTGACTCAACAGCGTGCTGATGACCAGCTCTTCCAGTTGCCGGGATACCAGTGTTTGCTGAAGACAGTCAGGTGCATCTTTTTGCAACTGAATGATGTATTCCAACATGTGCAGCCAGGCAGGCGAGTGCAACCAGTCAAGGTGACAATCGAATTCTATCGGATGCTTGAGGTTGTGCCCCAGCAAGCGGCTGCAGACTTGCTCCAGCTCCAGGCGGCTTATGCGCAGCATCAACTGATCGCATTCGCTGTTGTAGTGCATCTTGAGGCGTTGAGTCGGGTTTAAAACTACGCCCTGCTGGCAGCTCGAGAGTAACGAACAGTCGCCACAGCTGATATCGGCCTTGCCTGTCAGTGGCATCTGGACCAGGAAGAAGTCGTCAAGGCACTCCGGGTCAACCTCGACCTCTCCACCATACTTAAGCCGATGGAATGAGACATGTCCTACTGAAAACTGGTGCAGTCTGGATTCGAGGGCAGAGGTGTGTCGAACGGGCTTCAAGTTATGTGGCTTGAATGACTGGCCGACCGTGTTTCTCACCTCATCAATATCGCAGGAGTTCAATACCAGGGTTTCAGGCTGATACAGCAAAGCATTCGCCAACATGGGCGGAATGGTTTTTTTGGGTGGCATGGGCTACTTCCCTTCTTATATTTATCTTTCCGCATTTAGAGCTGCGGCTGCTCAGGGTGTGATCATTATAAACAGGTGATGTGCAGGAGGTGGATAAACAATTTTACTTTTCTGCACTATATGGATAGTTGCTGCCGGAAATGGATCGTTTAAAAAGGCTAATTTTAAATAGTATGGGCTCTGAAATATGAAAAATAATAAAAGGAGCCATTTATGGGAATTCAGATTGATATCGACTCAAAAGACGGTTCAGGCGCATTTACCGGTTATCTGGCGGTTCCATCGGCAGGGAAGGGGCCGGGCCTGATTCTGCTGCAGGAGATTTTTGGTGTTAACGCTACGATGCGCGAGATCGCCGACTACTATGCCGAGGAGGGATATGTTGTTCTGGTGCCGGATCTGTTCTGGCGTCAGGAAGCCAATGTAGAGCTGGGCTATGACCAAGACTCATGGCAGAAGGCGTTTGGGTTCTTTCAAGGCTTCGATCAGGACAAGGGTGTTGAAGACATCGATGCCGCTTTGAGTGCCCTGCGCTCACGTGAAGAGTGTACGGGTGGCGTGGGTGTGCTGGGTTTTTGCTTGGGTGCCCGCATGGCGTACCTGACGGCCTGCCGCTGTGACGTGGATGCGGCCATCGGCTACTACGGCATGGGGATGGAGAACCATCTGGATGAAGCGGATAACATTAAGGGACGCCTGCTGCTGCATTTTGCCGAAAACGATGAATACTGTCCGGCATCTGCACGCAACGATATCTTTGCGGCTCTGGAGTCGCACGAGAATGTTGAGCTGTACCTCTATCCCGGGGTAGATCATGCCTTTGCGCGTCCGGGCTCTGAGCATTATCACAAACCTTCAGCCCTGATTGCTCATGAACGTTCAGTTGCCGTATTGCGCCGAGCCATCGGTCCTCATTACAACCTGTCTCACCTGTGGGACAAGCACTGTGAGTACGAATTCGATACCCGCAACGTCGACGATACCATGGCAACCATGGTGGCAGAGCCCTACGTTAACCACATTCCGACGCTGACCGGCGGGGTTGGTTACAAGGACCTGTACCGTTTCTACAAACATCACTTCGTCAACTCAAATCCGGCTGACACCAAGCTGATCCCGATTTCTCGCACCATAGGTGATACCCAGATCGTGGATGAGCTGCTGTTCTGTTTTACCCATGACCGCGAAATCGACTGGCTGGTGCCAGGTATCGAGCCGACCGGCAAGTATGTGGAAGTTCCTTTTGTTGCAGTGGTGAAATTCCGCGGCGACAAGCTTTACCACGAGCATATCTACTGGGATCAGGCCACGGTGCTGGTGCAGCTGGGTGTGCTGGACCCCAAGGGATTGCCGGTCGCCGGTCGTGAAACGGCTGCGAAGCTGCTTGACGAGACTCTGCCATCCAACGAGTTGATGCCAACCTGGCCCAGCAGCGCTGGAAAGGAATGAGGGCGTGGCCATGAGTGAGTTCAACAATCGTACGGCGCTGATTACCGGGGGAGCTACCCTGATCGGTGCGGCCCTGGCTGAGGCTTTCGTTCGTGATGGGGCCAATGTGGCGATTCTGGATATCGACGCACAGGCCGGGGCGAGTCTGGCGGATCGGCTGGGCCCTGCGGCTCTGTTTATCAAAACCGACATTACGGACGACAGTCAGCTTAAAGCCGCTGTTCGGCAGACAGCAGAGCATTTCGGTGGGCTACATTATCTGATCAACCTGGCGTGCAGTTACCTCGATGAGGGTGCCGACTCCAACCGGGAGGACTGGCTCAAGGCGCTGGATATCAATGTGGTCAGTGCTGTCATGGCCGCACGGGCAGTGCGTCCCTGGTTAAGCAAGTCAAAAGGCGGCTGCATCGTCAACTTTACCAGCATTTCGGCTCAAGCCGCCCAGACCGGCCGCTGGATTTACCCCGCCAGCAAGGCGGCTCTCAAACATCTTACCCGCAGCATGGCACTGGATTTCGCCGCGGATGGCATACGGGTCAACTCGGTTTCGCCGGGCTGGACCTGGTCTCGTGTAATCGAAGAAGTCAGTGGTGGTGATCGGGCGAAGGCCGATCGCGTGGCAGCACCTTTCCACATGTTGGGGCGTTTGGGTGGTCCTGATGAGGTGGCGGAGGTGGTGCTTTTCCTTTGCTCGCCACGGGCAAGTTTCGTAACCGGTGCGGACTACGCCGTTGATGGCGGTTACTCCTCACTGGGACCGGAACAGCAGGAACCGGCCATTCCCAAATTGGCGGAATAACCGTCCAGCTTTAACTCAACAACGGGTCGATTCACTCGGCCCGCAGCATAACAATAAGATCGGAGTCTCTCCATGACACGCAAAATCGCAATCGTAGGTGCGGGCCAGTCTGGCCTGCAAACGGGTATCGGCCTGCTCAAGGCCGGCTATGACGTGACCATTCTTTCCAACCGTACCGGCGAGCAGATTCGCAGTGGTAAGGTCATGTCCAGTCAGTGCATGTTCGACCAAGCACTGCAGACCGAGCGAGAACTGGGGTTGAATTTCTGGGAGCACGACTGCCCGCCGGTGGAGGGAATAGGGGTGTCCGTCCCCAACCCCGAAAAGGCAGGCGACAAACTGATCGACTGGTCGGCTCGACTGGATAATAAGGCCCAGTCGGTGGACCAACGCCTGAAAATGCCGGTCTGGATGGACGAGTTTGAACGGCTGGGTGGTGAGCTGCAGATCTGTGATGTGGGCGTGGCTGAACTGGAAGAGTTGGCGGCGGCCTATGAGCTGGTGCTGGTAGCCGCCGGCAAGGGCGAAATCGTGCGCATGTTTGAGCGTGATGAACAGCGCTCTCGCTTTGATAAACCGCAGCGTGCACTGGCACTGACCTACGTTCACGGCATGACCCCCAAGGAGCCCTACTCCCGCGTGGCCTTCAACCTGATACCGGGGGTGGGCGAATACTTTGTCTTCCCGGCTCTCACATTGAGCGGACCCTGTGAAATCATGGTGTTTGAGGGGATTCCGGGTGGCCCCATGGACTGCTGGGGCGATGTCACAACGCCGCAGGAGCACCTGCAGCGCAGCCTTGAAATCATCCGTACCTACGCACCCTGGGAAGCCGAGCGATGCCACAACGTTGAGTTGACGGATGACGGCGGTGTACTGGCTGGCCGCTTCGCGCCAACGGTTCGCAAGCCAGTGGCAACTCTGCCGTCAGGTCGCAAGGTGATGGGCATTGCCGATGCGCTGGTGGTCAACGATCCAATTACCGGTCAAGGCTCCAATAATGGTGCAAAATGCAGCCGAGTGTATCTCAACGCGATACTGTCTCATGGCGATCAACCCTTCACTGAAGAGTGGATGCAGCAGACCTTTGAAACCTACTGGGCATATGCGTCTCAGGTAGTCGAGTGGACCAATGCTTTTCTTCTGCCCCCGCCACAGCACATTCTGGAACTGTTAGGGGCCGCCCAGCAGTCACCATCGCTGGCAGCACGTCTTGCCAATGGCTTTGACAACCCGCCCGACTACATGCCCTGGTGGTTGGATGCCGAAGCGTGCCAGAACCTTATCGACACCCATATGCAACAGGGAGCGGCCTGAGATGACAACAATGAACACTGCCAATGCGGCGATCGAAACGAAAGCCCCCGCCGCCGCTACCCTTGCACCTGCACTCGATCCACGAGCATTTCGTGATGCACTTGGGCTGTTTGCAACCGGTGTGACAGTGGTAACGGCTCGGGGAAGCGATGGTCAGCCGATCGGGATAACGGCAAACTCTTTCTCTTCATTGTCTCTGGACCCGCCGCTGGTACTTTGGAGTCTGGCGCTGCGATCTCCTAACTGTGGTGCATTTGAGGAGGGACGGCCGTTTGCGATTAACGTTCTCCAGCGAGAGCAGGAAGCGCTTGCATTGCAGTTTGCACGACCGGTTGAAGACAAGTTTCGGGACGTGGAGTACCGGCTTAACAGTCATCGAGTGCCGTTGCTTGACGGGGCTCAGGCGCAGTTGGAATGTACGGTGGAGTTTACGCGCGTGCTGGGTGATCACCTGTTGATTGTTGGGCGTGTTGAGGCCCTGACGACCTTGCCGAGCGAGCCCTTGCTGTTTTACAGGGGGGCCTTCGTACAGCTGGCAAATTGAAACCAGGGGTGCCGCCATCTGTGCGCGGCGCCTTGATAACAATAACAACACAGGATTCCGTGCATGATGAATATATCGAGTAAACAGGGGTTGACTGCCGCGATTGCGCTGGCATTGATGTTGACGGTAGAGGCTCGGGCCACAGAGGGCGGCGGCTCCAATTATCCGATGGGGGCCGAGAACTACCTGATGGGCGTGCTGCCACCGCCTGGTGTGTACCCGCTGATCTATGCCAATCGTTATGCTGCCGACGATTTGATGGATGATTCCGGCGATAGCTTGCCGATCGACTTCCGCTTGCGTGCCAATGTGGTCGCGCCACGTCTGGTTTGGGTCACTGACAAGACCATTCTGGGTGGTCAGCTATTCCATGCAGCCCTGCTGCCGCTGGTAGATCTGGATGTCTCGGTAAATGGTATGGCTGACAGTAATCAGGGTATTGGTGACCTCGACCTGACCGCGTTTGCTTTGGCGTATCATCACAGCCCCAACTTTCACTCTGTGGTCGGTATGGATATCTTCGTCCCGACAGGTGAGTACGATGCCGGCGAGATGGCCAACATAGGTCGCAATTACTGGGGTATACAGGCCGCGTATGCGGCGTCCTGGGTCAACCCCACGGGTTGGAATGCCGACATCAAGGTGATGTACGACTACAACTTCGAAAATGACGACACTGACTACCAGTCAGGTCAGGAGCTTCATTTTGATTACTCGCTTGGCTACGGCGTTAGTCCCAATTGGGTCGTGGGTGTGGGTGGCTATGGTTACAAACAGACCACACCTGACAAGGTGAACGGAGTTGACATTGGCAACGAGGGGCAGGCTTTCGCTATTGGTCCATCCATCAAGTATGACAATGGTCAGGGTTTCTTCCTGTCATTGAAGTACCAGAAAGAATTTGCCGTTGAGAACCGTCCTGAAGGTGATGCCTTCTGGATCAAGACCATCATCCCCTTCTGATCGGTCTTTCCGGTCCTGATCTCAGGGCCGGCATTTTTCACATGCCATTCTTCCGTTGTCATCCGCTTGCAGATCGATATTGATAAAATCTCGGTTACAATGCGCACTGAACAAGGATGCTGGAATGGATGGCCCTATGCTCCCCAATGAAAAATCACTGCTTAATATTCGTCGCTCCCCGTTGGCTATGCTGCGGGGGATGCTGGATCTTACAATTGCGCTGCTCCTTATGTGGGGAATGTTCAAGGCACAGGAAAGGGTGCCATTTTGGGACAGCTGGTGGCTGGTCGAGCAGTACCGGGCCTTGGCCACCCGTTTTCTGTGGGAAGGAGCGGGCATTCCGGCCAGTTGGATAGCAGCAGTATTTGGTCTGCTGGCACTGTTGGTGGGTGCAGGGGCATTGCGTCAGTTGATACGTGAAGCCAGTCGGCGTTACTCAGTAACCAGCCTGAGGATCTTGAGCCGTCGTGGTTTGATCGGTCGGGCGACTGATGAACTGTACCTGCTCAGTGTGGATGGTGTGTCGCTGCATCAAGGCCCACTGGGCCGGCTGTTGGGGCATGCCGATCTGATCATCTCAGGCAGGGGCAACAACCAATTGAAATTTACCTTTGTGCGCTCGCCGGATGAGGTGCGGGAAAAAATAGACCGTATCGTGCTGGCGCGCAGAAGCAAACAATCTCAGGAATGAAGAAGGGCTGGCATCGGTGGTGTCTGCGGGTGGTGATGCCTGTCACCACCCGAATTTGATCAATGGCGAATCAGATAATCGAAGGCGCCGAGGGCGGCCGTCGAGCCTGATCCCATGGCGATGATGATCTGCTTGTACGGTGTCGCGGTTACATCACCGGCCGCGAACACACCCGGCATGGAGGTGGCGCCGTGGCTGTCGATGACGATCTCGCCGCGCTCGGTCAGTTCCAGGCTGTTTTTCAGCCACTCGCTGTTCGGCACCAGACCGATCTGTACGAAGATGCCGGCCACATCCACCACATGAGACTCATCGGTCTTGCGGTCCTTGTACTTCAGGCCGATCACCTTGTTGCCGTCCCCCAGTACTTCGGTGGTCATCGCCTGCTTGATGATGGTGATGTTGGGCAGGGACTCTGCCTTCTTCACCAGCACGCTGTCGGCGCGCAGGGTGTCGGAGAACTCCAGCACGGTCACGTCCTTGACGATGCCGGCCAGATCAATCGCCGCCTCGATGCCAGAGTTGCCGCCACCGATCACCGCGACACTCTTGCCCTTGAACAGCGGACCGTCGCAGTGCGGGCAGTAGGCCACGCCCTTGCCGCGGTATTCCTGCTCGCCCGGTACGTTCATTTCACGCCAGCGAGCGCCGGTGGCGAGAATCACGCTGCGGCTCTTCAGCGTCACACCGCTGGCCAGTTCCACCTCGATCAGCTCGCCTTTGGTCAATTTTGCCGCTGACTGCTCGGTGATCACCTCGACTTCATACTCTTTTACGTGCTGCTCCAGGCTGGCGACCAGTTTCGGGCCTTCTGTGTAAGGCACTGAGATGAAGTTCTCGATGCCGACGGTATCCATCACCTGACCGCCAAAGCGCTCGGCGACCACACCGGTGCGGATGCCCTTGCGTGCGGCGTAGATCGCTGCCGAGGCACCGGCCGGGCCACCACCGACGATCAACACTTCGTAAGGCTCGCGCGCGTTCAGCTCAGCCGCCTTCTTCTCGGCTGCGCCGGTATCCAGCTTGTTGACGATCTCGGCCAGCGTCATGCGGCCCTGACCAAAGTGTTCGCCGTTCAGATAGACGGACGGAACGGCCATGATCTGACGTTCTTCAACTTCTTTTTGGAACAGGGCACCGTCGATCATGGTGTGGGTGATGTTCGGGTTCAGCACCGCCATCAGGTTCAATGCCTGTACCACGTCCGGGCAGTTCTGGCACGACAGTGAGATGTAGGTCTCGAAGTGGAACTCACCCTTCAGGTTGCGGATCTGCTCCTGCATTGCTGCATCGGCCTTGGACGGATGACCGCCGGCCTGCAGCAGTGCCAGCACCAGCGAGGTGAATTCGTGGCCCATGGGGATACCGGCGAAGTTGACCCGCGGTGTCTGACCGGCAGGGCCGACGGCGAGACTGGGAGCGCGTGCGCCCTCAACCTGTCTGAGGGTGATTTTTTCATTAAGCTCAGCGATTTCCTGTGCCAGGTCGCTGAGTTCTCGTGATTTGGGGCTGTCATTACTCGACACGCTCAGCTCAATCGGGGCCACAATATTTTGCAGGTAGGTGTTCAATTGCTGTTTCAGATTGGCATCCAACATATACGTATCCCTGTGTTTGTGAGGTCGTGTCAGATAAGCATGTATAACGAAAAGGATTTTGCAAAGCGGGGGGAGAGGAAGACCCGCCGGTCAGTGCAAACCGGCGGGGGGACAGCAGGCTGATCTTAGATTTTGCCAACCAGGTCCAGAGACGGTGCCAGAGTGGCTTCGCCTTCTTTCCACTTCGCCGGGCATACTTCACCCGGGTGAGAAGCTACGTACTGAGCGGCTTTAACCTTGCGCAGCAGGTCGTCAGCGTCACGGCCGATGCCTTCGGCAGTGATTTCAACAGCCTGGATCACACCCTGCGGGTCGATCAGGAAGGTAGCACGGTCAGCCAGACCCATGCCTTCACGCATTACACCAAAGTTGTTGGTGATGGTGCCGGTCTGGTCGCCAACCATGTAGTACTGGATCTTGCCGATGGTTTCAGACGTGTCGTGCCAAGCTTTGTGAGTGAAGTGAGTGTCGGTAGACACAGAGAACACTTCCACGCCCAGCTTCTGCAGTTCTTCGTATTTGTCAGCTACGTCACCCAGCTCGGTCGGGCAAACGAAAGTGAAGTCAGCCGGGTAGAAGAAGAATACGGCCCACTTGCCTTTTACATCAGCTTCGGTGATTTCAACGAACTCACCCGCTTTGAATGCAGTTGCCTTGAACGGTTTGATTTCGGTATTGACGATACCCATGTGTGTATTTCTCCTTGGCTCGATTGAGTGGATCGTTTTGAAGTCGAAGACAATACTAGAGCAGAATTGCAGCCTAATGAAATTGATAGCCGCTAATTGGTTGATAAATTTTATCTATCAGCAACTGTGCTGCAAAACAGCTCACATCAGTTTATGCTGATTCCATGAAATGGCAATAACTGCCGGATTTCGCCCTTGAGCATGAGAAAAGAATCTTGCCCAAGGGGTTGAAACCCGACCAGACTGCCCTGAAGAATTGAATACGGACTGATTTTTTACGCCAAGCCAAGTAAGGAGGCGAACATGCAAACCAACCGTATTGGACTGGACAGCGACAAATCGAAGCAGCTGGCTGAAAGACTCAACACACTGCTGGCCAACTACCAAATCTTCTACATGAATGTACGTGGGTACCACTGGAATGTGCGTGGCCCCGAATTTTTCGAACTGCACGTCAAGTTTGAGGAGCAGTACAACGACCTGCTGCTGAAAGTGGACGAGATCGCCGAACGTGTTCTGACACTGGGTCATCGACCGATGCATGCGTTCAGCGACTACCTGGAAAACAGCGAAGTCAAGGAAGCCAAAAATGTAACCGAAGGCAAGCTCTGTGTGCAGGGCCTGTTGCAGGGTTACAAGCAGCTGATCAGCATGCAGCGTGAAGTCATGGAACTGGCTCAGGATGCTCAGGACGAAGGTACTGCCACCCTGATGAGTGACTACATCACTCAGCAGGAGAAGACAGTGTGGATGTTCAGCGCCTGGATGGGCTGATCATCCGTTGTAGTCATCAAGCGCGGCCTGACGGGCGCGCTTGTAATCTACGACCGGTGCGGGGCGCCCTAAGTGGCGCCCCGCACCGGGCTTGTGACGTTCTTTTGGCGGGAGGCTGACGAGTTCCGGCAGCCAGGTAGCGATAAACTCTCCGTTGGGGTCAAACTTTTCACTCTGCAGTTGTGGATTGAAAATGCGGAAGTAGGGTGCGGCATCTGCCCCGACTGACGCACTCCAGGCCCACCCCCCCAAATTGGAAGCGAAATCCCCATCAATCAGCTTTGACATGAAGAACGCTTCACCCCGGCGCCAGTCGATACGGAGCAGCTTGGTCAGGAAGCTGGCAACAATCATGCGCAAGCGATTGTGCATCCACCCGGTGGCCAGTAACTGTTTCATGGCAGCGTCAACAATGGGATATCCGGTTTCCCCTGCCTTCCAGGCCTCGAAGGCCTTCTCGTTTTCAAGCCAGCTGATGCGTGTTTCCACTTCGGGTCGAAACGGCTCAAGTCGACTTTGGCCAGGGAAAGCCACCAGCAGGTGGCGGTAGAATTCGCGCCAGATCAACTCATTCAGCCAAGTGCTTTCCAGCCAGCTGTCATCGCCTCGTGCCTGTTGCAGCGCCGCCAGACACTGGCGAGCGGACAGTGCTCCGATTGTCAGTGCGGGGGACAGGCTTGATGTTCCCTTGATGGCGGGGAAGTCGCGTTTTTCGGCGTAACAGGGCTCCTGCGATTCCACAAAACCTTGCAACTGTTCCAACAGAGCCGCTTGATCAACGGGCCAGCGCAAGCGGTCATAGGCATCGGAGTCGGCCCGAGCGTGTGCGGTTGTTGAGGTTTGATCTGACACAGGAACGGCTGTGGGGGTGGGCAGGGGGGCATGGTCGACCTGCAGCAGATGACGTCGCCAGGCGCGGCTGAAAGGGGTGAATACCTTGAAGGGGCCTCCGTTGCCGGTCAGTACACTGCCCGGTGGCAGAATCAGGTCGCCATGATAGCCCCAAGCGGCAATCCCGGCAGACTGCAGCGTTTCACACACTGTTCGGTCACGGTTTTGCTCATTGAGCGGGTATTCGTAGTTGAAATGCAGATGGCTTGCCTGCAGCGAACGCGCCAGCTCAAGAATTGCTGCAGGGCAGTCACTGAACCTCTGCAACGAGAGCCGGAGCAGCGGAATGTTAAGGGCTTCAAGTTCGGTCTGTAGCCAGTTGAGACGATCTTGCCAGAAAGCAATACGGGCCGAGGATTCATGGTGTGTTTCCCACTGTTGTGGGGTCAGGCAGACCAGTGCCGTAACCGGCTCACCTCGGCTGCAGGCAGCATGCAGTGCCGGGTTGTCCTGCAGGCGCAGGTCGTTGCGAAACCAGACGAGTTGCATTCAGATGTAGTTCCTAAGCCCCAGCTCGTGCGGGTGCGGGTTCAGGTAGGTCTGTGAGCGAATGTAATCAGAGCCGAAGCGCTTGACGTAGTGCTTGAGCAGGGCCAATGGCACAACCAGATGAACATGCTCCTGACGGTACTGCTCGATGGCATCCAGCAACTCCTGCTTGCACTCGCTGTCTATCTCTTTCTTGAGATAACCGAGTATGTGCATCAGTACATTGGTGTGTGTCTTGCGTGTGGCCTTGTGACTCATGTGATGCATGAAGCGACTGATGTAATGCTGCATCACTTCTGGTAGCGGTTGCTGGTGCGCATCGGCCAGATAACGACCCAGCTCACGGTAGCCTTCATAGTGATGCGCCATGAGCAAATACTTCTGCCGGCTGTGGAACTGAATGATGGCGTGATAGGAAGGGTCAGGCTCGATACTGGTTTTCCAGTCATCGTAGGCGAATACGCGTGCAATAAAGTTTTCTCGCAGCACGGCATCGTTCATCCGAGCCTCTTCTTCAAGAGGCAGCTCTGGATTGGTCTGCCGTAACGCACGCACAAACAACCCTTGATCGGCGGTGTTCGGCATGCCGTTGGGGTGATAGACCTTGACCCGCTCCATGCCGCAGCTGGGGGAGCCTTTCATCAGAATAAAACCGCGCAGTTCTCTGTTTTGACGGGCAAACTCGGTGCCGACCGCCAACAGGTCGTCAGTGGCATCCAGACTGGGGTCATTGGTGCCCAGTGCACGAGGCAATTCATCGGGCAGGCCAACCAGGCGTATCGGTTCACGGGGTATGCCAAGACCTGCCGCCACTTCAGGGCAGAAGGTCTTGAACTCGAAACAGTCCTGCAACACATCCAGACAGTAGCGAGATTGCTTGTGACCGCCGTTGTAGCGCACTTTCTGACCGGTCAGGCAGGCACTGATGCCGACCGGAATTTTGCCTGCTGTCTGATCCGACATGGACACTCCCAGTTTGTTTACAGACCGATAAAGGGCTGTACCAGCCGCCCAACCAGTCCGCTGAACTTGAGCGGGGCATCGGTGGCGATCAGGCAAATACACTCTTCATCGGTATCGACCAGTGGCTGGTGGCTCACTTCACCATCAAGGTCGGCCACATCACCCTGACAGAAACGCCCCAACTCGTCATTATAGGAGCCTTTCAGGATCAGCGTCAGCTCATTGCCGCCGTGAGTGTGGTGCGGTACCGAAACCCCTGGCGAAATACGCAGCAGGCGTGTGGCACCGGGACCATCCAGGTGCAGGTCGAGCTGTTTGACGCCGTATCCGATCCGTTTCCAGGGCAACTCATCCAGCGGCTTGTCGAGCAGTTGTGCCAAAGGTGCCGGCAGCTCCGGGTTGGCGTAGGCTTCCGGCACCGAAGTGCAGAGTTCGTGTTCCGGTTCATCAAGCCGTGCCAGCAGCTGCTCAAAGGCATCAGTTTGCAGGTGGCTTGGTGGCAGTTGTTCCAGCAGTGCTCCGCCAACCGCATCGGTGGCGTGCATCCGTTCACGACAGTGCGGGCACCAGTGCAGATGACAGGCAACCAGAAGTGCCATGCCCTGTGGCAAGGTACCAGCGGAGTACGCCATCAGGGTTGCGTCGTCAAAATGATGGCTGATTTTCACTCTTCTTCCCCCCAGTGGGCCTTGAGCTTACTGAATGCGAGTCTCAATCGTGACTTTACACTGCCCAGCGGTATACCCAGCTGGTCAGCGATCTCGGAATGGCTCTTGCCCTCGTAATAGGATAAATGCAGCACCTGAGCCTGATTTTCGGGCAGCGTCTCGATTGCAGCCCGCATGCGATCTTCCAGTACCCCGTGCTCGTTCATATCACGCTCATCAGGATCCGGTTCTTCTTCAGGCAGCTCGTACAATGGCATTTTGTCGCGCCGCATCCGGTCGATGCTTTGGTTTCGCGCCAGGGTGAATATCCAGGTACTGGCACTGGCCTTGGCTCGATTGAACAGGTGCGCCTTGCGCCAGACCAGCAGCATTGCTTCCTGGGTGATCTCTTCAGCACTGGCTTCAGGCATCCCCAAACGCAAGATGTAGGATTTGACCCGAGGGGCAAAGTGGGAGAATAGGCGAGCAAATTCAGACTTGTCCCGGCTCTCGGCCAGTGCAGTCAGACAGGCACTCCAGTCATCACGCACCTGCTTTCTCCTTTCCTCTGAGTCGCGCGCTCTGAGAGCGGCAGAATCAACAGCGGCAGCGTTCACATCGCCTCCTTCAGGCTGGTCTATCTGCATTTGCTCTCCATACGCATGAGTGGCCGTGGGTGGATCAGGCTGGATACTGATATTTCTGTTGTTGATACAGTATTGGCTTCACAATGTCGATGATCCAGCCATATCAGGGACGCGTAAGAGGCAACAGATGCATTTTTTTGAAAAGGCCCCACGCATGAACGTTAAAGTGATCAGACCGTTGAAGATTGCCGTCATTGGCTCAGGGATCTCCGGGCTGTCCGCGGCTTGGCTGCTCAACCGGCAGCATGATGTCACTCTGTTCGAGAAAGATGATCGCCCCGGTGGTCATTCCAATACCGTCACTGTCGCGACTGAGGAAGGGGACCTGGCGGTCGATACTGGCTTTATCGTATATAACCCAGTCAACTACCCCAACCTGGTCGAGTTTTTTCGTACTCTCGGTGTACCCAGCATGAAGACCGACATGTCATTTGGCGTGTCAATCAACTCGGGTGCGCTGGAGTACAGTGGCTGCGGGCTGGCAGGGGTGTTCGCACAGAAACGCAATCTGTTGCGTCCCGGTTACTGGAAAATGCTGGCCGATCTCATGCGTTTCTATCGCGAAGCTTCGGACTTGATTGATGATCCGGAGGTGCAGCCACAGACTCTTGGCGAAATGTTGAACAGCCGCGGCTACGGTCGAGCCTTTATTTATCAACACCTGATTCCCATGGGCGCGGCGATCTGGTCTACCCCTGCCGATCAGATGCTGGACTATCCGGCGGTGACCTTTCTTCGTTTCTGCCAGAATCACGGTCTGGTACAGCTCAAGGATCGCCCCCAGTGGCGCACAGTGGCCGGAGGCAGCCGCGAGTATGTACAGCGGATCTGTGATGAGCTCAAGGGTGGAGTGCGCCTGAATAGCCGCATTCACCGCATTCATCGCCGTGGAGGTCAGGCGGTGGTCGAATTCATGCATGGCGAGAGTGAATCCTTTGATCATGTAGTGCTCGCCTGCCATGCCGATCAGGCACTGGCGCTGCTGGCTGACCCCAGTCCGGATGAGAAACGCCTGTTGAGTTGCTTTCCCTACCAGCGCAACCGTGCACTGCTGCATACCGATGCCGCGCTGATGCCCCGGCGCGAGGCCGCCTGGGCCAGCTGGAACTATCTTACCGACAGTCACAGCCCTGACAGTTTGCCAAGGGCAATATCGGTCACCTACTGGATGAATCGCCTGCAGCACCTGCCGCAACAGCATCCAGTGTTCGTGACCCTGAATCCGGTTGAGGAGCCTGCTGAAGGGAAGATTTTGCGCAGTTTTCTGTATGACCATCCTGTGTTCAATTTGGATTCGATTGCAGCTCAGAAGGAGTTGTGGTCACTGCAGGGCAAGCAGAACACCTGGTTTTGCGGCGCCTACTTTGGTTATGGCTTTCATGAGGATGGGTTGCAGTCCGGTTTGGCTGTAGCTGAGCAGCTCGGTGGCACAAAACGCCCCTGGACGCTGGATGATCCCAACAGTCGCATTCATGTGCAGGCGCCCGAAAAGCCACGCGTTGTCTGGTTGCATGGAGCCGTGGCATGACACAGTCCTGCCTCTACGCCGGCCAGGTGATGCACCACCGGATGAAGCCGAAAAAGCACCGCTTCATTTACCGTGTCACCTCAATGTTGATCGATCTGGATGAGCTGGATCAGCTTGGCCGCACACTCAAGTGGTTTTCCCGTAACCGTTTCAACCTGTTCTCATTCCATGATCGTGATCACGGTGATGGCAGTGATCAACCGCTGGTTGAGCAGGTCAGGTCCATTCTGAGTGCAAGTGGCATCAATATCGGTCAAGGCTCGATTCGTCTGCTGTGCTACCCGCGACTGCTGGGCTATGTGTTCAATCCCTTGAGCGTCTTCTACTGCCATGACGAGTCCGGCCAGTTGCGTGCGATCCTGTACGAGGTGAGCAACACGTTCAATCAGAAACACAATTACCTGATCCCGGTAGACCATGCGGCGTCGGATCAGATTCGTCAGTCCTGTGACAAGGATTTCTACGTGTCTCCGTTCATCAGTATGGCAACCCGCTATCACTTTCGCATGCAGCCGCCCGGCAGCCGGATTGCGGTATGCATACGTCAAACCGACAGCGAGAGTGCCGTACTGCACGCGACCTTCACCGGGCAGCGCCGCGAACTGAGTGATCAGGCTCTGCTGAGAACCTTTTTCAGCCACCCGTTGATGACGCTTAAGGTGATTGCCGGCATTCACTGGGAGGCGCTACTGATTTGGCGCAAGAAAGTTCCTTTGCAGCCGCGTCCGACACCGCCGGCACATCGCACCACACTGGTCAGTCAGACAGGGGAGCAACACTGATGAAGCATTCACCTACACCCAGTCTCAGTACACAGGATTCCCTCTCTCGTACCGGTTGGTTGAATCGCTGGTGTCTGCAGACCCTGCTGGATCATCTGCCTCGGATCGAGTTCGGCACTCTGGATCTACAGTTGCCGTCGGGTCAGCTGCTGCAGTTTGGTCAGGCCCGAGAAGGTGAGCCGCGTGCAGAGATCCGCCTGCATCATTACCGTGCCCTGCGACGCCTACTGCGTGGTGGCGCTATAGGCTGGGCCGAGGGGTACATGGAGGGTGACTGGGACAGCCCGGATCTTGAGTCGCTGCTGCGATGGGCGCTGGGTAATGAAAGTGCGATGCAGAACCTGATTCGCGGCAATCCGTTGCTGCGCATGTTCAACCGCCTGCGTCATCTGCGCCGTGCCAATACCCGCAAGGGCAGTCGACGCAATATTGCCTATCACTATGACCTGGGCAACGACTTCTATCGGCTTTGGCTGGATCGCAGCATGACCTATTCCGCAGCCCTGTATGAAGATGTGGATGCGCAGGGGCAGGAAGCACTGTACCGGGCACAGCTTGCAAAATATCGGCGCATCGCCGAGATGCTAGAGCTGCAGCCCGGACAGCGGGTGCTTGAGATCGGTTGCGGCTGGGGTGGTTTTGCCGAATTGGCGGCGCAAGAATACGGCGTCGAAGTGCACGGGATTACCCTGTCCACCGAGCAGCTGATCTATGCCCGTGAGCGGATCGAGAAGGCCGGGCTGAATGAGCAGTGCCGCTTTACCCTGACCGATTATCGCGATGTGGATGAAACCTACGATCATATTGTCTCGATCGAAATGTTCGAGGCGGTGGGTGAAGAGCACTGGCCGGTCTACTTTAACCAGCTCAAGCGTTGCCTCAGACCCGGTGGTCGGGCAGTACTGCAGATCATCAGTATTGAAGATCAGCGCTTTGAGCGCTATCGCAACAGTGCCGAGTTTATTCAAACCTATATCTTCCCAGGAGGCATGTTGCCCGGCCCTGGACGGTTGCGAGCCGAGATTGCCGCCGGGGGGCTGCAGCTGCAGCATGAACATACCTTTGCGCTGGGCTACGCTCGTACCCTGCGGGAGTGGCACCACAGCTTTATTGAACAGTGGCCCAGGGTTCAGGCGCAGGGGTTTGATGAGCGCTTCCGTCGCATGTGGGTCTATTATCTGGCCTACTGCGAGGCAGGCTTTCGCCACGGCAGTATTGATGTAGGCCTCTATCAGCTGAGCCACTGATATGAAAGCTGCCAGGCTTGGCTCTCAACAGCTGTTTACCTATGCGTTGCCTGCACTGCCGCTGGCGGTTCCAACGGTTGGTCTATATGTTCTTTTGCCAACCTGGTATGTGGAGCAGGGCGGTCTGGCGCTTTGGCTGGTCGGGCTCATTCTGATGCTGGCCCGGGTCAGCGATCTGATCACTGACCCGCTGATCGGCTATTGGCTGGATCGAGGTAGGCCGGTGCGCTATCGACAGTTCATACTGGCTGGAGCGGTTCTGTGTCTGCCGGGGCTGGCGCTGCTTGTGCTGCCGCCTGCAGGCCATGCAGCGCTTTCTCTGCTGCTGGGGTCAACACTGCTCTATCTGGGCTGGACTCTGGTGCAGGTGCCTTACTTGAGCTGGCTGGCGGCTCTTAGCTCCGAGTCGTACCAGCGGGCTCGCGCTGCCAGCCTGCGTGAGGGCTTTGGTTTGCTCGGTCTGTTGCTGTCGGCGGTTCTGCCGGCGGCCGGTTTAATGCTTGCGCTCAGTACACAGCAGGTCCTTTGGTTGATTGCCGGCTTTACGCTCTTGCCCGGTGCCTGGTCGCTGTGGCGTCTTTTGCATTGTCTTGAGTTGCCGGCGCAGGAGATGTCGAACCGTTCCGGTTCCGACTGGAAAAGCCTCTGGCGCAATCGTCCCGCTCGAATGCTGCTGCAAAGCTGGTTCTGGAACGGTATTGCCAACGGGGTGCCGGCGGTTCTGTTTCCGCTCTATGTTACGCGCACTCTGGCGGGCAGTGAGGCTGACCGAGGCTTGCTGATTCTGGTGTATTTCGGTGCAGCGGTGCTGTCGTTGCCACTTTGGCTGGGTCTCAGTCGCCTGTTCGACAAGGCTGACCTGTGGCGCGGTGCCATGCTGTTTGCCATCTGTGCCTTCCTGCCTGCAAGCTGGCTGGGTGCCGGCGATCTGTACTGGTTCATGCTGGTTTGTGTCCTGACAGGACTGGCGCTGGGAGCCGATTTGGCGCTGCCCCATGCGCTACAGGCCGAGGTCTGTGACTGGGACCGTTTCCGGTATCGGCGTCAGCGCAGAGGGCTGCTGTTTGCGTGCTGGAACGGCGCCAACAAACTGGCATTGGCACTGGCCGCCCTGATCGGGTTTGGTCTGCTCAATCTGGCTGATGGGCTTGTGCCCGAACATTCGGATCTGCTGTTGGCGATTTTGTATGCCGGCATTCCCTGTGTGATGAAATTGATAGCTATCTGGCGATTGCGGCACTACCCGCTGAGAACACGACTGCATGCCCGACTGATGCAGCGCATTCAGCTGTCATTGCCGAAATGATCTGTACATCATTACTGCACGTAATCCAGTACATGTCGTATCGGTGTACGACACAAAGGAGACCGCCATGCGGATATTCGCTTTTCTGCTCGTGTTGACCACTGTTTTGATAACCGGATGTTCACCCATGAATACTGACCGATTAAGCCAGCAGGGACCTACCCTCAAGATCGAAGAGTTCTTCGATGGCAAGGTGTACGCTTGGGGCATTTTTGAAGACCGTTTTGGCAACCTGAGACGCCAGTTTCAGGTAGAGATTGATGGTGACTGGAATGGGCAGCGGCTGGTGCTGGACGAGAAGTTTCTGTACAGCGATGGTGAGCGCGACACCCGAGTCTGGACCATTGTGCCCAAAGGCGAGGGTGAGTACGAAGGCCGTGCAGGGGATATTATCGGGACGGCTCAGGGCTACAGTGAGGGTAATCGCCTCAACTGGCGCTATCGCATGGAACTGAAAGTGGGTGATGGCAGCTGGAAGGTCAGTTTCGATGACTGGATGTATCTGCAGCCCGGCAACGTGCTCGTTAACCGGGCCGGTGTGAACAAGTGGGGCGTTCAGCTCGGAGTGGTTACCCTGTTTTTCATGCGCTCCGAGCAACTGAAGGAAGCACCTTTCGCCCTCTGAGTGTTCGGGTTTGAAACTTAACGTTCCAGTTTCCAGCGCAGGGTTTCGCCGGCGCGCAGTGGCACGATGGTCTCCTGGCCGAACGGCATCTCGGCGGGGGCCTGCCATGGCTGTTTCACAAGTGTGATGCTGTCAGTGTTGCGTGGCAAACCGTAGAAGTCTGCCCCGTAGTGGCTGGCAAACCCTTCGAGCTTGTCGAGTACGCCCAGGTCTTCGAATATTTCGGCATAGAGCTCAATGGCTGCATAGGCGCTGTAGCAGCCGGCGCAGCCGCAGGCGTTTTCCTTGGCGCCCCTGGCGTGAGGTGCCGAGTCGGTGCCGAGGAAAAACTTGTGGCTGCCGCTGACAACCGCGTCCTGAAGGGCCTGTTGGTGCACGTTGCGCTTAAGGATCGGCAGACAAAACAGGTGAGGGCGGATACCGCCTACCAGCATATGGTTGCGGTTATAGGCCAAGTGTTGAACGGTAATGGTCGCACCCACGTTATCGCCGTGGGCGTTCACAAATTCTGCAGCGTCACGGGTGGTGATATGTTCAACCACCAGTTTCATGGCCGGATGGCGACCTGCCAAAGGTGTCAGGATCTCGTCCAGAAACTGCTTTTCACGGTCGAAGATATCCACATGGTTGTGGGTGACTTCGCCATGTACCAGCAATGGCATGCCGGCTTCGGCCAGCGCAGCGCAGATATCGTCCAGCTTGCCCAGATCAGTCACGCCTGAATCCGAGTTGGTTGTGGCACCGGCAGGGTAGAGCTTGACTGCGGCAACTCGTCCGCTGGCCTTGGCCTCGGCAATCATTTCCGGGCTTGTGTTGTCAGTCAGATACAGGGTCATCAAGGGATTGAAGCCGCTGCCCTCGGGGGCCTGAGCCAGAATGCGTTCACGGTATGCCAGTGCCTGCGCAGCATCGGTTACCGGTGGACGCAGATTGGGCATTACAATGGCACGTCCCATCTGACGAGCAGTGGCGGGCACAACATGCTGCAGCACCTCACCATCACGCAGATGCAGGTGCCAGTCATCGGGACGGGTAATTGTCAGGCGTTCAGTCATGGGGTTATCCGGTGGCTGGTGAGAAAGCGTCAGTATACCGGAATGAGTACCTGTTTCGCACCGCAAGTGGAGCTGCAGCGCGTTTCGAGGTTTAATAGCGGCATGTTACATGCCGACAGGGTTGGTGGATCAATGTTTACAGAAGATGATGTACGCCGGTTGACCTGGCAATGCCGCCGGGGAATGCTGGAGTTGGATGTGCTGTTTGTACCTTTCATGCAGGAGGCGTTCAGAGATCTGGCGTTTGAAGATCAGCAGCGTTTTGTCAAACTGCTGGATTGCGAGGACCAGGATCTGTTTGTCTGGTTCATGCAGCGAGAGGAGCCTCAGGATGAGGACTTGAAACGTATCATAAGGATCATGCTTGAACGGGTTCAGCCGGCTTGAATTACAGCTGAAGCAGGGTATCAGGCTGCGCGTGCTCTGTCTGGTCCTGTTAGGTGCAGCAGAGTCGGCGGTATGGCTGATGTTGCCGGATTTGGGCCTGCGGCTTCTGTCCATGCTGGTATTGTTGGTTGTCATGCCGCTGTTGTGTTGGCCATTGTTGTATCCGCACGCTGATGATGCGGTAGATCAGCTCATATGGGAGCCGGATCTGGGTTCCATGCAGCTTTTGACTCTATCGGGTGGCTGGTGCCAGGTGGAACGGCTTTACTTCAGCTGCTCTGTGCCGGGGCTGATTCAGGTGCTCAAGTTGCAACGTGCGGATCGGGCGCGGCCAACCTGGCTGATCATTACACCGGAGCAGGTCAGCCGCACGGATGTGCGGCGTCTGCATGTCGTGCTCAGATGGGCGCCTCCACTCGGGTCGCATCAGGCCACTGAAAGTTAGCCGGAGCGAGTACAGTGTCACTGCGCTCTGCTGCGGGTGCAGGGTAGTCCAGTGTATAATGCAGACCTCGACTCTCCTTGCGGCTGATGGCGCTGCGGATGATCAGCTCGGCAACAGTGGCCAGGTTGCGCAGTTCAATCAGATCCGAGCTGACTCGGTAGTTGCTGTAGTACTCGCTGATCTCCTGCAGCAGCAGCTCGATTCGGTGCTGTGCCCTTGCCAAGCGTTTGTCTGTTCGTACGATGCCTACGTAGTCCCACATGAAACGGCGCAGCTCATCCCAGTTGTGAGAGATGATGACATCCTCATCCGAATCGGTGACCAGTGACTCATCCCAGCCCGGAATCTCGGGGCGCTCCGCCTGGGCTGTTGTTGTATCCTGTGAAATTGCGCGTGCAGCCGCTCGACCAGAGACTATGCATTCCAGCAGTGAGTTGGATGCCAGTCGGTTGGCACCGTGCAGGCCCGTGAAAGCGGTTTCGCCGATGGCGTAGAGTCCTGCCAGATCGGTCTTGCCATCTGCTCCCGTGACGATACCGCCGCAGGTATAGTGGGCCGCCGGCACCACCGGAATCGGATCACGGGTGAGATCGATCCCCAGTTCCAGGCAACGTTGGTGGATGGTGGGGAAGTGTTCGCGAATGAAGTCGGCTGGCCGGTGGCTGATATCCAGATAAACACAATCGCAGCCAAGGCGCTTCATTTCGTGGTCGATGGCGCGGGCCACAATGTCGCGGGGTGCCAGTTCGGCACGCTCATCAAAATGGTGCATGAAACGAGAACCGTCCGGCAGCAGCAGTTTGCCGCCTTCGCCACGCACCGCTTCGCTGATCAGAAACGACTTGGCCTGGGGGTGATACAGGCAGGTGGGGTGAAACTGGTTGAACTCCATATTGGCGATGCGGCAGCCTGCACGCCAGGCCATGGCGATGCCATCGCCGGTAGAGCCGTCACTGTTGCTGGTATAGAGATAGGCCTTGGCGGCTCCGCCGGTTGCCAGTACCACCTGTGGCGCCCGAAAGGCGCGGATATGTCCGCTGCGGATATCCAGTACATAGGCTCCGATACAGCGGTTGTGCGGCAGCTTCAGTTTGCGCCGCGTAATCAGATCAATCGCAACGTGGCGGTCCAGCAGGGTGATGTTGGTCGCCTTCTGCGCCCGTGCCAGCAAGGTTTCATGGACGGCGCGACCGGTGGCGTCGGTGGCGTGGATAATGCGACGATGGGAGTGACCCCCTTCCTTGGTGAGATGGTAGTGGTCGCCCTCGCGGGTGAAAGGCACCCCCTGATCGATCAGCCAGCGGATGCTTTCCGGGCCTTCTTCCACCATTCGAGCAACTGCATCGGGGCGGCTAAGATCGGCACCGGCGGTCAACGTATCGCGAATGTGCTCTTCAAGGCTGTCGCCCTCTTCCAGCACAGCGGCGATGCCGCCCTGGGCCAGCCAGGTAGAGCCGCTCTCGAAACTGCCCTTGCTGAGCAGGGCAATCTTCAGGTGCTCCGGCAACTGCAGTGCCAGTGTCAGGCCTGCAGCACCACTGCCGATGATCAATACATCGAAGTCCCGAGGGGGGCTCTGTGTTGTACTCATATTCAGATTCCGTACCTGTAGGGCAAACTATTATGCGGTCTTGTACAGACAAGTGTAAGGTTGCCGCAAATTTAAATTGTGTTGGAACTTCATCCCCGATTCAGGTTCATACCAGTTGCGAGCCTGCTCAAGACATGAGGTTGCAATGCATCAGGTCATCCATACATACTTTATTGAATCATGATCTCCTCGCATCTGCAGGAAAAACAGTCACAGTGACTTAAGGATACCGAGTGTCTAACGAGAGTCAGGCAGCCGCTGACCAGTTGCTGGTCAAGCGGGTTCAGGCTGGTGACAAACGTGCTTTCGACCTGCTGGTCAAACAGTACCAGCACAAGATCATCGGACTGATCGGACGTTATGTATACGATCAGCACGAGGCACTGGATGTTGCCCAGGAAGCTTTTATAAAGGCTTATAGAGCGTTGCCCGGTTTTCGTGGCGACAGCGCGTTTTATACATGGTTGTACCGTATTGCGATCAACACGGCCAAGAATCACTTGGTTGCCCGCAATCGACGACCACCGGACGTGGATGTGGATGTAGACGACGCACAATATCTAGGGGCGGAAAATGAGTTGCGTGATCTGGAGACTCCGGAAAATGCACTTTACCGCGACGAGATGGAGCGTGTCGTTAAGCAGACGCTTGATCGTCTGCCGGAAGATTTGCGTGTGGCGCTGACGCTGCGCGAATTTGAAGGCATGAGTTATGAAGATATTGCCAACGTCATGGATTGTCCTGTTGGCACGGTTCGGTCAAGGATTTTCAGGGCACGCGAGGCGATCGACAAGGAGATCGCACCGCTGCTCAATAACAACTGAGAGATCATATGACTGCCGTTTGCAGCCATTCGGGGTAAGTCTATGCGAGAAGCGAATGAATCCATATCGGCACTCCTGGATGGAGAGGTCAGTGACTTCGAGTTGCGCCGTACACTGGAGCAGGTCGGGCAGGACCCGCAGCTGAGCCAGCAGTGGCATCGTTACCAGGTTGTACGATCTGCGCTGAAGCGTGAAACGGTTGCAGCCATTGATGTCGATCTCAGTGATCGGATCATGGCTGCGCTTGAGCGGGAACCGGTGTACCACCCCAGTGTGGATCAGCCGGACGAAAGCCCAGCGGGACAGAGAGTGTTCAAGCCAGTGTCTCGCTGGTGGCGCTCTGTATCCAGCATGGCAGTGGCCGCGTCCGTTACTGCTGTGGTGATTCTGGGGGCCGGCTCGCTTAATGAAGCCGGTGATGCGACACGACCGACCTATACACTGCCCGGGGCAACGGCCAGTGCCGACTTGATGCGAACTCAGCTTGGTACTCGCTCGGCCTCACCTTCAATCCGCTATGATTCAGCGGATGTGATTCGTTTGTCGGACGGGCTCAAGCGTTATATCGATCAGCATCAACACCTGCTCAGCACTCAGAAGGTGCCACAGTGGACCACGCGCTGGTTGCCGGAGGGGTACTCCATTGTGCGGCACGAACTTCTGCCTCATGGCGAAGTAATGGTATTTGCGAATGCGCGTGATGCTTTTTCGGTCAGTGTTGAAGAGATCGGCCACCAAAGCATGCCCGAAGGGGTGGCTCAGGCTGATGGTTACATTGCGGTTGGCAAGCGGCGCGGTGAGCATTTCGTCACTGTAGTTGGAGATGTGCCGCTGATGATAGCGGATCGCATTGCCAGTGCGGTTCAACCTGAGCGCTGAGCATGATTGAAGAAGTGGCTACCGTCACCTGGAGCGGCCAGGGGCTGGCACGGGTCGAAGCGGCCCGCAACAGTGCCTGCGCTCAGTGCAGCAGTCGCTCCAACTGCAGTCAGGGTGTGCTGTCTCAGTGGTCTCGCGGACGTACCGTTGAGATAGAGGTACTCAATCCTGCCAATCTGGCACTCTCGCCCGGGCAGCAGGTGCTGATCGGGCTGGAGGAGGGGGGGCTTATGCGCGCCTCCCTGTTGCTTTACCTTGTGCCTCTGCTGATGCTGGTTGCTGGCGCCCTGGTCGCCAGTGTGCTGGGTGCCAGTGAGGTGGTACAGATTCTGGCTGCAGCCTTCATGCTGCTGGCCGGGTTTGTGGCGGTACGTTTTCTCACACGTAAAACGGCTGAACTCAGTCGCTATCAGCCGGTCCTATTGAAAATCCTGTAATCGACAAAAGGTGAAAATCAGTGAAAAGCATCAAGATCAGCCTTGGTTTCATGCTTGCCTGGCTTTGTGCCCCTCTGGTGAATGCGGCCGCGTTGCCTGATTTCACAGAACTGGTCGAGGACGCCTCGCCGGCTGTGGTCAATATCAGCACGGTCAGTCGCAGTGAACAATCCCTTTCAACGCCCTTCGGGCACTTTGAATTCCATGGTCCTCAAGGAGAGGATGTGCCCGAAATTTTCCGGCACTTCTTCCGTGACATGCCGCAGCTTCGTGAAGGGCCGCAGCGCAAGGCTCCTCGCTCTCTGGGTTCCGGCTTCATTATTTCCAGTGATGGTTACATTCTGACCAATCATCATGTGATCAAGGATGCTGAAGAGGTGCTGGTGCGCCTGAATGACCGGCGTGAGCTGCAGGCCGAGGTGATTGGCTCTGATGAGCGAACTGACGTGGCATTGCTGCGGATCGATGCACGCGACTTGCCAGTGGTGAAGAAAGGCAGTTCGGCCGACCTCAAGGTGGGTGAGTGGGTGCTGGCAATTGGTTCCCCGTTCGGTTTCGATCACAGTGTTACCGCGGGTATCGTGAGTGCCACCGAGCGCGCATTGGCCAATGAAACCTACGTGCCGTTCATTCAGACCGACGTGGCGATCAACCCGGGCAACTCCGGCGGTCCGCTGTTCAATCTTGATGGCGAGGTCGTTGGCATCAACTCGCAGATTTATACCCGCTCGGGCGGTTTCATGGGGCTTTCCTTTGCGATACCGATCGACGTTGCCATGGATGTGGCGGACCAACTGAAAAACCAGGGTTTCGTGCAACGCGGTTGGCTCGGTGTAATCATTCAGGAGGTCAATCGAGATCTGGCCGAGTCGTTCGGGCTCAAGAAGCCGGCGGGAGCGCTGGTCGCTAAGGTACTGCCGGGCAGCCCGGCACAATCCGGAGGGTTGCAGGAAGGGGATGTGATCCTCAAGCTCAATGGTAAGCCAGTCGAGTTGTCCTCAGACCTGCCGCCGCTGGTTGGCCGTATCAAGCCAGGTCAGACTGCCCGCCTGGAGGTGATGCGTTCTGGCGAGCGAGAGATGGTAGAGCTGGTTATCGGGACCATGCCAGATGAACCACAGCAGGCATCACGTTCCGCTGAAAAGCCGGCTGAAACCGGTCGCCTGGGGCTGGTAGTGGCTCCGCTGGACCCATCACTTAAAGACAAGTGGGCCATCAGTTCGGGTGTGATGGTTCAGCAGGTCCAGGAAGGGGCTGGGCTCCAGGCGGGCCTGGTACGTGGTGATGTCATCACCATGCTCAATGGCAAGCGTATCGAAACGGTAGAGCAGTTCGAGCAAGTGGCATCCGCTCTGCCGGAAGGACGCTCCGTCCCCTTACGTATCGTGCGACGCGGCAGCCCCCTGTTTATTGCACTCAAAACCGAGTGATCCTGAACCCGGGGAGCGCATCGCTCCCCGGGTTTTCCGCTTTTGCCGATGACCTGATCCCCCCTCTTGCGTTAAACTGCGTCCTCTTTAACTGATCTCAGCCACTTTCTGACCGGAGTCGGGTAACCGTATCGTGAGTAAACTGGAACATATTCGTAATTTCTCGATCATCGCCCATATCGATCATGGCAAATCCACCCTGTCCGACCGCATCATTCAGATCTGCGGTGGTCTGAGCGACCGTGAAATGGCGGCTCAGGTTCTCGACTCCATGGATCTTGAGCGTGAGCGCGGCATCACGATCAAGGCACAGAGCGTTACCCTCGACTACACCGCGAAGGACGGTAAAACCTATCAGCTCAACTTCATCGACACCCCCGGACATGTGGACTTTTCGTATGAAGTGTCACGCTCGCTGTCGGCCTGTGAGGGTGCTTTGCTGGTAGTGGATGCTGCGCAGGGTGTTGAAGCTCAGTCAGTGGCCAACTGCTACACCGCTATCGAGCAAGGTCTGGAAGTACTGCCGATCCTGAACAAAATGGATCTGCCTCAGGCTGATCCTGACCGTGTGCGGCAGGAGATCGAAGAGGTGATCGGCATCGATGCTACCCATGCTGTCGCCTGTTCGGCCAAGACTGGTCTGGGTGTTGAGGAGGTGCTGGAAGAGTTGGTTCGGGTAATCCCTCCGCCGGAAGGTGATGTGGATGGTCCGCTGCAGGCGCTGATTATTGACTCCTGGTTTGATAACTACCTGGGCGTGGTGTCACTGGTGCGCGTGATACACGGCACCCTGCGCAAAAAGGACAAGCTGCTGGTCAAATCCACCGGTCAGGCGCACCAAGTGGATGCAGTGGGTGTCTTTACCCCGAAACGGAAGGAAACCGATCAGCTGCGTGCCGGCGAGGTCGGGTTTATTGTTGCGGGTATCAAGGATATTCATGGTGCGCCCGTGGGCGATACTCTGACGCATTTCAAAACGCCGGATGTACCCAGTCTGCCCGGTTTCCAGAAGGTACAGCCACAGGTGTATGCCGGTCTGTTCCCGACCAGTGCCGATGACTATGAAGATTTCCGTGAAGCGCTGGACAAGCTGACCCTGAACGATGCCTCCCTGTTCTTCGAACCGGAGACATCCGATGCACTGGGCTTTGGTTTCCGCTGTGGCTTCCTGGGCATGTTGCACATGGAGATCATTCAGGAGCGCCTGGAACGCGAATATGATCTTGATCTGGTCACAACCGCCCCGACCGTAGTGTACGAACTTGAGCTGAACAACGGTGACGTGGTGCAGATCGACAGCCCCTCCAAGCTGCCGGACCCCTCTACCGTGCGTGAAATGCGCGAGCCGATCGTACTGGCCAATATTCTGGTGCCGGACGAGCATCTGGGCCAGGTGATCGGCCTGTGCGTGGAAAAGCGAGGTGTGCAGAAAAACATGCACTTTGTCGGCAAGCAGGTTCAGGTCACTTACGAACTGCCGATGGCGGAGGTGGTGCTCGACTTCTTTGATCGCCTCAAGTCCTGCAGTCGTGGCTATGCGTCGCTTGAATACAATTTTCAGCGGTTTGAAGCAGCCAAGCTGGTGCGCATGGATATTATGATTAACGGTGAGCGTGTGGATGCGCTGGCGGTCATCCTGCACAAGGATAACGCGGTGTACCGTGGCCGAATGCTCTGTGAAAAGATGAAAGAGTTGATTCCACGGCAGATGTTTGATGTGGCGATTCAGGCCGCCATTGGTGGCAAGGTGATCGCGCGAACAACCGTCAAGGCGCTGCGCAAGAACGTGCTGGCCAAGTGCTATGGTGGTGACGTGAGCCGTAAGAAGAAACTGCTGTCAAAGCAGAAAGAAGGTAAGAAACGCATGAAGCAGGTCGGGCGGGTTGAGATTCCTCAGGACGCCTTCCTTGCTGTACTCAAAGTTGATGGCTAGGGCAGGGACATGAATCTGGACTTTTCACTGATACTGGTACTGGTCACATTGTTGACCGGTATCCTCTGGCTGGTCGACACGCTGATGTTTGCCCCCCGGCGCCGGGCGGCACTGGCGCAGGCTGAACAGAGTGCCGGCGCGCCATTGCCGGAGGCGCAACAGGTTAGCCTGATGCGCCAGCCTGGCTGGGCCGACACCTCTCGTTCCATGTTTCCGGTGCTGCTGGTGGTGCTGCTGCTGCGCTCTTTCCTGTTCGAGCCGTTTCAGATTCCTTCCGGCTCTATGTTGCCGACGCTCAAGATCGGCGACTTCATTTTGGTAAACAAGTTTCACTACGGGCTGCGTTTGCCAGTGCTCAATACGAAATTCGTGAGCAATAATGATCCACAGCATGGTGATGTGATCGTATTCCGCTACCCGGAAGATACCAGTATCAACTACATTAAACGGGTAGTCGGTGTGCCGGGCGATGTGATCACCTATCAGGGCAAGACGCTGTTTATCAACGGTGAGGCACAGCCACAAAGTTTGATCGCACGCCTGCCGCCGGGCAACCCTGAGCAGTTGCTGCTGAGCGAAACGCTGGTGGGTAAGCCACACCGAATTCACCAGGATATCTATCGACCGGTCATGAACGGTCAGTGGGTGGTGCCGGAAGGGCATTACTTTGTTCTGGGTGATAACCGTGATAACAGCAGGGACAGTCGCTACTGGGGCTTTGTGCCTGAAGAACTGCTGGTCGGAAAAGCAACCGCTGTATGGATGCATTGGGACAGCTTTTTCAGTCTGCCCGATTTCAGTGATGTTCGTCGCATTAACTAGAGGATGGAAAGATGAACAACGGAGCTACACACTTTCAGCGCGGAGCCTCATTTACCTCGACTTTGATTGGGTTAATTGTGGCTGGCATCTTCTTTGCCGTAGGGTTCAAGCTGTTTGGCCCTTACTGGGAGCACGCCACCATCAATTCCATTGTGGCCAAGGTCAGCGAGGACCCGGATGAACTGTCCAAGCCGGTGCGTGAAATCCGTCGTGACTTTGACAAGAAATTCCTGATCAACCAGGTGTCATTGCCGAACAAGGACTCACTGCAAGTCACGCAGAAAGAAGGCGTGCTCTATTTTGATCTGGTCTATGAGGTCCGTGTACCGATGTTCTACAACGTCGATGCGCTGGTTAAGTTTGAAGAACACTACGAAGCTGTTAAACCTTGATTAAACCTGCTGCAGAACTGGCCCGAAAACTGGGCAACCCCTGTGAAGACCCCGAGCTGTTTGAGCTGGCGCTGACCCATCGCAGCTGTGGTAAACGCAATAATGAACGGCTGGAGTTTCTCGGCGATGCGATTCTGAGCTTTGTCATTGCCGATGATCTCTATAGGCGCTTCCCGGATGCCCGTGAAGGTCAGATGAGTCGTTTGCGCTCCCGTGTGGTCAAGGGTGAAACGCTGGCCCTTATTGCCCGTGAAATGGCGGTCGGTGACTACCTGCGTCTGGGTTCCGGTGAACTGAAAAGTGGTGGTTTCCGGCGCGACTCCATCTTGGCCGACAGTGTCGAGGCCATTATCGGAGCCGTCTATCTCGATCAGGGTGTGGAAGCTGCCAGAGCGTTCATTCTGCACTGGTTTGGTCCCCACCTGGAGCAGCTGGATCTGAATATTACCCTCAAGGATGCCAAGACCCGATTGCAGGAGTTTTTGCAGTCACGTCGCTCGCAACTGCCTCAGTACGAGCTGGTGTCGGTGGAAGGGGAACCCCACGATCAAACCTTTCATATCCGTTGTGAAATATCATTGCTGGATGCGCCCACCGAGGGACATGGCAGCAGTCGCCGTCAGGCAGAACAGGAAGCGGCCCGTGCCGCACTGGCGCAACTGGATCAGGAGGCTAGCGCATGAGTGAGTCAACACAGCGTTGTGGTTATGTGGCCATCGTGGGCCGTCCCAATGTGGGCAAATCGACCCTGCTGAACCGCATTCTGGGGCAAAAACTGAGCATTACCTCGCGTAAGCCACAGACGACCCGGCACCAGATTCTGGGTATCAAGACCGAGGACGATCTGCAGGTGGTGTACGTGGATACACCGGGGCTGCATAAGGATGACAAGGGTAAGGCGCTCAACCGCTTCATGAACCGTACCGCCTCCGAGGCGCTACGGCATGTGGATCTGGTTGTGTTCATGATTGATCGTACCGCCTGGACCGAAGAGGACCAACTGGTACTCGACAAGCTGGAGCACCTGCACTGCCCGGTGATTCTGGCGGTCAACAAGGTTGATCAGCTTAAAGACAAGGAAGCCCTGCTGCCACAGCTTGAAGAGCTTGCGGCCAAACGCCACTTTGACGTGATTATCCCGATCTCGGCTGAGAAGGGGCACAATGTCGAACGCCTTGAACAGGAAGTCGAATCGCGTATCCCTGAGGGCGTGCATCTGTTCCCGGAAGATCAGATTACGGACCGCAGCTCCCGCTTTGTGGCTGCCGAACTGGTGCGTGAGAAGCTGATGCGCAATCTGGGCGAAGAGGTGCCCTATGGCACCACGGTCGAGATTGAAGAGTTTAAGCATGATGGTCGTGTACTGCATATCAGTGCGCTGATTCTGGTTGAACGCGAAGGCCAGAAACGGATCGTAATCGGTGACAACGGTGCGGTGATCAAGACCATTGGTCGTGATGCCCGTATCGATATGGAAAAAATGTTTGATACCAAAGTCATGCTCAACCTCTGGGTCAAGGTCAAGCGGGGCTGGTCCGATAATGAACGGGCACTGCAGAGCCTCGGTTACAGGCATGAGTGATGAGCCAGCGGGTCGATGCGGCGGCCGCATATGTTCTGCACAGCCGGCCCTATCGTGAAACCAGCCTGCTGGTTGATCTGCTGACGCTGGAGCATGGCAAGGTCAGCGTGGTTGCACGAGGTGCCCGCAAACCGGGCTCTCGCCTGCGTTCCACGCTACAGCCGTTCCAGTCGCTGCAGGTTGGCTGGCAGGGGCGTACCGATCTTAAAACCCTGCGCATGGCCGAGCCGGTCGAATCCCTGCTGATGCTGCAGGGTAAGGCGCTGCTGTGCGGACTGTATCTGAATGAGCTGCTGCAGCGTCTGTTGCGCCCGTTTGACTCTCACCCCCGGCTATTCGTCTACTTCCGTTATGCACTCAATGAGTTACGGCTGGGGCAAGACCTTGAAGGCGCATTGCGCACCTTTGAACGCCAACTGCTTGAGCAGCTGGGGTTTGCGCTGGATACTCGTTCACTTCAGCCGGGGCTGAGCTATCGCCTGGATCCGGAGCGGGGGCTGATCGTCTGTAATCGGGCGGATGCCTATCCGGCCGAACACCTGCAGGCCATTGCCGAAGACCATTATGATGATCCTGCAGTACGGCGCAGTGCCAAGCGCCTGATGCGGAACCGACTTTCACCACTATTGGGAGACAGGCCTCTGCGCAGTCGCGAGCTGTTTCTCAAACGCAAGGGAGTACAAGATGACCGAGCCTGATCGCCTGCTGCTGGGCATCAATATTGATCATATTGCCACGCTGCGTCAGGCGCGTGGTACCCGTTATCCTGATCCGGTACAGGCGGCTGCACTGGCGGAGGAGGCCGGAGCTGACGGCATTACCGTGCACCTGCGTGAAGATCGGCGTCATATTCAGGACCGTGATATCCACCTGCTGGCGCAGACCCTGCAAACCCGTATGAACCTGGAAATGGCCTTGACCGAAGAGATGATGCAGCTTGCCGAAGCGGTTCGTCCGGCCCATGTCTGTCTGGTGCCTGAGAAGCGTGAAGAGCTGACGACCGAGGGTGGGCTGGATGTGCTCGGGCAGGAATCCCAGATCCGTGCCGCGTGCATGCGTCTGGCCGATGCGGGCTGCGAAGTCTCTCTGTTTATCGATCCTGATCCGGCGCAGATTGATGCCGCCGTACGTTGCGGTGCGCCGGTCATTGAGCTGCACACCGGCAACTATGCCGATGCGGAGACCATCGTTGAGCGCAGTGAAGAACTGGAGCGCCTAAAAACAGCGGCACGTCATGCCTGGCAGCAGGGGCTGGTGATCAATGCAGGGCACGGGCTGCATTATCACAACGTGGAGCCTGTGGCTGAAATTCCAGAGTTGAATGAACTCAATATCGGACACGGCATCATCGCCCGGGCGTTGATGGTGGGGCTGAAGCCAGCCGTTGCAGAAATGCGCCAGCGCATGATGGAGGTGCAACAACGGGTTCAATTAAGGCGTGATGCCCTGCGCTCATGATCTACGGGATCGGCACCGACATCGTCGAGATTGATCGCATCCGGCAGGCGCTGGCCAGAACGCCACGTCTGCCGCTGCGGATTCTCACGCCCGAGGAGCTTGACGCATTCAATAATAGTGCGCGCCCTGAGGTGTTTCTGGCGAAACGTTTTGCAGCCAAGGAAGCGGCCGTAAAAGCACTCGGAACCGGAATAGGACGTGGCATCAGCTGGCAACACTTTTCTGTTCAGCATGACGCGCTGGGCCGACCTCTGTTGCAATTGGCGGGAGCGGCCGAAACGCTGGCCTGTGAGCAGGGCATCAGCCGCTGGCATCTGTCCTATAGTGATGAACAGGCGCTGGTGGTGGCCTTTGTGGTAGCTGAAACCGGTTGAGATTGCCGTTGCTCATACGTCCTGATATTATCCTGACAATATTGGTCGGGAATAAAAAAAGCCGGCTTTTATATCTATATTGTAGTACTGCTCAGGAGCATTCATGGCCATTGATTATCCAACAATTGCCGATTACGTCGGTCACACGCCGCTGGTCCGTCTGCAGCGTATCCCGGTGGCCAATGGCAACACCCTGTTGTGTAAGCTGGAAGGCAACAACCCGGCAGGCTCGGTCAAGGATCGCCCGGCACTGAGCATGATCGAGCTGGCCGAAGCCCGTGGTGATATCCAGCCGGGTGACTGCCTGATTGAAGCGACTTCCGGTAACACCGGTATTGCGCTGGCAATGGCCGCCGCGATCAAGGGCTATCAGCTCAAACTGATCATGCCAGCCAATATGAGTTCTGAGCGCAAGGCAGCGATGAGCGCCTATGGTGCCGAGCTGATCGAGGTAACTCAGGCTGAAGGGATGGAGCGTGCCCGTGATCTGGCCCTGGAGATGCAGGCGGCAGGAGAGGGCAAGGTGCTGGATCAGTTTTCCAACGCCGACAACCCCGAGGCTCATTATCGCAGCACCGGCCCAGAAATCTGGCAACAGACTCAGGGTACCATCACCCATTTTGTGAGCTCCATGGGCACGACCGGTACCATCATGGGCGTGTCGCGCTACCTGAAAGAGCAGAATCCAGAAATCCAGATTGTTGGCCTGCAGCCGCAGGAGGGATCGCAGATTCCCGGTATCAGGCGCTGGCCTGAAGCCTACCTGCCCAAAATTTTTGAACGCAGCCGCGTAGACCGGGTGATCGATATCTCTCAGAAGCAGGCAGAAGAGACTATGCGCGCACTGGCGCGTCGAGAGGGCATTTTCTGTGGCGTGTCCTCCGGTGGCTCTGTTGCAGGTGCCCTGCAGCTGGCCGAGGAAGTTAGCAACGCGACCATTGTGTGCATCATTTGTGACCGGGGCGACCGCTACCTGTCCACCGGTGTGTTTGGCTAGTGTTAACGATTAGTCACATACGGTGAAAACCGGTCAGGGAACTTGCTCGCACTGAGCGGTCTTAGGGACTAGAATGTGGCTCCATCCTGAGGGTGAGTCACTGTTGCCGGCACTGGCCCGCCTTTCAGTAATGGTCGCCGGAGGCAAGACAGGAGTGGCGTTCAGCCATGGTGAAGGTTCGAGAAGAACACCCGATACGAGAAGATGGTACCGTTGATCTGGACCTCTGGCTGCTGCGTCTGCAGCAGCAGGTGGAAGTCAGCGATATCGACCAGATCCGTCAGGCGTGTCTGCTGGCCAAGCAAGCAAGGGCTGCGGTTGCCGAGTCGGATGATGACTGGTCTCACAACACGGTTGGCAGTTTTCGTACCGGGCTGGAAATGGCCCAGATTCTGGCGGAGCTGCAGCAAGACCAGGAAACGCTGATTGCGGCGATCCTTTACCGCGCAGTGCGTGAGCGCAAGCTCAGCCTGGGGCGAGTGCAGGAGCAGTTCGGTGAAACCATCGCGGGCCTGATCGACGGGGTATTGCAGATGGCTGCCATCGGCAGCCGCAAGAATCCGCGCTCGGATGATGGTGTTCTCGGCACCAAGATTGCTCAGATCGATAATGTCCGCAAGATGCTGGTGGCGATGATCGATGATGTGCGTGTCGCACTGATCAAGATCGCCGAGCGTACCTGCGCCATTCGAGGCGTTAAGGACGGTGACCGCAAGAAGCGCTATCTGGTGGCGCGCGAGGTGTTCGACATCTACGCGCCATTGGCACATCGGCTTGGCATTGGTCATATCAAGTGGGAGCTTGAAGACCTTTCCTTCCGCTACCTGAAACCCAACGACTACAAGCATATTGCACGTTTGCTTGATGAAAAGCGTCTCGATCGCCAGCTGTTCATCAACCAGGTGGTGGAGCTGCTGCGCAGCCGGCTGGACGATGCCGGTATTGCCGGTGACGTGATGGGACGCGCCAAGCATATCTACAGTATCTGGCGCAAAATGCAGCGCAAGAATATCGACTTCAGTCAGGTTTATGATGTACGTGCCGTCCGCATTCTAGTGCCCGAAATTCGTGACTGCTACACCGTGCTGGGGATTGTGCACGGCCTTTGGCGCAACATTCCGCACGAGTTTGATGACTACATCGCATCACCCAAGCCCAACGGCTATCGCTCACTGCATACGGCCGTGTTCGGTCCGGAAGGCAAAGTGCTGGAAGTACAGATCCGTACCTTTGCCATGCATGAAGAGGCGGAGCTGGGTGTGTGTGCTCACCACCTTTACAAGGGTACGGATACTCAGGCCCGTGGTGATGGCTATGAAGAGAAAATCGCCTGGCTGAGGCAGGTACTGGAGTGGCATGACGACCTGGGTGATACCGAAGCCCTCGGTGACATGTTGCGCGGTGATGTGGTGCAGGACCGGGTCTATGTATTCACACCGGACGGCCATGTGATCGACCTGCCGCAGGGCGCTACGGCGGTCGACTTCGCCTACCGTGTGCATACCGAAGTCGGGCACCGTTGCCGGGGTGCGAAGGTCAACGGCCGCATTATCCCACTCAACAAGGCGTTGAAAACCGGTGACCAGGTCGAAATCATGACCTCCCGCGAGGAAGCGCCACGACGTGACTGGCTCAACAGCAACTACGGCTTTGTGACCACCTCTCGTGCACGTGCCAAGGTAGCGCACTGGTTCAAGCTTCAGGCCAAGGAGCAGAATGCCGAAGCGGGGCGAGATATTATTCTGCGTGAATTCCGCCGCCTGGCGCTGGATCCGCACACGATAGACCTCAGCGATATTGCGCGAGCACTCAACTATAAAACCTCGGAAGACCTCTGCGCAGCTCTTGGCGCTGGCGACCTGCGCCTGTCGCAGATCATTCATGAGGCCCAGCGTCAGGTTGAGCCTGATCGGCAGGAATCCCAGCTGGACCTGGCGCTGCCGACCAGCCAGTCGGCGAAGGAACCCCGCAGCGGTGGCAGCGGCATCAACATACAGGGGATTGGCAACCTGCTGACCACCCTGGCGACCTGCTGCAAACCGGTGCCCGGTGACCCGATCATGGGGTACATCACCCAGGGGCGGGGGATCTCGATTCACCATGAGGACTGTCTCAACCTGATGGGTTTGCGTGAAAACGAGCCGGACCGGGTGATCAGTGTCGACTGGGGTGACGAGCACGAACAGACTTACCCGGTGGATATGATCATTGAAGCGTTTGACCGCCCGGGTCTTCTGCGCGATGTGATGCTGGTGCTGAGCAACGAGAAACTCAATATTCTGGCGGCTAACACCCTGACTGATCGCAAGAACAACATGGCGCGTCTGACACTGACCGTTGAGATTCCACGGCTTGAGCGACTGGGCCGACTGATGGACAAGATCAATCAGGTGCCCAACGTCCTGGACGTACACCGTGAACGCAGCGGGGCCGGGCGATGAGCTACAGTCTTGATGACCTCATCCGACTGATGGATGCCCTGAGGGAGCCCGATTCAGGCTGCCCCTGGGATCTGCAGCAGACCTTCGCCAGCATTGTGCCGCATACGCTGGAAGAGGCTTACGAAGTGGCCGACTGCATCGAGCGGGAAGACTGGGAGCACCTGCGTGACGAACTTGGTGATCTGCTGTTTCAGGTGGTGTTCTATGCTCGCCTCGCGGACGAGCAGGGCTGGTTTGATCTGCATCGCATCATCGATCAGTTGGTGACCAAGTTGATTCGTCGTCACCCACATGTGTTCCCGAACGGCAGTCTGAACTCCGCCGGTGTTGACGCCATCGCCGTGGAACAGGTCAACCGCAACTGGGAAACGATCAAACAGCAGGAGCGAGAGGCCAAATCCCGCACCGGTGTGCTGGATGATATTCCTGTTGGCTTGCCTGCTCTCAGCCGTGCCGCCAAACTGCAGCGCCGTGCGGCGCGGGTTGGCTTTGACTGGCCGGATACTCAGGGCGTACTGGACAAGATAGAAGAGGAAATTGCCGAATTGCGCGAAGCGCTGTCGAAAGGTGATCTGGACAATGCCCGTGAAGAGATCGGTGACCTGCTGTTTGCGCAGGTTAATCTGGCACGGCACCTTGAAATTGACCCCGAACAGGCAGTGCGTCACACCAATGCCAAGTTTGAACGTCGCTTCCGTCATGTGGAATCACGCGTAGCCGACAGTGGCCAGGCGTGGGAGCAGCTGAGTCTGGATCAGCTTGACCACTGGTGGGACGAAGCCAAGCAGAAGGGGCTTTGATACCTTCGTTCGTTGCTGTGCAATCATACCAATGGCGGTTATGCTGATCGACGGAATCGGTTAGCATCGAGGCATGATATGTCAATGGAGGTGAGCGCATGAGCGACCTGCACGAAGCGTTACGCGATGATGTCCGGATTCTGGGTGAGAGCCTGGGCCGAACAATGGAATCCCATCTGGGCCACGACTTCCTCGACAAGGTTGAGTATATCCGCAAGCTGGCCAAGTCGGCGCGACATGCCGAGGATGCGACACAAGCCGCACTGCGAGAAGCTCTCAGTGAACTGAGTGAAGATGAAGTGTTGCCAATCGCCCGCGCGTTCACCCAGTTCCTCAATCTGGCCAATATCGCCGAAGAGCATCATCGGGTACGTCGTCACTATGAAACCGAAGGTGACGAAGATGAAGAGCTGATTGACAGCCTGCTTAAACGCCTGCATGGCGAAGGTCGCGGTCCTGATGAAATCCTGGCCTGCCTGAACGAGATGTGCATCGATCTGGTGTTGACGGCTCATCCCACCGAAGTCAATCGACGTACTCTGATCCAGAAGTACGATGCCATTGCCGAGACCCTCAAACAGCGCGATCGCGGTGAGTCGGTACAGCATCGCCTCGATCAGTTGATCAGTCAGATCTGGCATACCAATGAGATTCGTCAGCACCGTCCCACCCCGGTAGAAGAGGCCAAATGGGGCTTTGCAGTGATCGAAAACTCGCTCTGGAGTGCCGTACCGCGCTTTTTGCGTTTGCTGGATGATCGCCTGCAGGAAACACTGAATACCTCACTGCCGCTGACCTGCTCACCGGTTTGCTTCTCGTCCTGGATGGGGGGCGACCGTGATGGTAACCCCAATGTGACTGCCGAGGTAACCTCCGAGGTGCTGCTGCTGGCGCGTTGGATGGCTGC
Source organism: Marinobacterium sp. MBR-111 (assembly GCF_040547585.1). Lineage (NCBI taxonomy): Bacteria > Pseudomonadati > Pseudomonadota > Gammaproteobacteria > Oceanospirillales > Oceanospirillaceae > Marinobacterium > Marinobacterium sp. MBR-111. The sequence goes on from NZ_JBEPQA010000006.1 coordinate 48,928, forward strand.
CGACCTGTATGCACGTGACGTGGACCTGTTGCGTGGCGAGCTGTCCATGTATCAGGCCAATGCCGAGCTGCGACACGAAACCGATAACCACCCCGAACCCTACCGTGAGATTCTGGGGCGCTTGCGCAGCCGTCTGCATGAAACCCGGCAAGGCATAGAGGACTATCTCAAGGGCCGTGCCAGTAATCCGGACCTGTGGATCAGCGAGCTGGACGAACTGCTTGAGCCTTTGCTGTTGTGCCATCGCTCGCTCAATGACAGTGGCATGGGCTGCATCGCTGCAGGGGCGCTGGAAGACCTGATTAGGCGTATCGCCTGCTTTGGCCTGACGCTGGTGCGTCTGGATATTCGCCAGAATGCCGAGCGTCATACCGAAGTGTTCGATGCTCTGACCGAATTCTATCAGTTGGGCTGTTACTCGGATTGGGATGAGACACAGAAGCAGGCTTTTCTGTTGCAGGAGCTGAATTCGCGTCGCCCGCTGATTCCTCACCGCTGGGCACCCTCTGCCAGTGTGCAGGAGGTGATCAGTACCTGTCGGGTGATCGCCGCCAATCCAGATTACAGTCTTGGTTCCTACGTGATTTCCATGGCGGGCCAGCCATCGGATGTGCTGGCCGTTATCCTGCTGCTGCAGGAGGTTGGTGTAGAGCGCAACATGCGGGTGGTACCGCTGTTTGAGACATTGGATGATCTGGACAACGCGCGTGACTGTATCGAGTCACTGCTGCAGATCGACTGGTACCGTGATTATATCGAAGGCCATCAGGAAGTGATGATTGGCTACTCGGATTCTTCGAAGGATGCCGGGCAGCTGGCAGCGGCCTGGGGGCAGTATCGTGCGCAGGAGGCCCTGACAGAGTTGTGTCGGCGCAAGCAGGTTCGTCTCACGCTGTTCCATGGCCGCGGTGGTACCGTTGGCCGTGGCGGTGGCCCCAGCCATACCGCAATTCTGGCGCAGCCACCGGGTTCGGTCGCGGGCAGCCTGCGCGTGACGGAACAGGGCGAAATGATTCGCTTCAAGTTCGGCATCCCTGAAATTGCAGTACGCAACTTGACGCTTTACACCGGAGCGGTGCTGGAGGCAACCCTCAGTCCGGGGCCGCAGCCTGAACCTGAATGGCGTACGCTGATGAACAGCATGGCCACTTGCGGTATGACCATTTACCGTTCGCTGGTGCGTGAAGAGCCCCAGTTCGTACCCTATTTTCGCGCGGTTACGCCGGAGCAGGAGCTGGCCAAGCTGCCGTTGGGGTCACGACCTGCGAAGCGCAAGGTCGACGGTGGAGTGGAAAGCCTCAGGGCCATACCCTGGATTTTCGCCTGGACCCAGATCCGCTTGATGCTGCCCGCTTGGCTGGGTTCGGGCGCGGCGTTGAAGCAGGCGCTGGATGAAGGCCAGGAGCCACTGTTGCACGGAATGTATGAACAGTGGCCGTTTTTTCAGTCCTGGATCGATATGCTGGAGATGGTGTTGGCCAAAAGTGATGTCAACATTTCGGCCTACTACGAAAAGCGGTTGGCCTCGCCGGAGTTGGGGGTGCTGGGTTCCAGTCTCAGGTCTCGCCTGCAGCAGGCTGTTGAGCAGGTGAAGCAGATAAAACAGGAGCAGCAGTTGCTGGAAGGCAACAGCGTGATTCGTCAGTCGATAGAGGTGCGTAACCCCTATATCGACCCATTACATGTACTGCAGGCGGAGCTGTTGTTCCGTGATCGCAACCAGCCGGATCAGCGTCTGGAGCAGGCGTTGATGGTTACCATGGCTGGCATTTCAGCGGGCATGCGTAACACCGGCTGATCACTACGAAGAGGACGTGAGGGCTTGAACAGGACTCGGGCTTTGTCGTAACCTCGGCTTTTTTGTCAACAGTTGGACAGCAGCTAGGTCTAATGTCGAATTGTGTGCGCAGGGCAGGGGCGTTTAGCCTGTCCTGCAGGATAACTATAAAGTGGCTGCCGCTGTATCGTCCCGACAGGGCCTTGGCGTGCGGCCCGAGTTGCAGTTTACAACAACGTTCAGGAGACGAAATAGATGCGCATTATTCTGCTTGGAGCACCGGGCGCCGGCAAAGGCACCCAGGCCCAGTTCATCACCGAAAAGTACGGCATTCCGCAGATCTCCACAGGGGACATGCTGCGTGCTGCGGTCAAGGCGGGCACCCCGCTTGGCAAGCAGGCCAAGGAAGTGATGGACGCAGGCGGCCTGGTATCCGATGACATCATCATCGGGCTGGTCAAGGAACGTATCACAGAGGCAGACTGTGCCAATGGTTTCCTGTTTGACGGCTTCCCCCGCACCCTGCCGCAGGCTGATGCGCTGAAAGATGCCGGTGTGGATATTGATGCCGTTGTCGAGATTGATGTGGCCGATGCTGAAATCATCAAGCGTATGAGCGGTCGCCGCGTACACCCGGCTTCGGGCCGTACCTACCATATCGTGTTCAACCCGCCGAAGCAGGAAGGGTTCGACGACGTTACCGGTGAAGAACTGGTTCAGCGTGAGGATGACAAGGAAGAAACCGTACGTCAGCGCCTGAAGGTCTATCATGACCAGACAGCTCCGCTGATCAATTACTACCGCAGCTGGAATGAATCCGGTGAAGCGAACGCGCCGCGTTATGTATACGTTGAAGGTGTCGGCAGCGTTGATGATATCCGCAACAAGGTGTTTGCGGGTCTCGAAGGCTGATTGCCTGTTCTGATTGTTAAAAAGCCGCCAGTGGGCGGCTTTTTGGTTTCAATTGGCCCATAATACCCGCCTGTTTTCTGATACAGCCATATGAGGCAGCATGAACACAACGGATATCTTCGGCCTGCACGCCGTCACCACCCTTCTACAGCGCAATTCCGATCGGGTTCGTTGCCTGTTGATCCAGCAGGGCCGCGAAGATGCCCGGTTGCAGACAGTACTGGATCTGGCTGGTACGCGCGGCATCAAGGTGATCACACAGCCGCGAGAAGGGTTGGATCAGCGTGCTGGTGGGGGGCGTCATCAAGGGGTTATCGCCGAATGTGAACCGCTGCGTGCCTTGAGTGAAAAGGCACTGGACCGGCTGCTTGAGCAATCCGACACAGTTCCGCTGCTGCTGGTGCTGGACGGCGTAACCGATCCGCACAATCTTGGGGCTTGCCTGCGTACGGCAGATGCTGCAGGCGTAACAGCCGTTATTGCCCCCAAGGACAAGTCGGCACCGCTTAATGCTACCGTCGCCAAGGTTGCCTGTGGTGCCGCTGAAGTGATGCCTTACATTCAGGTGACCAACCTGGCGCGTACCCTGCAATTGTTGCAGCAACACGGTATCTGGATCACCGGAACGGCTGGCGAAGCGACCCAGAGCCTGTATCAGGCTGACCTGACCGGACCGCAGGCGATCGTGATGGGTGCGGAAGGCAAGGGCATGCGTCGTCTCACTCGTGAAAATTGCGATCAGCTGGTGAACATTCCGATGGCAGGGGAGGTCAGTAGCCTCAATGTGTCCGTGGCAACCGGAGTGTGCCTGTTTGAAGTGGTGCGTCAGCGGGCGGTAAAAGCGGAGGCCTAGCCTCCGCTGTGTGCTTCAGTGCAGCAGTTCATCCACATGGGTGGCGATCATCGCTTCCTCATTGGTCGGCATCACTCGCACGGTGACGCGTGAGCCGGGCGTGCTGATGATACCGCTGTTGCGCTGATTCGCTTCATTGTCAATCTCTATGCCAAGCCAGCGGCAGCGCTCCAGCACGCGCGCGCGCACATCCGCATCGTTCTCGCCGACACCACCCGAGAACACCACCTGTTCCACCCCTTCCAGTGCGGCACCCAGGCGGCCCATCTCCAGCGCGACACGGTAGCAAAACATGTCGATTGCTTCCTCGGCGCGAGGATCATTGGCCTGATGCAGCTCCTTCATGTCCGAGCTGATGGTGGAAACGCCCAGCCAGCCGCTTTCCTTGTAGATCAGCTTTTCCAGTGCATCCACATCCATGTTCTCTTCCCGCATCAGATAGAGCAGCACGCCAGGGTCAAGATTGCCGGTGCGACTACCCATGGGCAGGCCTTCGACGGCGGTGAAGCCCATGCTGGATGCGATGGAGCGTCCATCTCGAATGGCACACATGCTGGCGCCTGCGCCCAGGTGACAGGCCACTGTTTTCAAATTGCCAGCTCCGCCAAGGCTGAGCTGGCGCTGGATATACTCGTAGGACAAGCCATGGAAGCCATAGCGGTGCACGCCTTTCTCGATGAGGTGGCGCGGCAAGGCATATAGCCGCTCCAGCCGGGGCTGTGCCGCATGGAACATGGTGTCGAAACAGGCGACAACGGGTAGTTGTGGTGCCAGTGCACGGCAGGCTTCAACCAGCTTCAGGTTATAAGGTTGATGCAGCGGGGCCAGCGGGATAAAGCTTCTCAATTGCTCCAGCACAGCATCGTCCAGTCGCATCGGTGTGTTGAACAGGTCACCACCATGTACGACTCGGTGACCGGTCGCAATCAAACGTGACTCCGGCAGGTGCGCTTCGACCCATTGCAGCACTTCACGCAAGGCGAACTGATGACGCTCGTCCAGTGCCACTGACTGGCACTCCAGCTGATGCGAGTCCAGTACCCGGTTGTTTTCATCACGCACCTTGAACAGGGTGGTGTCACCCAGCAGGTTTTCCACTTTCAGGTGAAACAGGCAGTGAAGTTCGCTCGCACGCAGGGCATATAGGCCACACTTGAGACTGGAGGAGCCACCATTAACGGTCAGAATGGTATCCATGCTTTCAGCCCCCCTTGCGTGGATGCTTGACCATGTAGGAAGCCAGTGCACAGGACGCCAGGCGGCCCAGAGTACCTTCGGCACGGCTGGTCAGAATAATGGGTACCTTGGCCCCTACGGCCAGGCCGGCTGACTTGGCATCGGCCAGGTAGATCAGCTGCTTGGCGATCATGTTGGCGGCCTCAAGGTCAGGCGCCAGCAGGATATCGGCGTCACCAGAGACCGGTGAGTTGATATGTTTGTCGATGGCGGCCTGCAGTGAAATAGCATTATCGAAAGCCAGCGGGCCGTCCAGAATGCCGCCAGTGATCTGTCCGCGATCTGCCATTTTGCACAGGGCGGCAGCGTCGATGGTACTCTGCATGGTCGGCTTCACCTTTTCAACCGCGGCAAGAATCGCGACCTTGGGCGACTCATTACCCAATGACTGACAGAAGTCGATGGCGTTCTGAACGATATCCCGTTTTACCAACAGATCAGGCACCACGTTGATGGCGGCATCGGTGATCACCAGTGGTTTGTGGTAGTTGGGCACGTCAAACACGAATACATGGCTCAGGCGCCGCTCTGTACGGATGCCCTTGGTTTTATGAACCACGGCACTGAGCAGTTCAGAGGTGCCGAGGCTCCCTTTCATCAGCGCGACGGCCTTGGCTTCGCGAATCAGTGTACAGGCGCATTCGGCCGCCATGTGGCTGTGTTCGGTGCTGATGATTTTGTAGGGTGACAGGTCGATGCCTTCAATTTCGGCTGCGGCTCGAATCTTGTGTTCCGGGCCGACCAGCAGAGGCTCAATCAAACCCTGTTCAGCCGCTTCGATGGCACCCAAAAGGCTGTTGTGATCGACCGGATGGACCACGGCGGTGCGGATAGGGCCGGACTTGCGTGCCTGCTCAATAAAGAACTCCAGCTGGTTGTGCATCGGCGGTGTCTCGGTTGAAATCGTGGTGTTGGGGGCGTCAGCTGATATCGACATGGGGGTATCCTTCCTGAGAATGCTGATGACTAGGGTATAGTCCTATAATGAACCCATTATGACGCAGTGCAACATAAAGCGGACAGGCTCGCGGCAAAATTGATCCGAGGCAAGATCCAGGGCAGCCGAGCATGTGGCTCGGCCACCATGCCTCAGTTGTTAACCGGGGTTTTCAGAGTGTCTTGATACGGAGGCCAGCCCATCGGCTTGCCACCGAGGAGGTGCAGATGAATGTGGTAGACCGTTTGGCCACCGTGGGTGTTGCAGTTGAATACGGTGCGGTAGCCATCCTGATCAAAGCCCTGTCGCTGAGCAATTTTGCTGGCGGCCTGAATCATATGCCCCACTACCTCGCGGTCGTCGTCGGCAATGTCATTCAATGTTGCGATATGCTTGCGCGGAATAATCAGGCAGTGAAAGGGTGCCTGTGGGTTGATGTCGCGAAAGGCGATGACCTGGTCATCTTCGTACACCCGCTCAGCCGGGATTTCACCTTCCAGAATTTTGCAGAACAGACAATCCATAACCTTCTCTCGACTCATTTGATTCGTGTCGAAGCAGTATAGCGAGCGCAGTCAGATTGCCTCAACCTTTTGCTCCCGTGGTGGGCAGGCATACTGCTTGGCAACGGTACCGTCCGGCAGTACGGATTCAAGCTGTACATCGAATCCCCACAGGCGGTGCACATGTCGCAACACCTCTTCCGTGGACTGGCCCAGTGGCTGGCTGTTGTGCATGTAGTGGCGCAGGGTGAGGGAACGATCACCGCGAACATTCACGTTCCATACCTGAATGTTGGGCTCGCGATTGCCGAGGTTGTACTGGGCCGACAGAGCCTCGCGCAACTGGCGGTAGCCGCGTTCGTTGTGAATGGCATCGACCCTCAGTACCGGACGATTGCTGTCATCCATGATCGAAAACAGTTTCAGCTCCCGCATCAACCGGGGTGATAGATACTGCAGGATGAAGCTTTCATCCTTGAAATTGCGCATGGCGTGGTCAAGCGTTACTTTCCAGTCGCTGCCTGCAATATCGGGGAACCACTCCCGGTCCTCATCGGTCGGGTTTTCACAGATGCGGCGAATGTCCTGCATCATGTTGTAACCCAGCGTATAGGGGTTGATGCCACTGAAGTAGGGGCTGTCGAACGGGGGTTGATAGACCACGCTGGAATGGGAGTGGAGAAACTCCATCATGAAACCGTCGGTGACCAGCCCCTCGTCATACAGCTGATGCAGCAACGTATAGTGCCAGAAGCAGGCCCAGCCTTCATTCATCACCTGAGTCTGTTTCTGGGGATAAAAATACTGTGCAACCTTGCGCACGATGCGGACGATCTCCCGCTGCCAGGGCTCAAGCAGGGGGGCGTTCTTCTCGATGAAGTACAGAATGTTCTCTTCCGGATCTGCCGGAAAGCGAGGGTGTTTGCGATCATCACTGTCCGCTTTGCGGGGTACGGTGGTGTTCCACAGATCGTTCAGATGACGCTGTATGTATTCTTCCCTGTCCTGCTGACGCTCACGTTCTTCGGCGGCGGTGAGCGGGCGTGGGCGTTTGTAGCGGTTGACGCCATAGTTCATCAGGGCGTGGCACGAGTCCAGCAGCTGCTCAACCTCTTCCACGCCATGCTTCTCCTCGCAGCGGCGGATGTAGTTCTTGGCGAACAGCAGGTAGTCGATGATGGCACTGGCATCAGTCCAGGTTCGGAACAGGTAGTTGCCCTTGAAGAAGGAGTTGTGACCATAGCAGGCGTGAGCGATCACCAGCGCCTGCATGGTGATGGTGTTTTCCTCCATTAGATACGCGATGCAGGGGTTGGAGTTGATCACGATTTCATAGGCCAGCCCCATGCGGCCACGGGTATAGTTCTGCTCGGTCTCCACAAACTGCTTGCCGAACGACCAGTGGTTGTAGTTCAGCGGCATGCCGACCGAGGAGTAGGCGTCCATCATCTGTTCCGAGGTGATGACCTCGATCTGGTTGGGATAGGTATCCAGACCGAAATCCTTCGCGACCCGAGCGATTTCACGGTCATAGGCTTCTATCAGCTCGAAGGTCCAGTCGGAGCCGGTCGAGATTGGCTGGCGTTTTTTACGACTCATGGGCAGCCCCCTCGGTACGCTTCTCGAACAGGCGGCGGAACACCGGATAGATATCGCCTGCATCGGTGATCTGCTGCATGGCGAACTGCTCCTTGAAAGCTTCACGCACCTGCTCATATTCATGCCAGAGATTCTGGTGTGGACCGGTGGTGATCTCCACGTATGCGTAATACTGGGTTTTGGGCAGAATGCGGCTGGCCAATAGCTTGCTGCAGGTGGTCGAGTCGCCATCCCAGTTGTCGCCGTCCGACGCCTGAGCGATATAGATGTTCCAGTCGGCCGGGGGATACCGGGCATCGATAATATCGGCGGTCAGAGCCAGGGCGCTGGAAACTATGGTGCCGCCGGTCTCGCGAGAATAGAAAAACTCCTGTTCATCCACCTCCTTGGCATGGGTGTGGTGGCGCACAAAGACCACATCGATCTGCTTGTAGTTCCGGTTCAGGAACAGATAGAGCAGGATGAAGAAACGCTTGGCGATATCCTTGACGCTTTGCGTCATGGAGCCGGATACATCCATGATGCAGAACATGACCGCCTTGCTGGAAGGCAAGGGCACTCGCACGAGGTTGGTGTAGCGCAGGTCAAAGTCATCCAGAAACGGCAGTTTGCGAGAGCCTTTTTCAAGCTGAGTGATCTGCTCACGCAAGGCGGTGATCTTCTCTGTTTTTTCAACGGAGGGTGGTGTGTCTTCAAGCGCCCACAGCTCCTTGCGCAGGGCACGAATCTGCTGTCGTACGTTCTTGTCGGTCAGCGCGATGCGACGGGCATGAGCGGCCCGCAACGAGCGCACAATATGCAGCTTCTCCGGTGATCCGCTGCTGGTGAAGCCGGCACGACGGGTTTCAAACGAGGTGGCATCCTTGAGCTGTTTGCGCACCATCCAGGGCAGCTCAAGATCCTCAAACATGAAGTCGAGGAACTCTTCCTGGCTGATGGTGAAGGTAAAGTCATCCTCGCCTTCACCCTGATTGCTGGCTTTTCCCTGACCGGCGCCACCGCCACCACCGCTTTCGGGGCGTTTGAACTCGTCGCCTTCGACAAACTCCTTGTTGCCTGGGAAAATCTTGTGCCGCAATCCACCTTCACCGTGGTGGAAGACCGGCTCGGAGATGTCACGTCGAGGAATGGTGACCTGTCCGCCTTGGTCGATCTCCTTGATGGAGCGATCATGGATGGCGTCTTCAACGGCACGTTTGATGTGCTGTTTGTAGCGGCGCAGAAAACGCTGACGGTTTACCGTGCTTTTTTTCTTGGCGTTCTCTCGGCGGTCTATGATGTAACTCATGTTTCAGGCTCCCATGCGGCAGTTGCCAGGCAACTGCCGGGTCAGTTCCATCAGGGTACGGCTCCTGGTGCCCGGTTACTGCGATTTGCGGACGCGGATGTACCATTCGGACAGCAGGCGAACCTGCTTCTCGGTGTATCCGCGTTCGATCATCCGTTTCACAAACTCGCCATGTTTTTTCTGATCGTCCGAAGAAGCTTTCGGATTGAAGGAGATCACCGGCAGCAAATCTTCGGTATTGGCAAACATCTTCTTCTCGATCACGGAACGCATTTTCTCATAGCTGTTCCACGCCGGGTTTTTGCCGTTGTTGCTGGCCCGGGCGCGCAGTACAAAGTTGACGATCTCGTGGCGGAAGTCTTTCGGGTTGCTGATGCCCGCCGGCTTTTCGATCTTCTCAAGCTCTTCGTTGATCGCCTGGCGATCGAGAATGTCACCGGTTTCAGGGTCACGGTACTCCTGATCCTGAATCCAGAAATCGGCATAGGTGACATAGCGATCGAAAATGTTCTGCCCGTACTCGGAGTAGGATTCCAGATAGGCGGTCTGGATCTCCTTGCCAAGGAAATCGATGTACTTGGGCGCGATATATTCCTTCAAAAAGCCTATGTAGCGTTCCTGGGTCTCGGTCGGGAACTGCTGCTGACTGATTTCACGCTCCAGTACATGCATCAGGTGGACCGGGTTAGCCGCTACCTCGATGGCGTCGAAGTTAAACACCTTGGACAGAATCTTGAAGGCGAATCGGGTTGAGAGACCGTCCATACCCTCGTTGACGCCGGCGGAGTCCTTGTACTCCTGCATCGACTTGGCGCGTGGATCGGTGTCCTTGAGGTTCTCGCCGTTGTAGATGCGCATCTTGGAGTAGATGCTGGAGTTTTCAGGCTCCTTCAGGCGTGACAGGACAGTGAACTGGGCCAGCATGTGCAGGGTATCCGGTGCACAGGGAGCGGCATTGAGGGAACTGTTTTCCAGCAGTTTCTCGTAGATATGGATCTCTTCGTTCACTCGGGTGCAATAGGGCACCTTGACGATATACACACGGTCAATGAACGCTTCGTTGGTCTTGTTGTTCTTGAAACTCTGCCATTCCGATTCGTTGGAGTGGGCCAGCAAAATGCCGTCGTAGGGGATGGCACCCATGCCCTCGGTGCTGTTGTAGTTGCCCTCCTGAGTGGCAGTCAGCAGTGGATGCAACACCTTGATCGGTGCCTTGAACATCTCGACGAATTCCATAATCCCCTGGTTGGCACGGCACAGGGCGCCAGAGAAGCTGTAGGCATCCGGGTCGTGCTGTGGATACTCTTCCAGCTTGCGAATGTCCACCTTACCGACAAGGCTTGAGATGTCCTGGTTGTTCTCGTCACCCGGTTCGGTCTTGGCAATTGCCACCTGATCCAGAATGGACGGATGCAGTTTCACCACCCGAAACTGAGTGATATCACCACCGTATTCATGCAGACGTTTCACGGCCCAGGGGGACATGATGCCACGCAGGTAGCGACGGGCGATGCCGTACTCCTGCTCCAGTATTTCGGCGTCTTCTTCCGGATTGAACAGTCCCAGCGGTGACTCGAATACCGGTGAGCCCTTGATCGCATAGAAGGGGATATGCTCCATCAAGTGCTTGAGACGCTCCGCCAGCGATGACTTACCACCCCCAACAGGTCCGAGCAGATACAGGATCTGTTTCTTCTCTTCGAGCCCTTGAGCTGCATGGCGGAAGTAGGACACGATACTCTCAATCGCTTCTTCCATGCCGTAGAACTCGCTGAAAGCAGGGTAGCGCTTGATCACCTTGTTTGAAAAGATGCGGCTCAGGCGAGGGTCCAGTGCGGTATCGATCACCTCGGGTTCACCGATCGCATCCAGCATGCGCTCGGCAGCATTGGCGTATACCTTTGGGGTTTCCCGACACAGGTTGAGATACTCCTGCAGGCTCATCTCTTCCTGCAGGATGGCCGAATAACGTGCCTTATAGTGCTCGAAGATACTCATGCTCACCTTCCTGTACGTTACGCTACCCACTGAAAATTCAAACGCTTATTGGCCAAACCGGCGAAGCGTTCCAGTGATTTCAGTGTAGTTCAGATTACGGAGAGTCAAGTGAGGTGCGACCTAAAAAAGCTGGTCGCACCTGTCATCCAGCGGTCCTGTCCTCCTGTCTGATTTGACCATCTGAATTGTCATACGTTGCATCGCGACAAACGGCTCAGGCCTGCAGCGACATAATCAGTGCCTGCATAAATCGCGCCGCTTCGCCACCGGTGGCGGCACGATGGTCGAATGTCAGTGACAGGGGCATCACCTTGTGTACGACGACCTGATCATCAATGGCAACCGGCTCTGATCGAATCACACCTGCACCTACAATGGCGACCTGAGGGGGGACCACAACCGGGCTGGCATAGCGTCCGGCCAGGGTGCCGAAGTTACTGAGGGTGATGGTGGCGCCCTGCATCTCTGCCGGTGGAATGGAGCGAGACTTGACATCGGCACGAAGCCGGTTCAGCCCTTCGCGAAGGTCTTCGACAGACCGGTTGCCGATATCACGCAGGACCGGTACGAACAGTCCCTGCTCGGTATCCACGGCCACGCCAAGATCGATTTTCTGATGTACCCGCCGTGCCAGCTGATGGCCATCAAACCAGACATTCAGCTCGGGAACGGCCTTGCAGGCAGCCGCAATGGCCTGAACCAGTCGCATGGTAATGTCGGTACCGGCCGGCCAGTGGTCGATGTCGGCGTCCTCACACAACGAGACCGGTACCACTTCGGCATGGGACTGCGCCATGGTCCGTGCCATTTGTTTGCGTACGCCGCGGAGGGCCTCTGGCGCGCCCAATGAACGATCAAGGCTTGCAGCATGTTCCACATCCTGTGCCGTGACAGCGCCTTGTGAACCGCTGCCGCGCAGCGTATCCAGTGACACATTCAAGCGCTGAGCCAAGGCGCGTACAGCGGGTGTTACTCGGGCGGATGCCGCCTGGCGACTGCTGGGAGCGGCCCCGATAATGAACTCTTCGCGCTGACTGTCACTGCCCTGGTGTCGACTCAGTTCGCCCACAACGGTACCACTGTCACTGTCGTCCTCATCCGCAAACTCGACCAGAGGCTCACCGGTGTGAATGGTGTCACCTTCTGCACCAAACAGGTGCGCAATCACCCCATCCTGGGGCGAAGGGACTTCAATGATCGCCTTGGCCGTTTCCACCGATACCATGATCTGATCGGTCTTGATGCTGTCTCCTTCACGAACATGCCATTCCACGATTTCCGCTTCGGGCAGACCCTCGCCCAGATCGGGCAGCTTGAAATATTTCATCAGGCGTACTCCAGCGTTTCCTGCACGGCTTGAACAATGTCAGCCGTGGTTGGCAAGTAGAGTTGTTCATTACGGTAATAGGGCATGACGGTGTCATAGCCGGTGACACGGCGTGGCGGAGCCTTGAGCGAAAGCAGTGCCTGTTCGGCCAGAGTGGCGGCAATTTCTCCTCCCAGGCCGCCGTGCCGCGGTGCTTCATGCACAATGACACAGCGGCCGGTTTTGCTGACCGATGCGATCAGGGTGTCATGGTCGATCGGGTTCAGGGTGGCGACATCGATCACTTCACAACTGACACCGTTCTCTGCCAGCTGGCGGGCAGCGGCAAGGGTTTCCGTGACGGCGGCCCCCCAGCTGATCAGAGTGATGTCCTCTCCTTCGCGCAAGGTGAAGCAGGTATCCAGCGGCAGAGCCTGTCCATCGTCTTCCACCAGTGTTTTGCTGGCGCGATAGATCCGTTTTGGTTCCAGAAAGACAACCGGGTCGTCACAACGAATCGCGGCCAGCAGCAAACCGTAGGCACGAGCGGGGGACGAGGGCACCACGACGTGTAACCCGGGGATGTGTGCCAGCAGGGCTTCGGTACTTTCCGAATGGTGTTCGGGGGCATGAATGCCGCCGCCGAACGGCGCCCGCAGTACCATGGGGCAGTTCAGGCGGCCACGGGTGCGGTGGCGCATGCGGGCGGCATGGGCAACCAGATGTTCAAAGGCCGGAAAGATGAAGCCCATGAACTGGATTTCAGCGACGGGCCGAATGCCCTGGGTGGCCATGCCGACACTGAGACCCGCAATCATGGTTTCGGCCAACGGCGTGTCGATCACGCGGCGTTCACCGAAGCGATCCTGAAGGCCAGCAGTGGCACGAAACACGCCGCCGTTGGTGCCGATATCCTCGCCCAGCAAAATTACGTTAGGGTCATCTTCCATAGCGCGTGCCAGTGCCAGATTAACGGCATCCAGCAGGGTAATGGCATTGTCACTCATGATCCTCTCCTCCCTGCCGCTTCTGACGCATCTCTTCTTTCTGCCGTTGCAGCCCCGGCGGGCATTCTGCATAGAGATAATCAAACAGATCATCAATCGCCTGTGGCGGCATGGCCAGGTAGGCATCGACCGCCTTTCCGATCATCCCCTTGGCCTCTTCCTGCCAGCGCTGCTCCTGCTGTTCGTCCCACAGATTCTGGCTGTGGAGCCAAGTGCGCAGACGAGGCAGGGGGTCTCGTGCCCAAGCCTGTTTCAACTCTTCTGCCGAACGGTAACGGGTGGCGTCATCGGCTGTGGTATGGTCGGAGAGTCGGTAGCTGACCGCTTCAATCAATGTGGGGCCCTTTCCGTTGCGGGCGCGTGCCAATGCCTGGCCGACCACTTCATGCAGGGCAACGGCATCGTTGCCGTCCACCTGCTCGCCGCGGATACCGGCACCGATCGCTTTCTGAGCCAGTGTCGGCGCAATGCACTGTTTGGCACGAGGCACCGAGATGGCCCACTGATTGTTGTTGATCACGAAGACCACCGGCAGCTGCCAGGCACCGGCCACATTGATGGCTTCCAGAAAATCACCCTTGGAGGTGCCGCCATCCCCGATCATGGTGAGTACGGCCTGTGGCTGCTGACGCAACTTGAGTGCCGTGGCCACGCCGCATGCATGCAGGCACTGGGTGGCGATGGGGACTGCGTTGGGAAGGTCCTTGCGCATGGCCGGTGAAGCGCTGCCGCGCTCGTCACCACCCCAGTACAGCAGCACATCCTGCATGGGAACGCCGCGCATCATCTGCAGAATATGGTTGCGATAATAGGGTACCAGCACGTCTTCCGGCTGCATCAGTGCTCCACAAACCACATCAATGGCCTCGCCACCCAGCAGAGAGGCATAGGTACCCAGCTGGCCGGTACGCTGCAGGCTGATCGCCTTGGCATCAAACTGCCGAGCGAGCACCATCTGGCGGTAATAGTGGCACCAGGGATCACTGCCCTGCGCCCACTCAGGCATGCCACCCACAGGTGTGCCGTCCGGAGCCAGGTAACGGGTCAGATGAATTTCGCCGTGATAGCGTATCTCATGCATGCTGCACCTCCTGGTGCTGATGAGTCAGCTGTACCTCACCGGCCGCCTGCAACAGCGATTCGGCGTGCAGGTCAGCGACATGGTGCACTGACTGACCGGTACGGTCGGCTTCTGCAAAGAGATGAGTGAGGGTTGCTGCAATTTCACGAATCTTGGCATCACGCTCATCAGCGGAGCGACCGGCATGATGCATGGCAACATGAATCAATCCACCGGCATTGAGCACATAGTCAGGCACATACAGAATTCCTCGCTGACGCAGGCGGTTGCCGTCCTCATCGGTCGCCAGCTGGTTGTTGGCACAGCCGGCAACAATGCGACAGTTGAGGCGAGGGATGGTGTCGCTGTTGAGGGTGGCGCCCAGGCCACAGGGGCTGAAAATATCCGCACCGGTATCGTAGATCGCCTCGGTTGCAACGGCTCGGGCGTTGAATTCACGCACACAGCGATCGGTCCGTTCGCGCTCAATATCGGCGACGTAGAGCTGGGCGCCGGCCTGGTGCAGGCGCTGTGCCAGTGCGTATCCCACATGGCCAAGCCCCTGAATGGCGATGCTGAGCCCTGCCAGACTGTCCTTGCCAAGCTGATGCATAACTGCAGCCTTGATGCCCTCGAATACACCCAGTGACGTATGTGGAGAGGGATCGCCGCTGGCACTTGTACAGCTGACAAAGCGGGTAGTGGTTTCGATGGCATCCATGTCGCTGACTTCGGTACCGCTGTCCATGGCGGTGATATAGCGCCCGCCCAGCTGATCCACCATGCGACCGAAGGCCTGCATCAATGCGGCTCGGTCAAACGCGCCTTCCGGCTTGATAATCACCGCCTTGCCGCCGCCGTGGGGCAAGTCGGCCAAGGCGGCCTTGTAGCTCATGCCACGGGCAAGTCGAAGTGCATCGGTAATGGCATCCTGCTCACGAGTGTAATGGATAAAACGGCAGCCGCCGATGGCCGGGCCGCGCGCTGTGGAGTGAATCGCGATAATGGCTTTTAGACCGGTAGCCGGATCCAGGCCGAAGTGGAGGTCGGTCAGACCGGCGTTTTCCATCTGCTTCAACATGACGGGGTCCTCCGCACTGGGGCGTCAGGGAAAACGTATGTGAATGGGTGACCTTGAGTCTTGTGGACAGCACCACCCCTTACATTCTGAATAGCACAGCTCTGGGCAAAGTACAGCTTGAGGATCAGTGATTTAGAGTGATTGGGTGCGGCATGTGCAGATGCACAAAGACACTTTCAGGCCCGCTGACAGAGCGATCGGCAAGGATGAATTGGATCCGTGTTGCAGTGCGAAGAATCAGTGCGAAAGCGCTTCCAGTACACGCGGCCAGAGAGGTGAACCGGTCGGTGAGACGGGGGCAGGCGGTGCGGCTGGTGCCTCTTGGGGCAACAGGTGAGGTGGGACGGGCTCGCCGGCTGCGATCAGTCGCTCACGTTCCAGCCAGCGTTTAACCTCCGACAGAAGGGAGAACAGCTCTTCATCCGTAAAGTGGGTGCGGGGTTGCAGAGGGTCACGTACCTGGTTTACCTCCAGGGCAGGTGCTGAGCAATCAAATGCCTGCTCCTGTCCAGCCCGCAGGCAGTAGCCGCTCTGCTCAGGGGAGTCATGTCGTTTCATCAGACTGCACCCCTAGAGCAGAGCCAGCAGGCCTAGCCCAGTCAGTATCCGTTGCCATCCTGTCATGCCGGTCGTTCCATTAAATCAGAGAGTGGCCACCGAAAGCGCCAGTCCCGCGGCGATCAGTGCACTGCCTGCCAGCCGCTGCTGCCAGATCATGGCCATGGGGTGAGCGAATTGCTGCCGCAGGCCCGATGCCAAGCCACTGTATCCGGTCATGATGCAGGCTTCGGCTGCCATCAGTGTAGCACTAATAGTAATTAGCTGGGGCAGCTGCGGCCGGGCGGGATCGATGAACTGGGGGATCAGCGCGAGCAGAAAAACCAGACCTTTTGGGTTGGTAATGTTGACCAGCAACGCCTGCAGGAAGCGGCTGTGACGAGGCGCAAACGCAAGCGACTCCACCTCACCTGATGCGCGCTGTCTCCAGAAACGGATTCCGAGCCAGATAAGATACACTACACCGATCCATTTAAGGATGGAAAACAGCTCCGGTGAGGTGGCAATCAGACTGCCAAGCCCAAGAGATACCACCATAATCTGTACGCCATAGCCGCTGACAAGCCCAAGCGTGCTCCAGCAGGCGCCGCGGACACCATAGGTCAGACCTGCGCCCATGGCGGTGGCGGCACTGGCACCGGGAGACAGGCTGATCAGCAGGGCGGTGCCCAGCAGTGCAATCCAGATCTCTGTACTCATCGTTATAAAACCTCTGCAACGCAAACAGCCGCCCGAAGGCGGCTGTTGAAACATTGGCGTGAAATATCAGGTGTTTTCGCGTGCAATCGCACGGTAAGCGATATCGGTACGGAAGTAGGCATCCTTCCAGCTGACCTGCTTCAGCAGTGCGTAGGCGCACTGTTGAGCCTCGGTCACACTGTCACCCAGTGCGGTGACGCAGAGCACACGCCCCCCGGCTGTGACGACGTTGCCCTTGTCATCCAGCTGGGTGCCGGCGTGGAAGATCTTGCTGCCTTCCGGGCAGGATTCCGGCAGGCTGATCACATCGCCTTTGGCGTAGTCGCCCGGGTAGCCGCCGGCCGCCATGACGACCCCAACGGACTTGCGCTCATCCCATTCGGCAGTGGTCTGGTCCAGCTTCCTGTCCAGCGCCGCCTGGCACAGTTCTACCAGTGAAGACTTGAGGCGCAGCATGATTGGCTGAGTTTCGGGATCACCGAAACGGCAGTTGTACTCGATTACCTTAGGTGTACCGTCGGCCATTATCATCAGGCCGGCGTAAAGGAAGCCGGTATACTGGTTGCCTTCCGCCTTCATACCGTTCACGGTCGGCATGATCACTTCGTCCATTACACGCTGATCGATCTCGGCGGTTACTACCGGTGCCGGAGAGTAGGCACCCATACCGCCGGTATTCAGACCGGTGTCGCCATCGCCAACACGTTTGTGGTCCTGGCTGGTGGCCATCGGCAGCACATTGTCGCCGTCGACCATGACGATGTAGGAGGCTTCCTCCCCATCGAGGAACTCTTCAACTACTACGCGGCTGCCTGCATCACCGAAGGCGTTGCCGGCCAGCATGTCACGAATGGCGTCTTCAGCTTCCTGCAGGGTCATCGCCACGATGACGCCCTTGCCGGCAGCCAGGCCGTCGGCCTTGACCACGATCGGGGCGCCTTTCTCGCGCACATAGGCCAGCGCAGGTTCGATCTCGGTGAAGTTTTGATACTCCGCCGTCGGAATCTCATGACGTGCCAGGAAGTCCTTGGTGAACGCCTTGGAACCTTCGAGCTGAGCCGCACCGGCGGTCGGACCAAAGATCGCAAGACCCGCTGCGCGGAAACGATCAACGATGCCGGCTACCAGCGGTGCCTCAGGACCGACGATGGTTAGCGCTACCGCGTTGTCGCGGGCGAAGTTGACCAGTGCATCGATCTGCATCACGTCGATATCCACATTCTCCAGCTTGGGCTCAATGGCCGTACCGGCGTTGCCGGGAGCGACATATACGCATTCGACTGCAGGATCTTTAGCCGCGGTCCAGGCCAGTGCGTGCTCGCGACCGCCGGAACCGATAACCAGAATATTCATGTTCGATTCCCCTTGTTTAGTGACGGAAGTGACGCATGCCGGTGAATACCATGGCAAGGCCGTGCTCATCGGCAGCGTCGATCACTTCCTGATCGCGCATGGAGCCGCCGGGCTGGATCACTGCAGTGATACCCGCCGCTGCAGCGGCATCGATGCCGTCACGGAACGGGAAGAACGCATCAGACGCCATAACGGAGCCGGGTACTTCCAGACCTTCGTCAGCGGCCTTGATGCCGGCGATCTTGGCAGAATAGACGCGACTCATCTGACCGGCGCCAATGCCAATGGTCTGGCCGTTCTTGGCGTAGACGATGGCGTTGGATTTGACGTACTTGGCCACTTCCCAGCAGAACAACAGGTCACGGATCTCCTGTTCAGTGGGCTGGCGCTGGGTGACGATCTTCAGCTGAGAGGCGTCGATCATGCCCAGATCCTGGTCCTGCACCAGCAGGCCGCCGTTAACACGCTTGTAGTCGAAGCTGTGTTTGCGTTCTTTATCCCACTGGCCGCATTCGAGCAGGCGCACGTTGGGTTTGGCGGCGACAATATCAGAGGCCTCCTGTGTAACGCTCGGGGCGATGATCACTTCCACAAACTGGCGGTCAACGATCGCCTGGGCAGTCTTGCCATCCAGCTCGCGGTTGAACGCGATGATGCCCCCAAACGCTGAAGTGGGGTCAGTCTGGAAGGCACGATTGTAGGCTTCCAGAATATCGTTGCCGACAGCAACTCCACAGGGGTTGGCGTGCTTGACAATGACGCAGGCCGGTTCCTGGAACGGTTTGACACATTCCAGTGCTGCATCGGTATCAGCCACGTTGTTGAACGATAGTTCTTTGCCCTGCAGTTGACGGGCGGTTGCCACACTGGCTTCGCCGGGGTTGGCTTCAACGTAGAAGGCCGCACGCTGGTGCGGGTTCTCGCCGTAGCGCATGTCCTGTGCCTTGATGAACTGGGTGTTGAAAGTGCGTGGGAAGTCGGCCGGCATCTCCTCGTCGCCTTCGACGATGGCGCCCAGATAGTTGGCGATCATGCCGTCGTAGGCAGCGGTGTGTTCAAATGCTTTCACAGCCAGATCGAAGCGGGTTTTGAAGCCGAGGCCGTTGTCAGATTTCAGCTCAGCGATAATGCTGTCGTAGTCGGATGCATTGACGACGATGGCAACATCCTTGTGGTTCTTGGCGGCGGAACGCACCATGGTCGGGCCACCGATATCGATATTTTCGATAGCCATCGGCAAATCGCAGTCAGGGCGGGCGATGGTAGCGGCGAACGGGTAAAGGTTAACCACAACCATGTCGATCGGCTGAATGCCGTGCTCGCTCATGATGGCATCATCGGTGCCGCGACGGCCCAGAATGCCGCCATGCACTTTGGGGTGCAGGGTCTTGACGCGACCATCCATCATTTCAGGGAAGCCAGTGTAATCCGAGACTTCAATCGCCGGGATATTGTTGTCACACAGCAGTTTGTAGGTGCCGCCAGTGGACAGGATCTCGACGCCTTCGGCACTGAGTGCACGAGCAAAGTCAACGATGCCGGTCTTGTCAGACACGCTGATCAGGGCGCGACGGACGGCTTTGGTGTTCTGTTCAGACATGGTAAGCGTTCCAGTTCGAAATGAATTCAGTTACAGCAGACCGTACTGCTTGAGCTTCTTGCGCAGGGTGCCACGGTTGAGGCCCAGTACCTCTGACGCCTTGGTCTGATTGTCCTTGGTGTAGGCCATCACGCTCTCGAACAGCGGTGCCTCGATTTCGGACAGAACCATCTGATAGACATCGGTAACAGGCTGGCCGTCCAGCTGTTTGAAATAGCTGGTCAGTGACTGGTGCACGGTGTCACGCAGGGTCTGTTGGGGGATCTGCGTCTGTGTGCCGGGTTTAGTCTGTTTCAAGTCTTTGGTATCCACTGTACTTCTGTACCCAATCCAGGGATCAGGCGGCTGCCAGCCGGGACGCAAAAAAAGCGGCCACGGCACTCACCTGATCATGTGCTGTTTCTAGTTGATTGAAATCTTGCCGAAAGTCCCGGTTGCCCTCTGCTGTTTGCAGATACCAGCCCACATGCTTGCGTGCGATCCTGACGCCGAGATAGTCGCCGTAGAACGCATACAGTGCCAGCAGGTGCTCGGTCAAAATCTGCTCTTGCTCTTGGGCAGATGGGTCAGGGCGCTCCGTGCCCGTGCGCAGAAAATGATCAATCTGGCCGGGCAGCCAGGGGCGACCCTGTGCCGCACGGCCAATCATCACTGCATCAGCACCGGTCAGCTCGAGTACCTGCCGTGCCTTGCGTGGTGAGTCGATATCACCATTGGCAAACAACGGTATACTGACTTCGTCACGTACTCGGGCGATAGTGCTGTACTCGGCCTCTCCGCGATAGCCATCGGCCCGAGTGCGACCGTGAATGGCCAGTGCCGCAATGCCGGATTGTTCGGCAAGGCGGGCAATGCGAATCGCGTTGCGCGTGTCAGGGCACCAGCCTGTGCGGATCTTGAGCGTAACCGGTACGTCTACGGCTGCGGTAACTGCCTGCAGAATATCTTGTACCAGTGGCTCGTCCCGCAGCAGAGCAGAGCCTGCGGCCTTGTTGCATACCTTTTTGGCGGGGCAACCCATGTTGATGTCGATGATCTGAGCACCGTTCGCGACATTCAAGCGAGCAGCCTCAGCCAACATGTCGGGATCACCGCCGGCAATCTGAACAGAACGCGGCTCGGGTTCACCCGTGTGATCAAGACGCAGGCTGGATTTTCGGGTGTGCCAGAGACGGCTGTCGGATGTGACCATTTCGGACACTGCGAGTCCGGCACCCAGGCGGCGACACAGCTGGCGGAACGGGCGGTCCGTCACCCCGGCCATGGGGGCCAGAATCACCCGACTGTCAATGCTGTATGGGCCGATCCTGAACATGCTGCGTCCTGTCAGAAAGATAAAGGAAACTCACGTTTGCTGCAGTTGCGGCAAACCGGGGGCTTACTTTCGGAAGGCGGCCAATGATACTCCTTCGGCTTGCTGCGTCCAACCGTTTCTGATGAAAAAATGATCTGTTATCAGGGCTCGTGAGTCGGGGCCAGCAGGGAAAGCTCGTAACTGACACCACGGCGTCCTGGTGAAGCAAGTTCCAGCTCGATCTGCATCGGTTGGCCAGGCATCATCTGTTCAGTAGACAGGCTGCGGGTATCAAGGTATTCGCCCGGCTGAAACGTGCGCTTAGCCACTTCTCGTCCTTTCAAGTCTGTAAAGCGCAGCTGAAGCGCCGGCCATGGCTGGGGAAAGGGGGCCATGTTTTCGAGTACGATGGAAACTTTAAGTGCATCGGCGAAGCGTGGGTGAGGTTGAACATGCAGGCTGTGGTTTCGGATCTGACTCAGCGCATGAGCACTGTCGAGATCACAGCTGATCTGATGACACAACATGGAGTAAATACTCTGTAGCTGCGGGTATTGAGCAAGTCGAGCACGCTCAAACCAGATCAGCTGCGACAGAAATACAGCCAGTGTCAGCAAAATACCCAGCAGCAGGAAGGCGGTGGTAATCGGATTGCGTTCGTTCTCGACTTTGGCCAACTGAAGCGGCTCCGCGATCAGCGGCAGGGCGGCCGTGCTTCCTGCACGAGCTTGATCTGCATCGATACCGACAGGGGGCGGTGCCTTGACAGGTTCGGCTGCAGCAATCGGAATATCAGTCGAAGCGGAAGTGGTATCCGGGCGTGCCTTTGAAGGCTCATTTACAGCCTTGATCGAGGTTTCAAGGTGTTCGTCGGCGGGGCTGTTTTGCTCGGGCTTGAACGAGCTGACTTCGTGTTGGGGGGCGCTGAAAACTCTCAGGCAGGCACCACAGCGCACCTGCCCCTCGGCCAGCTTGAGCTGGCCTTCGGTCACGCGAAAGCGGGCATGACAGTTGGGGCAGCGCGTTATGATCAAGGGTCAGCTCTCCTGCTTGCGGGTACCACTGAGGCGGATCCAGCCCTCGCGTTCACCCGGAGCATCCATTTCAAACCACTGACTGTAGGTGGATATTAGCTCATCTGCCTGCTGCGATAACAGGCCAGACAGCAGGATGCGTCCTCCCGGGCAAACGCGCTCGGCAAGCGTTGGGGCCAGCTCACACAGAGGGCCTGCCAGAATATTGGCTACCAGAACATCCGCCTGCAGTTTGGGAGCATTAAGGGGCAGGTAGGCGTTGAGTCGTTCTGTTGGCAGCTTGTTGCGGGCCAGGTTGTCAGCGGTGGCGGTGAGTGCCTGAGGATCGATATCCACGGCCATGACGTGGCGCGCTCCGAGCAGCAGGGCGGCAATGCCCAGAATGCCGCTGCCGCAGCCGTAGTCGATCACCTGCACTCCGTTCAGTTCCTGTCCGTCCAGCCATTCGAGACAAAGCGCGGTTGTCGGGTGGGTGCCGGTACCGAAGGCAAGGCCTGGGTCAAGCATCAGGTTGACGGCATCAGGCTCGGGTGCTTCGCGCCAACTGGGGCATACCCAAAGGCGCTGACCGAACTGCATTGGATGATAATGATCCATCCATTCTCGCTCCCAGTCCTTGTCCTCCAGAATTTCGGCCTTGAACTCGGGCAGTGTGCCGGCGTCGGCAAAGGCGTCTTTCTGAGCCTTGGCCAGTAGCTGCAATGTTTCACGCAAGTCATGCTCGGCCGCGAACAGGCCTGTAACGATGGTGTGACTCCACAGAGGCGTGGTTCCCAGATCAGGTTCAAAAATCGGTTGGTCGGCGGCGTCCTGATAGGTGACGGCTGCGCAGCCGGCGGCCAGCAGCAGGTCCTCGTAGGTTTCGGCCTGCTCGGGTGAAGTGGCAACTTTAATCTGTAGCCAAGGCATGCAGAGACTCCATCTGTTTGATATCAGTAGTATGTCCTAAAACTGCGACGGGTAAAATCCGGTGTTTGCTGATCCAGCGCACGTCAATGGTGTCTGGCAGGTGGTTGGCAGTGTCAGGCAAAAAGGGGGGAGGGTGACAACAGCCGGATTCAGCCGGCTGTTGTCGAGAAAGACTCAGAGGCCGAGCTTTTTCTCAAGGTAGTGGATGTTCACGCCGCCACGGGCAAAGTTGGTATCGCGAACAATATCCTGATGCAGCGGAATGTTGGTCTTGATCCCTTCGATCAGCGTTTCGTCCAGTGCGCTCTTCATTCTCGCCAGTGCCGTTTCGCGGTCATCCGCAAAAGTGATCAGCTTGGCGATCAGTGAGTCATAATGGGGCGGTACGCTGTAACCACTGTACAGGTGTGAATCAACGCGAATGCCATTACCGCCTGCCGCATGGAAATGAGTCACTTTGCCGGGACTGGGCATGAAGGTTTTGGGGTCTTCCGCGTTCAGACGGCACTCAATGGAGTGGCCGCGCAGCTTGATGTCTTCCTGTTTGTATGACAGAGGCAGGCCGGCTGCAATGCGCAGCTGTTCCTTGACGATATCAACACCGGTTACCATTTCAGTCACCGGATGCTCGACCTGAACACGGGTGTTCATCTCGATGAAGAAGAACTCGCCATCTTCATACAGAAACTCGAAGGTACCGGCACCGCGGTAACCAATCTCGATACAGGCGTCGACGCAGGCCTTGAGAACCTTGGCGCGAGCGGCCTCATCAATCATCGGTGCCGGTGCTTCCTCGACAACCTTCTGGTGACGGCGCTGCATGGAGCAGTCGCGGTCGTACAGGTGAATGGCATTGCCCTGACCGTCGGCCAGTACCTGTACTTCAACATGGCGCGGCTTCTCGAGAAATTTTTCCATGTACACGGTTTCATCACCGAAAGCCGCCTTGGCCTCGGATTTGGTCACCTGTACCGCGTTACCCAGGTGCGCTTCGGTATGCACCACGCGCATGCCGCGACCACCGCCACCGGCTGCAGCCTTGATGATCACCGGGTAGCCGATGCGACGGGCGATCTTGTAGACAGCTTCAGCATCGTCAGGCAGGGGTCCGTCAGATCCCGGCACGGTTGGTACACCCGCTAGCTTCATTGCATTGATGGCGGATACCTTGTCACCCATCAGGCGAATGGTATCGGCGCGCGGACCAATGAAGGTAAAGCCAGAACGCTCTACCTGCTCGGCAAAGTCCGCGTTCTCGGCGAGAAAACCATAGCCGGGGTGAATCGCCACAGAGTCGGTTACCTCGGCGGCACTGATGATTGCCGGAATGTTGAGGTAGCTCTGGGTGGACGGGGCAGGGCCGATGCACACGGCTTCGTCGGCGAGGCGCACATGCATCAAATCGCGGTCAGCCACCGAATGGACGGCAACGGTCTTGATGCCCAGCTCCTTGCAGGCGCGGAGGATACGCAGCGCGATCTCACCACGGTTTGCAATCAGCACTTTATCCAGCATAGTGAAAATCCTTGGTCAGCAATCAGGCGATGGTGATCAGCGGCTGGTCGAACTCGACCGGTTGGCCATCTTCGGCCAGAATGCTTTCGACTACACCGGATTTGTCAGCTTCGATCTGGTTCATCATCTTCATCGCTTCCACGATGCAGATAACATCCCCTGCTTTCACGCTCTGTCCCACTTCAACGAAAGGTCCTGAGGTGGGAGACGGAGAGCGGTAGAAAGTGCCAACCATCGGTGAGCGTACGGCATGGCCCAATGGGGCCGCCTCGGCCGGTGCTTCGGGAGCCGGGGCGGCTGCAGCGGGTGCCGGAGCCGCAACGGGTGCCGGTGCTGCGTATTGGGCGGGGGCCGCGATTACCTGGCTGCCGCCACGACTGATACGGACAGACTCTTCGCCTTCCTTGATCTCGATTTCGTTGATGTTTGACTCTTCCAGCAACTCGATCAGTTTTTTGACTTTGCGAATATCCATGCTTTGAAGGCTTCTCTGAATTCAATGTTGTTAAAGGGTACGAACCTGTCCGTTGCGGTTCAGCCTTGCAGCAAACGGCTGTGGGCCGCTTCAAGGGCAAAACGATAGCCTTCAGCACCAAGGCCGCAGATGACCCCTACTGCCTTGTCGGACAGGTAGGAGTGCTGGCGGAAGGGCTCGCGAGCATGCACGTTGGACAGGTGCACTTCAATAAAGGGTATGTCCACGCCCAGCAGGGCATCACGCAGTGCGACACTGGTGTGGGTAAAGGCGGCCGGATTGATAATAATGAAACCGGTGCCTTGTGCCGGTGCCTGATGAATACGATCGATCAGGGCGGCTTCGGCATTGCTCTGGAAACACTCGGCTGAATGTCCCAGCGCCGTGGCCTGAGTGACAATCGATGCCTCGATATCGGCAAGTGTGGTGGAGCCATAGATGCCGGGTTCTCGGGTGCCGAGCAGATTCAGGTTTGGACCATTCAGAACCAGAATATGTGCCATGCATTTGCCCCGTCGAAACTCAGTTGCCATGGGTTAAAACCAAGGTCGACTAGTGTGCATGAAAGTTAAATGCCTGTCTATGCTGGCCGTCGGATTTTCGTCTGTTAGCGGCGAGTTTGCCGAAGTTAGCCTTATATATGCGATAGCCGGTGATAATCACCGCTTCAGCGTCAGCGTGCTGCACGATTGACCGCAACCGCCGAATTGTCCATAGTGCAATGCAACATGGAGGCTGCGTCCAGCGGCCCCTGAATAGATGAAATGGCAGGAGACACGAGTGGAACGACTTGAGCGCATCTGGCTTGGAATCTGGGACCGATTTGCGACCGCGCGCAAGCTGCAGCTGGTATTGCTGGTGCTGATTATCTGGCTGCTGGTATCACTGGGTGTTGGCGTCTGGTGGAGCAGCGAACCAGATCGCTTCGATGTGGTCCGCGAGGCAAGTGCACAGACGACAACGGGTAAGCCTGTTACCGGTACTCATACGGTTGCAACGCTGATCACTCTGGGCAATACCCTGTTGGACAAGCCGGGGGGATATTTGAGTAATGACCGTCTGCCACCGGGCATCTGGCTGGATAACATGCCAGCCTGGGAGTTTGGGGTGCTGGTACAGATGCGTGATATGGGGCGCTCACTGCGCAAAAGCATGAGTCGGTCCCAGTCTCAATCGACAGAGGACCCGGCTCTGGCCAAGGCTGAACCACTACTGCACTTCAATAACAACAGCTGGATACTGCCGTCAACTGAAGGTGAGTATCGCAAGGCGATCCACCTGCTGCAGGATTATGCAGACAGGCTGTCGGATGAAAACCAGAGTAATGCCCAGTTCTATGCCCGTGCAGACAATTTGCGTGACTGGCTGGGCGATGTTTCCACTCGGCTCGGCAGTCTGTCGCAACGGCTCAGCGCCAGTGTTGGCCAGCGCCGTGTGAATACCGACCTGGCAGGCGAAACCGGGGCGCGCCAGTCAACCGTGTCGGATACTGAAATTGATGTAAGAACTCCCTGGCTTGAGATAGACAATGTGTTCTATGAAGCCAGGGGGACTACGTGGGCGCTTCTGCATCTGCTCGAAGCGGTCGAACAGGATTTCGGCGAAGCACTGGACCGCAAGGGCGCGCGTGCAAGCCTGCGCCAGATCATCCGTGAGCTGGAATCGACTCAGTCAACCTTGTGGAGCCCAATGGTGCTGAATGGTACCGAGTTTGGTTTTCTTGCCAATCACTCACTGGTGATGGCGTCTTATATATCACGGGCCAACGCAGCCATTATTGATCTGCGTGACCTGCTTGCTCAGGGTTAGGAGCGGAGAAGACTCATGCGTAGAGTGGTATTCAATCAGAAAGGTGGTGTTGGCAAATCCAGTATTACAGTCAATTTGGCAGCGATCAGTGCCAGCCGGGGACTCAAGACACTGGTTATTGATCTTGACCCTCAGTGTAACTCCACCCATTACCTGCTGGGGGATGATGCCAACCAGCCGGATACCGATGCCTACGGTTTTTTTGAGCAGACGCTGAGTTTCCAGCTCAAGCCCAAGGCGCCTGAAGCCTTCATTCACCCGACACCCTTTGCCGGGCTGTCGATTCTGCCGGCACATCCGGAGCTGGGTGATCTGCAGTCGAAACTTGAGAGCAAGCACAAGATCTACAAACTGCGTGATGCGCTCGATGAGCTGGGGGATGCGTTTGATGCCATCTATATCGATACACCGCCGGCCTTCAACTTCTTTACACTGTCGGCGCTGGTTGCAGCTGAACGCTGCCTGATCCCGTTTGACTGCGATGAGTTTGCGCGTCAGGCACTCTATAACCTGCTGAATAATGTGCGTGAAACGCGGGCGGACCATAACGAACGGTTGGAAGTGGAAGGCATTGTGGTGAATCAGTATCAGCCCCGCGCCTCCTTGCCCCGCAAGATTGTTGAAGGGCTGCTGGCCGAATCGCTGCCGGTGCTAACCACTCGGCTGTCGGCCTCGGTCAAGATGAAAGAATCTCATAACGAAGCGAAACCTTTGATCCATATGGCTCCCGCCCACAAGCTGACACAGGAGTTTGTGCAGCTGTTCGAGGAGTTGGAAAAGGTCTGACGGTTTGTGTTTGTTCAGAGCATAAAAAAACGGAGCCTTGTGGCTCCGTTTTGTCGATATCGCCTGGGATAAATTGCCGGATACCGCTTATTTGTCCGGCGCAATAACCCGACCATCACTCATGAATACGCAGTCGCGCTGAGCGGCACTATCCCGTGCGGCGAGCGATTTGCGTCTCAAACGCAGCAGCCAGGTAAAAATTGCCGTGGCCGACAGCGCGAGAATGACTAATTCCGTCATGCAAACCCTGTAAATTTTCTTCGTACCCCCGCATTGTAACCAGACAGGACGGGATGGCAAGCGTAGATTACATCCCCTTTACTGCGAAGATGCCAGGCGCGTTGCGCCAATAACCCTTGTAGTCCATGCCATAGCCGAAAATGTAGCGATCCTCGATCTCGATCCCTACAAAATCGGCCTTGAACCCCGGGCGGGCCTTGCGGTCATGGCGCTTGTCAACCAGCACGGCACACTGTACTGATGCAGCACCTTCCGCCTTCAGGTAGTCCATCACTTCGGCCAAGGTATGGCCTTCGTCCAGAATGTCATCCACTACCAGTACCGGGCGGTCCTTGAACTCGACCATTGGCGGCACCTTCCATTCCAGCTCGTGGCCGGATGTGGTATTGCGGTAGCGCGTGGCGTGCAGGTAGCTGGCCACCAGCGGGAAGTTGAGCCGGGTCAGCAGTTGGCCCGCAATCACCAGACCACCATTCATGACCGCAAAAATGACCGGTTCGCGGTCATGAAGTTCGGCGGTAATGTCGGCAGCCATGTTGCTGATTGCCGCTTCCACCTCGGCCTGGCTGTGGAGCAGGTCAGCCTCGATGTAGACGCGCTTGATCTCTTCGGAATCGATAGTGCTCATGGAACCACTCCGGCAATGGCTGATGGCCGCCACTGGCGACCGGATTGTAAAAAAAGTGAGCAAGGGTACTCAGGTTTTGCTGTCTGAGCAATATCAGGCCGTGGGCGTGGATGACATCAGGCGGATCATTCGTTAGTCTTGCCCTGAATTTTTTGTCAAGCCGGACGTTGGTTCAAACGTGCGGCTCCGCCGATGAGGTTGCCCTGCCATGAGTGTTCATGAAATCCACCATCCGCTGGTACAGCACAAGCTGAGCCTGATGCGCTCCAGTAACAAGAGTACCCGCGGTTTTCGCCAGCTGGCAGCCGAGGTTGGTTGCTTGCTGACCTACGAAGCGACCAAGGATCTGGAGCTGGAAGAGTATACCCTGCAGGGCTGGTGTGGTCCGGTCAACGGGCAGCGAATCAAGGGCAAGAAAATTACCGTAGTACCCATTTTGCGAGCAGGGCTTGGCATGCTGGATGGGGTGCTGGAACTGGTCCCCAGCGCCAAGATTTCGGTGGTAGGGCTTTATCGGGATGAAGAAACTCTGCAACCGGTCACCTATTTTGAAAAACTGGCCAGCGACATTGAGTCACGCATGGCATTGATCGTGGACCCCATGCTGGCAACGGGTGGTTCCATGATCGCGACCATCGATCTGTTGAAAAAGGCCGGCTGCAGCAGTATTCGCGCGCTGGTGCTGGTAGCGGCCCCTGAAGGAATTGAGAAGGTGCAGGCCGCACACCCGGATGTGGATATATTTACCGCGTCAGTGGATGAGTGCCTGAACGAGCAGGGTTATATTGTGCCTGGGCTGGGTGACGCCGGTGACAAGATTTTCGGCACCAAATAGGAGAGTCGAATATGCAACCCGTTCCTGAACGTAAAGGCGCATTGCATTGGCGCACCATGCTGGCCGGATCGCAGATGCTGTTCGTGGCATTCGGTGCGCTGGTATTGATGCCGTTGTTGACGGGTCTGGATCCGAGTGTGGCGCTGTTTACCGCCGGGATTGGGACACTGCTGTTTCATCTGGTAACCGGGCTCACGGTACCGATTTTTCTGGCATCCTCGTTTGTTTTTATCGCCCCGATTACCTACTCAGTACAGAACTGGGGTGTGGCGGCTACGATGGGCGGTCTGATGGCTGCCGGTGGTGTCTACATGCTGCTGGCACTAGCGGTGAAGCTCAAGGGGGTCGGTTTTCTGCACCGAATCATGCCACCAGTGGTAACAGGGCCGGTCATCATGATCATCGGCCTGGGTCTGGCGCCGATTGCGGTCAATATGGCGATGGGCAAGAGCGGGGATGGTTCGCTTGAGCTGTTCCCCTATGAGCAGGCGATGCTGGTTTCCATGAGTGCGCTGGTGACCACCCTTATCGTGGCTGTGTTTGCTCATGGCATCTTCCGCCTGCTGCCCATTCTGTCGGGTGTGGTGGCAGGTTACGCCGTGGCCCACTTTAGTGGGATGGTGGATTACAGCCCGATCACCGAAGCACGCTGGGTGGCCATGCCGGCATTCGTGATGCCCGAGTTCCATTGGCAGGCGATCCTGTTCATGATCCCGGTGGCGCTGGCACCGGCCATTGAGCATGTAGGCGATATTCTGGCGATCTCAAACGTGACCGGTAAGGACTACGTGCGCAAGCCGGGGCTGCACCGGACCCTGTTTGGCGATGGCCTTGCCACCGCTGCGGCCTCGCTGTTCGGTGGCCCGCCCAACACGACCTACTCCGAAGTGACCGGTGCGGTGATGCTAACCAAGGCTTTCAATCCGGTGATCATGGTCTGGGCCGCAATCGTCGCCATTGCGTTGGCGTTCATTGCCAAGTTTGGCATGGCGCTGCAGACCATTCCGGCGCCGGTGATGGGCGGTATTCTGATCCTGCTGTTCGGCTCCATTGCCGCGGTGGGGATGAACACTCTGATCAAGGCTCATGTAGATCTGGCCGAGCAACGGAATCTGGTGATTGTGGCCACCACGCTGGTGTTCGGCATTGGTGGCATGGCAATGGGGCAGGGCGATCTGAGCCTGCAGGGCGTCAGCCTCTGTGGTGCGGTGGCGATCATTCTGAATCTTGTTCTGCCGCAGTCGAAGCAGGTGGATGATGATCTTCACGAAGAGCAGGAAGTGGTCGAGGACATGGTACACCACGCCCGCGACTGATCCTGCCGGCCGGTATCAACGCGAAAGGTAGCGGATACCGGCCTCCAGCCCTTCCAGTGTCAGTGGGTACATATGCCCCTCGACCTGCTGCCGAATCATCTGCGTGCTCTGGGTGTACTGCCAGTAGCGCTCAGATGAGGGGTTCAGCCAGATTACCTTGTCCCAGGTATCCAGTATCCGCTGCAGCCAGAGTTGCCCCGGCTCCTCGTTCATGTGCTCCACGCTGCCATAGCGATCCAGCAGTTCATAGGGTGACATGGCGGCATCACCCACAAAGATTACCCGGTAATCACGGCCGTAGGTGTGAAGTACATCCAGAGTTGGTATGGCTTCGTCGTAACGGCGACGGTTGTCGCGCCAGACCTTTTCGTATACGCAGTTGTGAAAGTAAAAGTATTCCAGGTGCTTGAATTCGGTGCGCGCAGCCGAGAACAGCTCTTCGCAGGTGCGGATGAACGGGTCCATGGAGCCGCCTACATCCAAAAACAGCAGTACCTTGGCGGCGTTGTGCCGCTCCGGCACCATTTTCAAATCCAGCAGGCCGGCATTGCGCGCCGTTGAGCGAATGGTGTCATCCAGATCAAGCAGGTCGGCGGCGCCGGTGCGGGCGAACTTGCGCAGTTTGCGCAGGGCAACCTTGATATTGCGCGTGCCCAGCTCCACGCTGTCATCCAGATTGCGGAACTGGCGCTGCTCCCAGACTTTCACTGCACGTTTGTGTTTGCTCTCGCCACCGATTCGAACCCCTTCCGGGTTATAGCCGCTGTGACCAAATGGAGAGGTACCGCCGGTGCCGATCCACTTGTTGCCACCGGCATGGCGTTCACCCTGTTCTTCCAGGCGTTGCTTCAGTGTGTCCAGCAGCTTGTCCAGACCACCCAGTGCCTCGATCTGTGCCTTTTCCTCGTCACTGAGTTGCTTGATGAATTCGCTGTCCAGCCAGTGCGAGGGGATCAAGGCGTCGGTAATATCCCCCTGTGCCTGCAGTCCGGCAAAATACTGCCCGAAGGCACGGTCAAAGCGGTCGTAGTACTTTTCGTCCTTGACCATACAGGCGCGGGCCAGCAGGTAAAAGTCATTCACGTCCAGACAGGCAACCTGCTGTTCCAGTGCGCCGATCAGGTCAAGCAGCTCACGCAGGGAAACCGGCACCTGTCCCTTGCGCAGCTGAGTGAACAGGTCGATCAGCATCAGCGAGCCTCACGGCGCGCCATGAAGGCTAGGCGCTGCAGCATGTGTACATCCTGCTCGTTTTTGAGCAGCGCACCATAGAGCGGAGGCATGGCGCTGGATGGGTCCTGATTGGCCAGCACGTCAGCCGGAATGCGGTCAGCAAGCAGCAGCTTGAGCCAGTCAATCAGCTCTGATGTTGACGGTTTTTTCTTCAGACTGGGGACTTCGCGCAGGCGGAAGAATATTTCCAGTGCCTCGCGCACCAGCGTCTGCTCAATCTGCGGGAAATGCACATCGACGATGGACTGAAGGGTGTCCTTGTCCGGGAAGGCAATGTAGTGGAAGAAACAGCGGCGCAGGAAGGCGTCCGGCAGCTCCTTCTCGTTGTTACTGGTGATGATCACGATGGGGCGTTGACGGGCACGGACGCGTTCACCGGTCTCATACACATCAAACTCCATCTTGTCGAGTTCGGTCAGCAGGTCGTTGGGGAATTCGATATCGGCCTTGTCGATCTCGTCAATCAGCAGTACGACCTGCTCGTCAGCTTCAAACGCCTGCCACAGCATCCCCTTGCGGATGTAATTGCGAATATCATGCACGCGATCGTCACCCAGCTGAGAATCACGCAGGCGGGAAACGGCATCGTAATCGTACAGGCCCTGCTGAGCCTTGGTGGTGGACTTGATGTGCCAGCGCAGCAAAGGCTTGCCCAGTGCGGTGGCCAGCTCTTCAGCCAGCATGGTCTTGCCGGTGCCGGGCTCGCCCTTGACCAGCAGCGGTCGTTGCAGGGTGATGGCGGCGTTGACGGCCATCTGCAGATCGTCGGTGGCAACGTAGCGGTCGGTACCTGAAAACTTCATCGGCTTCTCTGTCGGTTGCTATGGGTCGGTTGGTAGTTGGTAAAAGACAGGAGCCAGTGTATCAGAACAGGTCGGGTGGAAAAGAGAGGTGGGGCGAGGATTGATGTGGGGAGGGTGGGGAGATGTGATGGCACATCTCCCCGGAGGCAAGTCTTACTTGGCAGCTTCGTATGCAGCGGCAGACTTCACGATCTCGGCGCGCGCGGCGTCGGCGTTGGCCCAGCCTTCAACCTTGACCCACTTGCCCTTTTCGAGGGTTTTGTAGTTCTCGAAGAAGTGGGCGATCTGGTCACGGGTCAGCTGAGGAATATCGTCAACATCATGAATATCGTTGTACGCCTGGCTCAGTTTCTCGTGCGGAACGGCAACCAGTTTGGCATCACCGCCGGCTTCGTCGGTCATGTTCAGTACGCCAACCGGACGGCAGCGAATCACGGAACCGGTCATCACCGGGTGCGGGGTCAGCACCAGTACGTCCAGAGGGTCGCCATCGTCTGCCAGGGTGTTGTTGATGTAGCCGTAGTTGGCCGGATAGAACATCGGGGCAGCCATGAAACGGTCAACGAAGATCGCATCAGCGTCTTTGTCGATCTCGTATTTAACCGGGGAGCTTTCCGCCGGGATTTCGATGATCACGTAGATGTCATTCGGCAGATCTTTGCCGGCAGGGACTTTCTCGAAGCTCATGAGCTGTTTTCCTGTTATCGATTACAAGGACAGAACGTATAGCGGGCCGCAGTATAAACTGCCCAGCAGCCCGCCGGAATACGACTTACAGGTGAAACGCCTGTTCAGCAGTCGCAGTGGTACTGCAGCAGCGTCTCGACTTCTTCGCGTGAACCCAGCGCCACGGATACGCGCTGATGGATGTGGTCAGGCTGAATATCCAGTATGTCGCTGTAACATGTGCTGGAGATGCCACCGGCCTGCTCGATCAGCAGGCTCATCGGATTGCCTTCGTACATAAGGCGCAGCTTGCCGGGCTTGGCGGGTTCGCGTGAATCCCAAGGGTACGTGAAAATACCGCCACGGGTCAGGACACGATGCACCTCGGCCACCATGGAGGCGATCCAGCGCATGTTGTAGTTCTTGCCACGGGGGCCTTCGGCACCCTTGAGCAGGTCGTCAACATAGTTGCGCATCGAAGGTTCCCAGAAGCGGTGGTTCGACATGTTAATGGCGAACTCTTTGGTTTCTTCGGGGATCTTGACGTTTTCACGAGTCAGCAGGAAATCACCGGTGTGAGCAAGGGTAAACATATTGACGCCATGCCCGGTGGTCAGTGCCAGAACCGCTGAAGGACCGTACAGTACATAGCCGGAAGCCACCTGTTTGCGACCTGCCTGCAGGAACATGTCCACATTATCATCCGTGGCGCCCTCAGGGGCTTCAAGGATGGAAAAGATGGTGCCCACGGAAACATTGATGTCGATGTTGGAAGAGCCGTCCAGAGGGTCGAAAGTCACCAGGAAGCGACCATTTGGGTTGCCGAAGACAGGGTCGTCTTCCTCTTCAGACGCGAGGCCGCGGACAAGAGGATTGTCGAGCAGCACCTTTTTCAGCACGTCGTTGGAAATGACATCCAGCTTCTTCTGGGTTTCACCCTGAACGTTGGTGTCATTGGTGGTGCCGAGAATACCGGCCAGAGCGCCCTCTCGCAGTTGCAGTGCGATCTCCTTGCAGGCGATCATCAGTGTGTCGATCAGTTCAACGAGTTCGAGGTCGGTGTCGTGGTGTTTCAGGTAGTTGCTGAGCAGCTGCATCTGTGAATTCGGCCTTTGTTTGATCCGATGGGAAAGACGCGCTGAATTGTACGCTATCCTGATGGATTTTGCATAAGAACAGATCGTTTCCGGTGCGGTTTTCGTAGCGCCAAGCTGATATGATGCGATGCATTCAGAACAAGAAAAGGAGCATCCGGGTGCACATCCATATTCTCGGAATTTGCGGTACCTTCATGGGGTCGCTGGCGATACTGGCCAAACAGCTGGGGCACCGGGTCACCGGCTCGGATGCGAATGTCTATCCACCCATGAGCACGCAGCTGGAGCAGCAGGGAATTGAGCTGATCCAGGGTTACGATCCGGTGCAACTGGAGCCGGCCCCCGATATGGTGGTCATCGGCAACGCCATGAGTCGCGGCAACCCCTGTGTTGAGCATGTGCTGGAGCATAATTTGCGCTACACCTCGGGTCCTCAGTGGCTACACGACAATCTTTTGGCCGACCGCTGGGTGCTGGCGGTAGCCGGTACCCATGGTAAAACCACGACCGCTACCATGTTGGCCTGGATTCTTGAACAGGCGGGCATGTCGCCCGGTTTTCTGATAGGCGGCGTGCCGCTCAACTTTGAAACCTCTGCCCGTATCGGAGAAACCCCTTTCTTTGTGATTGAAGCGGACGAATACGACACTGCCTTTTTCGATAAGCGTTCGAAGTTTGTGCACTATCACCCCCGCACCCTGATTCTGAATAACCTTGAGTTCGACCACGCGGATATCTTTCCTGATCTGGCGGCGATTCAGCGCCAGTTCCATCACTTGATGCGGATCTTGCCCGCCACCGGACAGGTTATCATGCCGGCAGATTCGGCAGCGCTTGATGATGTAATCGACATGGGGTGCTGGAGTGAGCGAGTACTGACTGGCTTTGATCGTCGTGCCAGCTGGTCGGCTCAGCTTCTGAGCGAAGATGGCAGTCACTTTTCCGTTCAGCACCAGGGCGAGAGTCTGGGCGAAGTGTGCTGGTCACTGACCGGCCTGCACAACGTGAGCAATGCGATTAATGCACTGGTGGCGGCACGTCATGTTGGCGTTCAGCCAGAGCATGCGATTGAAGCGCTGAGCCGGTTCGGCGGTGTCAAGCGGCGAATGGAGCGGTTGGGCGAGGTGGCCGGGATCACCGTGTATGACGACTTTGCGCACCACCCCAGTGCAATTCAGACCACGCTGGAGGGGCTGCGTGCCCGTGTGGGCAAACGCCAGGCAGTGGTGGCCGTGATTGAACCGCGCTCCAACACCATGAGGCTGGGTGCCCACAAGGCACAGCTTGCCGAAGCAACCGCCATGGCGGATCAGGTGTACTGGTATCAGCCGGAAGGGCTGGACTGGTCGCTGGATGAAGTGGTGGCACAGAGCCCTGTCCCGGCACGGCTGGAAACGGAAATATGTCCGCTTGTTAACCGTCTGGCAAGCGAATTGCCGCGCGGTGCGCAGGTCGTGATCATGAGTAATGGCGGCTTTGGCGGTATTCACCAGAAGTTGCTGAAGGCGCTGGAGCAGCGGGAGTCGATTCATGTCCTCTGACAGTGGTTTTGCTGGGCGTGTGACGCTGGCCATTACCGGCGCATCCGGTGTTCAGTATGGGTTGCGTCTTCTGCAGTGCCTGTTGGCGCAGAACCAGCAAGTGCTGTTAATGGTGTCGAAAGCAGCCCAGGTTGTGATCGCAACCGAGACCGACCTCAAACTCCCAGGATCGCCCGATGCAATGGAACACTTTCTGACTGAGCAGTACGGCGCCATGGCAGGTCAGCTGTGTGTGTTCGGGCGCGAACAATGGATGGCTCCGGTGGCGTCCGGTTCGGGTGCGCCTTCTGCCATGGTTGTGTGTCCCTGCAGTACCGGTACCCTGTCGGCCATCGCCTGTGGTGCCAGCAATAACCTGATCGAGCGGGCGGCAGATGTGGCATTGAAAGAGCGCAGGCAGCTGATACTGGTACCCCGCGAGGCGCCTTATTCCGAGATCCATCTGGAGCATATGCTCAAGCTGACTCGCATGGGGAGTGTCATCATTCCGGCCAGCCCCGGATTCTATCATCGCCCACAAAGTGTCGAAGATATGGTGGACTTTGTAGTGGCGCGTATCCTGTCGCAACTTGGGCTCGAACAAGCACTGTTGCCACGCTGGGGTGAGGCGCTGATTCAGGGCGGGTGATTTGTTCACTCCAGCTGATTACAATAGCCCCGTTTTTGACCGACCGAGAAGACTATGTCCAAGATACTGGCCCTGGATACCTCTACCGATGCCTGTTCAGCGGCGCTGCTGCTGGGTGATCAGTTGACTGATCGCTTTGTCATCGAGCCGCGCCGCCATACCCATCTGTTGTTGCCGATGGTTGAAGAGCTGCTGGCTGAAGCCGGTGTGGCTTTGAACAGTCTGGATGCCATCGCCTTTGGCCGTGGCCCCGGCTCTTTCGCCGGCATTCGCATTGCGACCGGAGCCGCTCAGGGGTTGGCGCTGGCAGCAGATCTGCCGGTGGTGCCGGTTTCAACCCTGAAGGCGATCGCCTGGGCAGAAGGTGAAGACAGCTGCTCGCAGTTGACGGTGCTGGACGCTCGCATGGACGAGGTCTACTGGTGTGCATGGCAGTGGCAGGACGGTGAGCCGGTTGCACTGGTCGAGGAACAGGTATGTGCCCCGGCACAGATCCACCTGCCGCCGGAAAGCCCTGTCCGGTCTTTTGTCGGGTTGGGCAGTGGCTGGTGTTATCGTGAGCGGATGCCGGAAGAGCTGGTGCGTCAGGTTCGTGAGATCAAAGCGGAGGTCTACCCGCAGGCCTCGGCGATGGCACAGCTGGCTCAGCGAGTGTTCAAGCAGGGAGCAGCCATGGCGCCGGATGATGCGCGCCCAGTTTATCTGCGCGATCAGGTTGCCTGGAAGAAAAAGGATCAGCAGTGAACTTCAGTGACTGGCTGCATACCTTTTGCCTGGCCGTGATTCAGGGGCTGACGGAGTTTCTGC
The DNA here is from genome assembly GCF_040547585.1 of Marinobacterium sp. MBR-111. Taxonomy (NCBI): domain Bacteria; kingdom Pseudomonadati; phylum Pseudomonadota; class Gammaproteobacteria; order Oceanospirillales; family Oceanospirillaceae; genus Marinobacterium; species Marinobacterium sp. MBR-111. The sequence continues at coordinate 86,311 of NZ_JBEPQA010000006.1, forward strand.
CCATCTCCAGTTCGGCGCATCTGATTCTGCCTTCCCAGTTGCTGGGGTGGGAGGATCAGGGGCTGGCGTTTGATGTCGGCGTTCATGTCGGCACTCTGCTGGCGGTTGTCTATTATTTCCGTCGAGAGGTCAGCGGTATGGCCATGGCCTGGGGGCGTTCTTTGGGTGGGCCGTGCGATGCCGAAGGCAAGCTGGCCTGGTTGGTGGTGCTGGCGACTCTGCCCGCTATGTTCAGCGGGCTCATGTTTGCAGGCCTGATCGAACAGTATGGTCGCTCGATACTGGTGATAGCGGCTGCTACGCTGATTTTTGGCGTTTTGTTGGGCTGGGCTGACAGTCGCCGGCAGGAATGTCGCGGAATTCGTGAGCTGACGCGACGCGATGCTGTCATGATTGGTATGGCGCAGGCATTGGCCCTGATACCCGGTACCTCGCGTTCAGGAATCACCATTACGGCGGCTTTAATGCTGGGGTTCGAGCGTCAGAGTGCTGCGCGGTTTTCATTCTTGTTGTCAATCCCGATCATATTTGGTGCCGGAGTGCTGCAGGTTGCGCGGCTTTCTGAGCAGGGCAGTGGTGCTCACTGGCTGCAAATTGGTGTCGGTACACTGGTTGCCGGACTCAGCGCGCTGGCCTGTATCCACCTGTTCCTCAAATGGCTGGATCGTGTTGGTATGATGCCGTTTGTCTGGTATCGGCTGGCGTTGGGGGTTGTGCTTTTGTTGGTCTGGTTGGCAGGCCCCGGGGGGCTGGTGTGAATCTGGCCGTAGGTTGGCAGTATGAGGACGGCAGGGCAAAAGCAGAAACATTGGCGCTTGAGCTTGGTCTTCCCTGTGTTGCGTCTCCTGATCTGGCCTCTGCCGAGCCTTGGCAGCAGGTGCTGTTGTTTGACTTGCAGGGGCTGGCGCTTTACGCGACCGGGCCAAAACGCCCGGGACCTGTCAGGGCCGATTTCGTGTCCGGTGCAGTTGCGCATCGGCGTCAGTTTGGCGGCGGTACGGGCCAGCTGATCGCCAGGGCCTGCGGTATCAAGTCAGGCATACGCCCAACCATTGTTGATGCGACTGCAGGCCTTGGGCGAGATGCCTTTGTGCTGGCGACGCTGGGCTGTCAGGTACACATGCTGGAACGCTCATCGGTTGTGCATGCACTTCTGGCAGCCGGGCTGGAACAGGCCATCAGTGTGCCTGAGCTGGCCGAAACGCTGCAGCGGATGACGCTGGAGCGGGCTGACGGGCGTATCTGGCTGCAGAAGTGTCCTGAGCAGCAACAGCCAGACCTGGTCTACCTTGATCCCATGTTCCCGCATACGGACAAGAAGGCTCAGGTCAAGAAAGAGATGCTGGCTTTCAGAGAGTTGGTCGGCCAGGATACCGATGATGCCGAGTTGCTGGCGGCGGCGCTAGAGGCTGCGCGCTGTCGGGTGGTGGTCAAACGCGCCCGAAAGGCGCCTGCCATCACGGGTCAAAAGCCTTCCTACTCGCTGGAAGGCAAGTCCAGCCGCTATGACATCTATGCCCTGCGAGCGTTGGGTGGAGCCCAGAGTTCTCAGTAATGGGGCGGCGGTACATCGGCTGCGGGCGCTTCTTCACTGCCGCCGAGTTCACGCAGCTGGCCGTGCAGAATTTTGACCATTCGCGTCAGTTTTTCCAGATCCATTTCCTGCCGCGCCACGACTTCACTCAGCTTGTCGATGGCGTCTTCCTGAAAAGCGATGCGTGATTCCAGCTCTGCCAGGGTATCGTTGTCGGCCATAATGACCTCCTTGCTGTTTGGACGGGGTCCATAGGATAGTTCATAGGTCCCTCTGTCAGAAAGCCTGTCCGGCTTAAGCCATTGAAAAAAAATGACGAATAGAGTATATCTGACGAGCTTCAATGCGCGTCTTCCAAAATCTGCGCATCTTATATTGCATAAACATTCAGTTAATAAACAGAGAAGATCAATGAGTGGTAATCAGTTAATCAAGAGTGTGTTGGCCAGTGTTCTGGCTGCGTTTATTATTCCTTTTCTGCTGCAGCGCTTTGCAGATATCGAGATAGGCTTTACCGTGCCGGTTTTGGCTATCATCGCTGTTGTGGTTCTGCTTGTAACCCTGGCCAGTGCCTGGCAGCCTGCGGGTTCTGCCGCCACGGCGCGGACAGCTCGTCCGTTTTCCGATGCTTCAGAGCAGGATGATGACGAAGGTGACGAGAACGACGGTCGTGAAATCGGCAGCGTTAAATGGTTCAACGTGTCCAAGGGGTTCGGTTTCATCACGCGTGAAAATGGTGATGATGTGTTTGTTCATTTCCGCAACATCCGTGGCCGTGGTCACCGCTCTCTGAACGAAGGTCAGAAAGTTCGCTTCAGCGTGCGTGAAAGCGACAAAGGCCTGCAAGCTGAAGACGTGTCCATCGTTCGCAGCTGACCCCCTCTGCCGGTAGCTTCGCTGCCGGCACCTTTCCTTCCTTCCCTATTTCAAGACGGCTGACGTCGTTTGGTGTATCGAGTCGGCGCTGCGTTGGCAGGGTCATCCGGCCAGGGGTGTTTTGGATAGCGTCCCTTCATCTCCTTCTTCACCTCCCGGTAACTTCCAGCCCAGAATGCGGCCAGATCGGATGTCACCTGTAGCGGTCGTTGTGCCGGCGACAGCAGGTGCAGCGTGAGGGGAATCCCGTGGCCTACACGGGGAGTATCAAGGCAGCCAAACATCTCCTGCAATTTTACCGCCAGTACCGGGGGCGACTGGCTGTAGTCGATTCGATAGCTGGAGCCTGAAGGAACGGATATCCGTTCGGGGGCGAGCTGATCCAGCAACTGCTGTTGTGGCCAGTCCAGCCGGCTGCGAAAAATCGACAGCAGATCGAGCCGAGTCAGATCGTCCTGTCGAGTAACAGTATCCAGCCAGGGCGACAGCCATTGCTCCAGCGTCTGTAGCAGCCCTGCATCGGACAGGTCGGGCCACTGGGCATCACTGTCCTGGCTGGCGGCAAACGCCACTCGTGCCCTGAACTGCTCGACTTCAGGTGTAAAGCTCAGCCGCAGTAACCCTTCACGCTGCAGCAGCGACACAATGGCTCTGCGCCTGTGCTCCACCGTTACTTCCTGTAGCTGTGTTCGGCTCAACACCAGATTGCCGATGCACACCTGCCGTTCAGCCACAAACCTGTCCTGTCGGCTGTCCCACTCGACGACCTCTTCAGTTCGTTTGAGATCCTTTAACTGACTTTCGAACAGCGAGGGGGCCAGGGCACTGGCCAGTCTGATTCTGTCCGAAGCGCGTCCATTGTGGCTGCTGAGTGTGGCGATCGCGAGCCATTCATGTTTGCGCAACGGGTCCTGTTCGGCCAGCGTAACCCCGCGCCCCTGGCTTAGACGGTATTGTGCAGAGCCGGGTTCACGCTGCCGCGCGATCCGGTCAGGGTAGGCGCAGGCAACCAGATAGCCGATCCAGTGGGGCTGATCCGGGCTGTCGCTGTCCAGCTGGCAGGTAATATCGCTGCAGCTGCTGCGCAGCTGGCTTGCAAGCTGCTGCAGTCTGCGCCGATGTGGCTCGCGGCCTGTACTGTGCAACCAGTCAAGCCGCTGGCGCAGGTCGGCGGACTGAGTATTCAGCGGGTCTCGCTCGGTCAGCAGTACCGCAAGGTCTGCCGCCAATGGCAGCAGGCCGTTTTCCGCACCGCATAGCAACATGTGGGCAAGACGGGGGTGAGTCGGCAGCTCGGCCATGCGCTCGCCTCTGCGGGTCAGACGTAACTGGTTGGGGGCGGGGGCTTCAATCGCCTCCAGCTGCATCAGCAGCTGTATTGCCTGACTGAATGTGGCCGCAGGCGGTGGCTCCAGCCAGATCAGTTCGGCTGGATCGTTCACGCCCCAGTTCAGCAGTTGCAGTGCCAGTGGTGCCAGGTCGGCCTGAAGAATTTCCGGGCGTGTCTGGGGTTCAAGCTCACTGTGTTGGACTTCGGACCAAAGCCGATAGCAGGTGCCTGGCCCCAGGCGTCCAGCCCTGCCTGCACGCTGAGTGGCGCTTGCCATCGACACGCGGGTGGTGAACAGACGCGTCATGCCACTGGCGGGATCAAAACGCGCCTGTCGACTCAGCCCGGAGTCGATGACCGCTTCTATGCCCTGAATGGTCAGGCTGGTTTCCGCGATGGCGGTGGCCAGTACCACTTTGCGCTGGCCCCGGGGTGGTGACAGTATCGCCTGTTGCTGCTGATCCAGCGGCAGCTCACCATGCAACGGGGTCAGCAGCAGCTCGGGATACTGTTCCAGCAGCGGTTCCAGCAGTGCCTGAGTGCGGCGAATTTCGGCCAGTCCCGGCAGAAACACCAGCAGGCTGCCGGCGTGCTGCTGCAGTGCCTGTGCCACCAGTTTTGCGATGCGAGGCTCGATCGGCTCGTCGCTGCGACTGCGGGCGGACCAGATGATCTCCACCGGATGGCTGCGGCCACTGGATTGCACCACAGGTGCGCCGCCGAGCCGTGCAGACAATGTCGAGTGCTCGAGGGTTGCCGACATCAGCAGCAGTTTGAGTGGAGGCCCTTCGCGCAGCAGCTCCCGCCCCTGCAGTGCCAGTGCCAGACTGAGGTCGGCATCCAGGCTGCGCTCGTGAAACTCATCCAGAATCAACAACCCTATGCCCTCAAGCCCCGGATTTTCCTGCAGCATGCGCACCAGCACCCCGCCGGTGACCACTTCCAGGCGGGTGGCCTCACTGATGCGTGTTTCGAGCCGAACACGATAGCCAACACGCTTGCCGACCGGCTCACCCAGTTGCTGTGCCAGTCGTTGGGCTGCAGCCTTGGCCGCAAGTCGTCGTGGTTCCAACAGGATGATTTTCTGTCCTGCCAGCCAGGGCTGGTCCAGCAGTGCAAGTGGCACGCGTGTGGTTTTGCCCGCACCGGGTTCGGCTTCAAGAATCAGTTCGTTCTGTTGCTCAAGGGTGGCAACGATCTCTGGCAGCAGTGAGTCGATCGGCAGCTGAGAGAGGTCGGGCATGGTCATAATCCTTGGCAGTTCGGGCCTGCGAAGTGTACCAGCAACGCAGGCGGGGCGCTGCCCGCGACCGGACAGAAGACCGTGCGATGTACTATCATCCCGCGTGGACCTAACAATCGAGGACCTGCGTTGCTCATGACCTGTTACAAAACCCTGGCCGAACCGGTACACAGCGAGATCGAGATCAAGAAGTCACGCTTTATCGGCTGTATTGAGCCGATCCACTCCCATGCGGCCGGACTTGAGCGGGTGGCCGAACTTTGGCGGCAGCATCCGGAAGCGCGGCATATCTGCTATGCGATGCTGGTGGCCGGGCAGGTGCGTCAGTCCGATGACGGCGAGCCTTCGGGCACGGCGGCCCGCCCGATATTGAATGTACTGCAGCACAAAGGGCTGGATTACGTGCTGGCCACGGTGGTGCGTTACTTTGGTGGTATCAAGTTGGGTGCAGGTGGTTTGGTACGCGCCTACAGCCAGGCGATCAGCGAGCCGCTGCAGCAGGTCGAATATGTCGAGGTCAAGCCTCAGGCGCAGGCGCAGATCCGGTTTGAGCATGCGCATGAAGCACTGGTGCGCCGTTTGGCCGAGCAGGCCGGGCTGGCACTTGAGGTAGAGTATCAGCAACAGGTGTTGGCCACTTTGCAGGGTGAAGCGGAGCCGCTGGAGCAATGCCTGCACCAACTGAAGGAGCAGACAAGAGGGGAGCTGGAGTTACTGAACACCAATACGGATGTTGGGGCCTGATTCGAGCCTGTTTTCACGTTAGCCTCACACAGTACAGAGCATGCTACAGGTCTGATAAATCTTCAGGACATAGCCATGCTTGTTCGCCTGTTTTCAAAACTGTCTTACTTGCCTCGTCCCCGGCTGAGCGCCGTTCAGCTGGGCTGGCTGGTGGCACTGTTGTTGGGGTTGTTCTATAACGGATCGCTCTGGCGCCTGATTCTATCGCTTCAGTATGCTGATGCCGTACACAAGTGGTTTTTTGCCGCAGCTTTTTTACTGTTTCTGCTGGCGGTGATTCAGCTGTTTCTGGGCTTGTTGTGCTGGCCACGACTGATTAAGCCGGTGGCGGTGTTTCTGCTTCTGAGCACGGCGCAGGTCGGTTATTTCATGGACAGTTATGGCATCGTGATTGACAAGACCATGGTGCAAAATCTGTTCGAGACCGACCCGGCAGAAGTGAGGGATCTGGTCACCGGTGCCATGTTGCTTAACTTGTTGTTGAAAGGCGTGTTGCCGTCCCTGTTGCTGCTGTGGATCAGGATCAAGCCCCAGCCGGTTAAGCGGATTCTGGTGGGGCAAACCATCAGTCTGCTCAGCTGCCTGCTCCTGATCGGGCTGAATGCAGCACTGCTGTATAAGGACTATTCCTCGCTGTTTCGCAATCACCGTGAGATCCGCAATCTGGCGCTGCCGTCCAGCTACCTGTACTACACAGGGCGATACCTCAGTGGAGCCTATGATGCCTCCAAGCGTGTCTTTCAGCCGCTGGGGCTGGACGCTCGACTTGAATCAGCCGGGTTTCAGACTGTATCCGCGAAAGCGCAAAAGCCTGATGTGCTGATTGTGGTATTGGGTGAGACGGCACGCAGCATGAACTTTGGCCTCAACGGCTATGCGCGAAATACCACGCCCGAGCTGGAGCGCCTGCCGGTGGTGAGCTTTACGGATGTGGAATCCTGCGGTACCAGTACAGCTGTGTCGGTGCCCTGTATGTTCTCGCTGCAGCAGCGAGAACGATATGACGATGAGCAGGTGGCCTATCAGAGCAATGTGCTGGATATTTTGCAGCATGCAGGTGTTTCTGTACGTTGGCGTGAAAACAACTCCGGCTGCAAGGGTGTGTGTGCACGCATTCCGGTGATCGAGGCGGAGCAGCTCAATCCGGGGCACGACTGTACGGAAGAGGAATGCTTCGATGATCAGTTATTGTTTGGGTTGCAGCAGCAGCTGGAGGAGATTAACGGGCCTGCGGTGATCGTACTGCATCAGAAGGGCAGTCATGGGCCGGCGTATTTTGAACGCGTCCCTGAGAACTATCAGTACTTCACACCGGTCTGCCAAAGCAGCGAGCTGCAGACCTGTGTTCAGACCGATATCGTCAACGCCTATGACAATACCATTCGCTATACCGACCATCTGTTGGCACGGGTGATCGAGCTGTTGCAGCGGCAAGAGCAGCTTAACGCCGCCATGCTCTATGTCTCGGATCATGGCGAGTCGTTGGGTGAGAATAACCTCTACTTGCATGGTATGCCTTGGCTGCTGGCGCCAGAAGAGCAAAAGCAGGTGCCTCTGATCACCTGGCTGTCAGCCGGGTTCCAGCAGGAGCATGGTGTTGACTGGCAGTGTCTCAAGGCAAACAGTGACAAACCACTCAGCCATGACTTCCTGGCTCACTCTCTGTTGGGGCTGATGCAGGTCAGTACATCAGTCTACCAGACAGAGCTGGATCTGTTTGCGCCTTGTCGTAATGGGCAGCGGAGTCTCGCGACAGTACACACTCAGTCGGCCAGGAAGGCTGATGGCTGAAACTCGATCTGGGCCTGGAACTGCCGAGCATCCTGGTGGTAACAAAAATGTGCTCCGGCCTTGTCACATAGTTGGGCAATGATTGGCAGGCCGTAGCCAAAGCCCTGTTGCTTGTTTTCTGGGCCTGCAGTTGCTACTGGGTTGGTCAGGATCAGTGAGTGAATATCCGCCTCAAGTGTCAGTACCCCTGTACCATGGCGGCGCGCATTGCCCAACAGGTTGTCGAGTATGACTGACAATATGAAGGGGTGAATGGACCAGTCCAGTACTGGTCCAATCTGCAGCTGCAGCTCAAGTCCCGAATGGTCACTTTGGTTGATCAGCTGCTGCAGCATGTGGCTGTCGACTTTGCAATGCTCTGAAGGCTGTTCACGGGACAGCCAAAGGAAGGAGTCGGTCAACTGCTCCATTCGATTGACGGCTTGGGCGATCCGTTGATACGCCCGTTTCTCGGCGGGATTGGTGTGATCTCTCGACATCTCCTGCAACAGATCCAGCGAGCCATGTATCACGGTCAGGGGGGAGCGCAGTTCGTGACTGGCAAAGCGGGTAAAGTTCTGTTCCCGCTGAATAAAGCCATCAATGCGCCGTAACAGCTGGGCAAAGCGCTGACTCATTTCGCCCAGTTCATCCTTGCGGGGCAGGGGCGTCATCTGTGGCGAAGAAGGATCAACCGCTTCAATTGCTTGCATCAACTCCCGCACGGGGCGTGTCTGTTGCCAGACCAGCAGTAGAGTGATGCCCATGGCTCCAAGCGAAAACAGTAGAATTCCTCCAATTACGAGCGCTCGTTCCATCAATTCGGATGAATTGGTTTCGTCCAGCAATTGCTCAATACTCGTTTGCTGGAGTTCTGGCTGACTGGCCATGTATTCGAGAATGGCTGCCCGGTTGGCATCCTCAATACTTTCGACCAGGTGCCAGCCCGCCAGCCAGTACAGGCTGGTCAAGAGCAGAGTGGAGAGTCCGGTAATCAGAATGATGCGAGTTGTGAATTTCATGGCGTTTCTGTGGTGTTGGGGGCATCTGGAAGTTGTAGATACACACCGCTTCCCCTGCGGGTGTGCAGCATTGCGGAGTCGAACGGCTTGTCGAGTTGGGTTCTCAACTGATACAGCAGTGACCGCAGCGCATCACTGTCCGGGGGCTCGTCTCCCCAGATGGCCTGCTCAAGCTCGCGACGGCTGACGACGCGGGGAGCATGTGCGATCAGGTGGCGCAGCAGAGTAAAGCCCTGAGGGGTCAGCTGCAGCGGTACTTCATCGCGCCGTGCCTGTTGCTGTTCCACATCCAGTTCCAGTGGACCGAAATGCAGCAGGCGCAGTTGTTGACGTGATACGCGTCGGCTCAAGGCTTCAATGCGACAAACCAGCTCGTCCATGGCAAAGGGCTTGACCAGGTAGTCGTCGGCACCGGCGGAAAAACCGGTGACCTTGTCACTCACTTGATCGAGAGCTGTCAGCAGCAGAATCGGGGTGGTGACGCCCAGCTGACGCAGCTGCTGACAGAGCGCAAAACCACTGATGCCGGGCATCATGACATCAAGCACCAGTACGTCATGATGTTGTTGCCTGGACAGTTCGAGTGCCTGCTCGCCGGTACGGGCACAGTCAACACTGATGCCGCGCCAGCTTAAAAAGTCGGCGATCGCCTCAAGAATGCCAGGATCGTCATCGGCTAGTAGAACGGAAATCTGAGACATTGGGCAGACGCTCGCTTACTGATTTTAATTGCATCATAGAGCTGTCGGGGTGAAGGCTGCAATCGCGCCTGGGTGCCAGCATCAGCGCCGCCAGCAGGGCGTTGATCGACCAACACAGTGTAAAACTCCAGATATCGTGTGACAGAAAATGTGCGCCTCGCAGCTGCTGAGTGGTCCCGAACAGCAGGCCGAGCCCCAGTGCCAGGGCAAGTGCGGCATATCGCCACCGTGGCTGGACAGTTGCCGCCGCAAAATAGAGCGCAAGCCAGGCATACCCGGCACTGGCGTGTCCGGCGGGAAAGCAGCTTCCGCTACCGTGATTGAAAAGCTGCTGCAGCAAGGGTGAGTAAGGTACATCGCCTCCAAAAGGTTGCAGGCTCCAGGGACATTCAACGCCAAGGGAGCGTTTGCCCAGCAGAATCACTCCGCTGGCAATCAGTGGCGAAATGACCAGATAGGCCAAAACTCTTCGGTAAGGTCGCAGCCGTGGATGAATGCCACTGGCCAACAACAGGATGAGGCAAAGCAGAAGCAAGGCAATGCTGAGCTGCCGACCGCGTTGATGGAGTAACTCACTGAACAGCCAGTGCTCCTTCAGGGTCCATTCATGACCTTCCAGCGCATAAATCCATTGGGCCAGTGTCAGGTCAAGCTGAAAACGGTGGATGATCAGGGTCGCCACCATGGCGCATGCCAGCGCCGTAAGGGCTGAGCATATGAGGCCTGTGCGGCCTGGAAGGCTGGAATTCATGCTGTAACAACCGCCACTGTAGAGGGGACTGGCATGATGCCTGCCACAGAGTGAAGAGGACGTGAAAGCCTCGCTCGCGTCACACAGAGGTGTTTGGTCGAGACGAGTATTCGGCTGCCGAAGGGGCATCCTCAGGCTGTTCCTGACGAATCATGGCAATGAACACCCGTATCAGCTCAGGATCAAACTGCCCTTGATCCTGCTCGGACTCGAGAATATTCAAGGCTTTCGTGACGGGCATTCCGGGGCGATAGATGCGGTCACCGGTCATGGCGTCCCAGGTGTCGGCAATTGCGACGATGCGTGCCAGCAGTGGAATCTCGTCGCCCTTGAGTCCATCGGGGTAGCCGGTCCCGTCCCAGCGCTCATGGTGCCAGGCAGCAATCTCGGCAAAGGCGCTGAAGCGTTTCAGCGGCTTCATGATGGCAGCGGTCATCACCGGGTGTTTTTTCATCTCCTGGTATTCGGCATCGGTGAGAGCAGAGGGTTTGTTGAGAATGGTGTCATGAATGCCGATCTTGCCCAGATCGTGCATCAGGGCTCCCTTCTTCAGCAGGGCCAATTGGTCGGTCTCCAGACCCAGCTGCTGGCCCAGTTTGACGGCATAACGTGAGACGCGGCCTGAGTGAGCGGCGGTATAGGGGTCCTTGGCTTCCAGTGCCTGGGCCAGTGCACTTAGCGTCGCCATGTAGGTTCTTTCCTGCTCGCGCAGTAATTCTTGAATACTCTCGGCCAGGTGGTTGACGCCGGATGCCAGCTGTCCCATCTCGTCACGGGTCGTCACGCTGACACGGCTGTCCAGCTCTCCACGGGAAAGTGCCTGTACGCAGCGATGAAGTCGCTGTATCGGACCCGTGAGCCGAAAATGGATCAAACCGCCGAGGAACAGCAGCATCAGCAGACTGCTGATCAAAATGGTATTCCACATGGATTGCTCGAAAGGGCCATCGAAACTGCTGATCGCTTTTTTCAGGCCGGTAATATCGACCTCGGCCTCAATGCCCGCAATGGCGCCACCAGGCAGGGTCATCGGCAATAGATAATCCGCCTTAATGAAGCCGCTGTCTGTGTGGTGTTCTCGGGATTCTCCAAGTGATGGCTGCCGGTCATGAATGACCCGATAATAAGTGGAGCCTGGTTGAAGTGCCTTTTGGCCCCGCTGGGCCTGGCTGTGAGCAATAATGTCGCCGTTGGCATCAAAGGCGTAGAGATCCTGAATATGCAGCTGCCAGCCAAAGTCGCTATGGCGGTTTAGATAATCCACCTCGGCGGCCAGTGCAGCGTCGGTCAGTGCGATCCGCTCCTGTTCAACATTGCGTCGAATCTGATCCAGCAGCAGATGTATTTTCTGGTCGGCCTGGGCCAAAAACGCCTGCTCGATGACTTTGTCAGTCTTGTGTGACAAGAGATAACCGTTCAAGACCAGAATACTGATGGCAAACAACAGAAAACGTGCAGAGAGGGGTAATCGAGCGCGTTTTTCTTCCGTCTGTGAGTCCTTGTGGCTGTCGTGATGATGATTCTGCACCCTGATCTCCCGGACCTGCTCGTGATTCTGTATCACTGCTGACTATGCACAGAGCTTATTAAAGCAGCCTTAAGAAGTCCTGTGGAAAAAAGTCGATGCTTTAAGTTTGGTTTCAGCCAGCCCGAGTACAGTGACCCCTGTAAACCAACACAGACAGGAGAAACCTGATGAAAAAGCTGATTGCGAGCCTGATCCTTTCCACCGCTGCCGTCTCCGGTGTGGCCATGGCTGGTGACAAATGTGATGTGCCACAGGATGAATGGCAAACTGAGGAGGCCTTCCGTGCTGCCATTGAAGCCAAGGGATGGGAGATCAAAAAGTTCAAGATCGATGACGGCTGCTATGAAATCTATGGCTATGACGAGAAGCAGCGTCGTGTAGAGGCTTACTTCGATCCCAAGACTTTCGATATGGTCAAAATGGAACTGGACGACTGAGGAACTCATAATGAATGCCACTGTAAAGGTCTGGGATCCTCTGGTGCGGGTGTTTCACTGGTCACTGGTGCTCTGCTTTGCAGTGGCCTGGGCCAGTGCGGATGAATGGCAGGACCTGCATGAAATAGCAGGCTATACAGCTGCGACATTGATCGCTTTCCGGTTGATATGGGGGCTTTTCGGTCCCCGTTATGCCAGATTCCGGCAGTTTGTGCGTGATCCAAAAGTTGTTGCAGGATATCTGTCGGATATGTTGAAGGGGCGCGAGGCGCGTTACCTGGGGCATAATCCGGCAGGTGGTATCATGGTTGTGGCCTTGCTGCTGGGCATGGGTCTATTGACACTCACCGGTTGGCTTTACACGGATCTGTTGTGGGGTGAGGAGTGGGTCGAAGAGAGTCATGAGTTGCTGGCCAATCTGATGCTTATGCTTGCGGGGGTGCATGTGGCCGGTGTTGTTCTGGCCAGTGTTCGTCACCGCGAGAGTCTGGTTAAATCGATGATCACAGGACGTAAGCGTGCGCCGGGTGAGGTTGACGTGAGTTGAGAAGGTCTCAACAAATTGCTGGAGGTGACACAATGAAAGGCCTGTTTGCCATTCTGCTGCCATACATGATGGGGCTGACAATAGTGCTGTCACCTGTAGCCCTGGCCGGTCGTGATCTTGATCAAAATGAAGCGCGTCGTCTGATGTTGTCCGGGCAGATCCGGCCCTTGTCTGAGTTGATATTACTGCATCCAGAACGGTTGAATGGACATCTTCTTGATGTAGAGCTCGAAGAGGAGGATGGACGTCTGGTCTATGAAATTGAGGTGCTGGGTAAGGATGGTGTGGTACGTGAGTTTTACCTGGATGCCTCCAGTGGCGCTGTTATCAAGGAAGAGATCGAGGACTGAGCATGCGAATTCTTCTGGTTGAAGATGATGTTCGACTTGCGGCGGAGCTCAAGCCTCGGCTGCAGCAGGCAGGTTTTGCCGTTGAAACCGCTCATGATGGCGAGGATGGTGAGTTTCTTGGGCGGGAGGAAAATTTTGATGCCGTTATTCTGGATTTGGGCCTGCCTCGCAGGCCGGGCCTTGAAGTGCTCGCAAACTGGCGAAACGCAGGTCTGGATATGCCGGTACTGGTACTGACGGCACGTGACGCCTGGCATGAGCGCGTGGATGGGCTCAAGGCCGGTGCAGATGATTATTTGGGCAAACCTTTCCACACCGAAGAGTTATTGGCGCGTCTTGAGGCGCTGGTCCGCCGTCATCACGGTCATGCCAGCAGTCGTCTGCAAGTGGCGGGGCTGGAGCTGGACAATGATCTTCAGCTGGTACGTGATCAGAAGGGGCTGGAGCATCCGTTGACCGGTCGAGAATTCCGCCTGCTGCGTTACATGATGCTTAACGCTGACAGGGTGCTGTCCAAGAACGAGCTGAGCGAGCATGTCTACGAAGAGGAAGATCTGCGTGACAGCAACGTGATTGAGGTCTACATCAACCGTTTGCGTCAGCGTTTTGGCAAACGCTGCATCCTGACCCGGCGTGGTCAGGGGTATGTGATGCCGAGTCAGCCTGAGAGCGGCTCATGAGTCGAAATCAGGTGGCCACGAGTAGCTCGCTTGAGTGGCGGATTCGGCGGCAGCTCCTGCTGGTGCTGTTGTTGGTCATGAGCGGACTGCTGATGTTGGTACACATCAGTGTCAGCCATTTGACCCAGAATTTTGTCCTCAGTCGCCTGGAGCATGATGCCGAGAGCCTCATTGCGGCATTGGAGCGTGGGGCCGATGGCCGTTGGCAGTTGAATGAGACGACATTGCCGCAAGTGTATCAGCGGGTCCACTCGGGGCACTATTATGTACTTGCAAGTGACACAATGACCTTGCGCTCACGCTCTCTTTGGGATTTGGAAACCTCAACTCGAATGATGCCAGTGGGTGTCAGCCACAGTGAGCTCAAGCCCGGGGTCGGTGATCAGCAGTGGTTGATCAGAGAACAGGGGTTCAGTAAACAGGGGCAGGGCTTTTCGCTCTGGATAGCTGAAGATATTGCGGACCTGCAGCAGGAACAGCGTCAATTTGAAGCAGGGCTTCTGCTGCTGTTGCTGTTGAGTCTGCCATTGTTGCTGATCCTGCAAAGGCGTGTGCTGCGTTCGGGATTTGCCCGTCTTGAGCCTTTGCGCCAGAGCCTCGCGCGACAGCAGGCTGGTGCCGAGGTTGAGTTTCCGGCTGAGATACCTCAAGAAGTGGTGCCCTTGGTGGAAACCATCACCCAACTGTTGCGCCGTTCAGGTGAGCAAACAAGTCGCTCGCGGATGGCGCTGGGCAATCTGGCACATGAACTCAAGCATCCGTTACAAGAGTTGCAGTGGCTTGCACGGCAGCATCCTGACCCTGAACAGAGTGCACAGTTGCTGCGACTGTATCGGCAGCTGCATCAACGTATTGATCGGGAGCTGCGTCGGGCTCGGATTGCCGGTGCGCCGGGGCCGGGAAGGCAATTTGTGCCAAAAGATGAAGTGACGCATTTGGTGCGCCTGCTTCAGCGTATCGGCCGAGATGATATCGATTTTAAATCCGAATTGCCGCCCGGGGCGATCCCTTTTGATCGTGATGACATGCTGGAGCTGCTCGGCAACCTGTTGGATAACGCCTGGCGTCATGCCTGTCGGCGTGTACAACTTCACATACAGCCCGATAAGGATAATATCCACCTGTGGTCAATACTGGTCGAAGATGATGGTAAGGGTGTGAATGATGCCGATTTGCTGCGGTTGTCTGAGCGTGGTGTGCGTCTGGATGAGCAGGCCAATGGCAGCGGTTTGGGTCTGTCTATCTGTCGCGCGGTGGCAGAAAGCTACGATGGAGAGCTGGTTTTTGCCGCTTCAGAACTCGGAGGGCTGCAGGTAAAGGTGAGCCTGAGAGCAACATGATTTGGCTTGGCGCATGACTCGCTTCCGCTCTACGTAATGGATATGAACGCCGTAAACTCTCTCAGCAGGTCAGGGTCATACCAATGAGCATCCGAATGCATCATGGCAATTGCGTCCGCAGGTTGGGCACCCTTATGGTAAGGCCGATCTTCAGTGATGGCATCGTATGAGTCGATAATTCGGACGATTCTGGCCAGTAGAGGGATTTTTTCACCCGATAGCCTGGCCGGGTATCCACTGCCATCAAAATTTTCATGATGATGCAAAACGATCGCTACAATCTGGTCATCAAGTGACAGTGGCTGGATAAGCTCTGCTCCAAGCCGGGTATGTTGCTGGATAAGCAGATATTCGGCATGAGTCAAGCGAGAAGGTTTGTGTAAAATCGATTCGCTGATCGAAAGCTTGCCGATATCATGAATTTCAGCGCCGTAGGCCAGTGTGTAGGTATCATCCCTATTCAGGGACAGGTGCTTTGCAAAACCCTCTGCATAGGACCTCAACCGACTTTGATGACTCGCGATATCAGGGTCTCGGGCATCAACCACCCGCTGTATAAAAGCAGTAATATGAGGCATGAATAATCCTTCTCATTGCCCGTCGTGATTTCATACAGACACTATAGGCCCATTTTCACGTAAATAGAAAGCGCCAGGGATCAGCAGGGGCTCGGGTTGCAGTGATATGTACCAGTTCGCTATTACATCCCTGTAATGTATTATTGCTCAAAGTGTTCAATTCGTTTTTGTCTGCTATGGCAAACGCGGATAGAGGTCAGCGGCTGTTATGAAAACGTATTGGTTAAGCAGGGGGTTACAAAAGCAGTGCTGCTGATGATCGATAACTTCGACAGTTTTACCTGGAATGTTGTCCGCTACCTCGAAGAGCTGGGGATGGAAGTGCAGGTGCATCGCAATAACGCGATTACGCTGGAACAGATTGAAGCCCTTGCGCCCACCCATATGGTGATATCCCCCGGTCCTTGTACACCGGCTGAAGCGGGTATTTCGGTTGCTGCCATACGTCATTTTGCCGGACATCTGCCGATTCTGGGGGTTTGTCTTGGGCATCAGTGTATTGGTCATGCGTTCGGGGCTGAGGTCGTCAGGGCGCGTCAGGTCATGCATGGCAAAACATCTTTGATCGAGCATCGTGGTAAAGGCCTGTTTGCGAGTATTAAGCAGCCGCTTGAGGTGACGCGTTACCATTCTCTGGTTGTGCGCCGCGAGAGCCTGCCGGATTGTCTTGAAATGACGGCATGGACGACCACCGCAGATGGCGAGCCTGACGAAATCATGGCGCTGCGGCATCGAGAGCTTGAACTGTACGGGGTGCAGTTTCATCCCGAATCCGTTCTGACTGAACAGGGACATGCACTGCTGGAAAACTTTATTCAGCGGCGTTGAATCGCATACTAACAGGAGGCATTGGATGAATATTCAGGAAGCGCTGGCACGCATTGTCGACCATATCGACCTCGGTTTTGAGGAGATGGAAGACGTCATGCGTCAGGTAATGACCGGGCAGTGCAGTGAGTCCCAGATTGCCGGCTTTCTGGTTGGCCTGCGGATGAAGGGTGAGTCGATTGATGAAATTACCGCGGCTGCCAAGGTGATGCGTGACCTGGCCACACCGGTACGTCCGGCCGTAGGCCCCCTGGTTGATATTGTTGGTACCGGTGGCGATGGCGCCAACCTGTTCAACGTGTCATCGGCCAGTGCCTTTGTCGCGGCGGCCTGTGGTGTCAAGCTTGCCAAACACGGCAATCGTGGTGTTTCTTCCAGCAGCGGCAGCGCTGACCTGCTGGAGCAGGCCGGTATCAATCTGGATTTGGGCGCCGATGAGGTCGCACGCTGTATCGATGAAGTTGGTATCGGCTTCATGTTTGCGCCTGGCTACCACGGTGCCATGAAGCATGCGATCGGTGCCCGCCGTGCGCTCGGTATGCGGACTTTGTTCAACATACTGGGCCCCATGACCAACCCGGCTGGCGCGACCCGCGGCGTGATCGGCGTATTCACGCCCAAGCTCTGTCGCCCCATGGCGGAAGTGATGCAGCAACTGGGGGCTGAACACATTATGGTGGTGCATGCAAAGGATGGGTTGGATGAAATCAGCCTGGCCACCCAGACGCAGGTTGCGGAGCTGCAAAATGGCAAGATTACGGAATACAGCTTGTCACCTGAAGATGTGGGCATCGACAGTCAGAGCTTGATCGGTCTGAGTGTGAACAGTCCCTCGGAGTCGTTGGCCCTGATTCAGCTGGCGTTGAGTGGTTCGGATGAGCCGGTGGCACGAAAGGCCGCTGCCATGGTGGCACTGAATGCTGGCGCAGCCGTATATCTTAGCGGGCAGGCGGATACACACCAGGCCGGTGTCGAGCAGGCTTTGGAAGCCATACGTTCGGGCGTAGCACTGGATAAAATGAAGCAGCTGGCCGCGTTCAGTCAGCAGCTGGGGAAAACTGAATAATGAATGATACACCCACAATTCTGAAAAAGATCATCGCTCGCAAGCATGAAGAAGTGGCTGAGCGCAGTGCACGGGTATCGATTGCAGACCTGAAACAGCGTATTGCCGATCAGCAAGGCAGTGCGTCAGATCCGCGCGGGTTTGCGGATGCGCTGGCAACGTCGCTGTCATCGGGTCAGCCTGCAGTGATCGCCGAGATCAAAAAGGCCAGCCCTTCAAAGGGCGTGATTCGAGACCCCTTTGAGCCGGCCGAAATTGCCGCTTCGTACGAGCGGGGCGGTGCCAGCTGCCTGTCGGTACTGACCGATGTAGACTTCTTTCAGGGGGCGGACGAATACCTGCAGCAGGCACGCAGCGCCTGTTCATTGCCGGTCATCCGCAAGGATTTTATCGTGGACCCCTATCAGATCTACGAAGCCCGCACACTTGGGGCTGACTGTATTCTGCTGATTGTTGCGGCCCTGACCGATGCGCAGTTGTCCGACTTGACCACGCTGACCCATGAGCTTGGCATGGATGTGCTGATTGAGGTGCATAATGCAGAGGAACTTGAGCGTATTCTGCCGCTCAACACCCGTCTGGTTGGGATTAATAACCGTGATCTGCACACCTTTGATGTCAGTCTTGAAAACACCTTCCAGCTGCTCGATCGCATCCCGTCAGATCGCATTATCGTGACCGAGAGCGGCATTCTGACGCCGGATGACGTGGCTGCCATGCAGGCCCGGCAGATCAACGCTTTCCTGATCGGTGAGGCGTTCATGCGGGCAGACGATCCAGGACAGCAGCTGGCGCGCTTTTTCAGCGCTGCACACTAACGCATTGTGAGGAAACAGGCAGTATGAGCATGAATGTCAGTGTTAACTGGGATGGCGATGATCGTTTCAAGGCGACCACCGGTTCCGGTTTTGAAGTGGTAATCGACAAGGATCTCCAGCAGGGGCCGCGGCCCATGGAGCTGGTGCTGACCGGTCTGGGCGGTTGTACCAGTGTTGATGTGGTGGGCATTCTGCGCAAGGCGCGTCAGGATGTGACCGCTTGCGTGGCTGAAATCAGTGCCGAGCGCTCGGACGAAGTGCCTTCGGTCTTTACCGAAATTGATGTCAAATTCATTGTCAGTGGCCGCAAGCTGAAACCTGCTGCGGTAGAACGTGCGGTTCGCCTGTCCGCCGAACAGTACTGCTCGGCATCGCTGATGCTTGAGCGTGGAGGGGTGAAAATCAGCCACAGCTTTGAAATTGTGGACGTGGAATAAACCCGTTTTATCACTTGTTTCTTGAAGGGCGCTGAAGTAGAATTTTGCGTCCTTTTTATTTGTTCAACTCCTTGCTTTCAACCACCGGCATTCGGCGGGTGACTTGAAGGCTGTGAAACCGTAAGGAGCAAAAATGCGTCATTACGAAATCGTATTCCTGGTTCACCCGAACCAGAGCGAGCAGGTTCCGGCGATGATCGAGCGCTACAAGACTCTGATCGAAGGTGCTCAGGGCCAGATTCACCGTCTGGAAGACTGGGGCCGTCGTCAGCTGGCTTACCCGATCAACAATGCACACAAGGCACACTATGTGCTGATGAATGTTGAAACGACTCAGGACATCCTGGACGAACTGTCCAGCATGTTCCGTTACAACGACGCTGTGCTGCGTAACATGGTGATCCGTTGCAATGAAGCGGTCACTGAAGTTTCTCCGATCAAGGCAGCAGAGTCTCGCGAAGAGCGCAAGCCGCGTCGCGAAGAGCGCACAGAGCAGAAGCAGGACAACAGTTCTGCCGATGACAGCTCTGATGAAGAAGCTGCTGAAGAGTAATCGTTAACCCTATTTATTGGAGAAGTTCAGATGGCACGTTTTTTCCGTCGTCGCAAGTTCTGCCGTTTCACCGCTGAAGGCGTAAAACAGATCGACTACAAGGATCTGGATACCCTGAAAGGCTACATCACTGAAACCGGCAAAATCGTTCCGAGCCGTATCACTGGCACCAAGGCACGCTATCAGCGTCAGCTGGCTACTGCTATCAAGCGCGCCCGCTACCTGGCTCTGCTGCCGTACACCGACAGCCACGACGTTTAAGCGTCGGTTGATACAGCCGTAGGCAGCACACAGTGCTGCCAGACTCGTTTAATGCTGCTGCCCGGAGGTTGCGTGCAGCAGCCGGGATTCAAGACTGCAGCCTTTGCAGAACAAGAGGTTTTACGAGATGGAAGTTATTCTGCTCGAAAATATCGGTAAACTGGGTAATTTGGGTGACAAGGTCGCCGTTAAATCGGGATTTGGCCGTAACTACCTGGTTCCTCAGGGTAAAGCCGTACCGGCTACCGCTGATAATGTCGCCAAGTTTGAAGAGCGTCGTGCCGAACTGGAAAAAGCCGCTGCTGACAAGCTGGCTCAGGCCCAGGCTCGCGCCGAACAGCTGAACGAACTGGAATTGTCTCTGGTCACCAAAGCTGGTGACGAGGGTAAACTGTTCGGTTCCATCGGCACCCGTGATATCGCGGAAGCACTGAGCTCTGCCGGCGTTCAGGCCGACAAGAGCGAAGTACGTCTGCCGGAAGGTGCGATCCGTCACGTTGGCGAGTTCGACGTCGACATTCAGGTACACCCTGAAGTGACCGCGACCATCAAGCTGGTTATTGCCGGCGAATAATTTCGCTCTGCAATCCGGTTAAGGAAAAGCACTGCGTGGTATATACTGCGCAGTGCTTTTTTTATGTTCAAAAATGACGATGTTGTATAGCTCAGGAGACGTGATCCGGTGGAAATGGCAGATCTGAACGACGAGGTGCTGGAACAGATCAAGCAGCCACCCCATTCGATTGAGGCCGAGCAGTCGGTTCTGGGCGGCCTGATGCTGGACAACAACGCCTGGGATACGGTCTCGGAAGTACTGCTGGAAGATCAGTTCTACCGCGGCGATCATCGCATGATCTTCCGTACCATGCAGAAGCTGATCGATGAAGGCCGGCCGATCGATGTGGTCACTCTGTCGGAAGAGCTGGACCGCACCGGCGAGCTGGAAAATGCGGGTGGTCTGGAGTATCTGGTCACGCTGGCCCGCAACACCCCCAGTACCTCGAATATCCGCGCCTACTCCGAGATTGTGCGTGACCGTTCACTGCTGCGTCAGATGATCAGCGTAGCCAACGAGATCGCCGACAGTGCATTTCATCCCGGCGGTCGCGCCTCTGATGAAATCCTCAACGAAGCCGAGCAGAAAATCTTCCAAATTGCGGAAAATCGACCCAATCAGGGAGGCCCCGAGGGGGTAAATCCGCTGCTTAAGCGTGCGGTGGACCGGATTGATGAACTCTTCAACAATGCGGACTCCCTCACGGGGGTCACCACCGGCTTCGATGACCTGGATGATCGTACCGGTGGTCTGCAGAAGTCGGACCTGGTGATTGTGGCAGCGCGTCCCTCAATGGGTAAAACCACTTTCGCCATGAACCTGGTCGAAAATGCTCTGATGGCAACTGAGAAGCCGGTGCTGGTGTTCTCGCTGGAGATGCCCGCCGACCAGTTGGTGACACGTATGCTTTCATCGCTTGGTCGTATCAATCAGACCAAGGTACGTAACGGTCAGCTTGAAGAGGATGACTGGCCCAAGCTGACGACTGCGGTCAATATGCTCAAGAACAAGCCGCTGTTTATTGATGACCAGCCCGGTATCAGTCCCAACGAGATGCGTACCCGTGCACGACGTATCGTGCGTGAGCACGGTGATCTTGCCATGATCATGGTCGATTACCTGCAGCTGATGACCCTTAAAACGGGTAAAAGTGAAGGCCGTACCCAGGAGATATCAGAGATTTCCCGATCCTTGAAAGCCCTGGCCAAGGAGATGAGCTGCCCGGTGGTGGCGCTGTCGCAGTTGAACCGAAGCCTTGAACAGCGTCCCAATAAGCGTCCGGTGAACTCGGACCTGCGTGAATCCGGCGCTATCGAGCAGGACGCCGACGTGATCATGTTCATCTATCGTGATGAGGTATACAACGAGGACAGCCCGGACAAGGGAACCGCTGAAATCATTATCGGCAAGCAGCGTAACGGTCCCATCGGTTCGGTTCGTCTGGCGTTTATAGGGCAGTACACCCGTTTCGAGAATCTTTCACACATCAACTACAACTACGATGATGGTGAGTAGGGTGATGCTCAGGACTCCCTGAGCATCTTGTTGCGAAAGCCTTCAGGCACGGCAACTACCTTGCGGTCGGTGTAATCGAAGAACACGATGCCGGTTTTTGCATGCGCAATCTCTACCGCCGTGTCCTTGTTGCTCAGCAGATAGTAAAGATCGCAGCCGTACTTGTTGAAATCGGCCACCGTTACATCCACCTGCACGCGATCACCATGGAAGCTCTCCGCCTTATAAACGATGGCAGAGTCGGTCATGATGATCCCCGCCCCTTCTACATCAAACTCGGCGTAGTGGTAATGCTTGAGGAAGCGCAGGCGGGCCTCATGTACCATCGACAGCACGGCATCATTGCCCATGTGGCCGCCATAGTTGATGTCGCTGATACGGACACACAATTCGGTGCTGAACAAGTAATTGTCCGGCATATCCAGTTTGATCCGGGCCATTTCGTGCACTCTCCTGAAAGTTGCTTACAGCCGATCCAGTTCCTGCATCACCGCGACCATGGCAGCGGTGAGGGTAGCAAGATCTGCATCTGACATGATATAGGCTGGCATGACATAGACAAGCCTGCCAAATGGGCGTACCCACACGCCCCGGTCGACAAACATGGGCTGCACCTGGGCCAGTGAAACCGGTTCATGACGCTCGATTACGCCGATTGCGCCCAGCACTCTTACATCGGCTACGCTGGTCAGAGCACGAGCGGGCTCGAGTCCCTGCTTCAGGCCTGATTCAATGCGCTGTACCTGAGAGTGCCAGTCTTGTTGTTCGAGTTGATTCAGGCTTTCCAGTGCCACGGCGCAGGCCAGCGGGTTGGCCATGAAGGTGGGTCCGTGCATGAAGCATCCAGCGCCTCCTGCAGAGATGGTATGCGCAATCTCCGCTGTGGCCAGCGTGGCGGCCAGCGTCATGTAGCCGCCGGTCAGGGCCTTGCCAAGGCACATGATATCGGGGCTGATGCCGGCATGGTTGCAGGCAAACATCTCGCCGCTGCGACCAAATCCGGTGGCAATCTCGTCGGCAATCAGCAGCACCTCATACTGGTCGCAGAGCGCCCGTGCCTGGCGCAGCCATTCGGGGGAGTAGAAGCGCATTCCACCGGCGCCCTGAACAATGGGTTCCAGAATCAGTGCTGCCAGCTCACCATGGTGCTGGGCCAGCAGGCGTTCGAGCTCTGTGATATCGGTGGCTGCAAAGCCGCCATCAAAGGGGGTCTCCGGGCGAGGGGCAAACAGCTGCTGTGCCAACACGCCACTGAACAGTTCATGCATGCCGTTGACAGGGTCGCACACCGACATGGCACCGAAGGTATCGCCATGGTAGCCGTTGCGTAGGCTGATCATGCGGTGCTTTTCCGGTTTGCCTCGGGCATGCCAGTACTGGATCGCCATTTTCAGCGCGACTTCGACGGAAACCGAGCCGGAATCGGCCAGAAAAACACGCTCCAGGCCTTCGGGTGTCATCTCGACCAGTTTGCGTGACAACTCAATAGCGGGTGAGTGTGTCAGACCACCGAACATCACATGGGACATGCGATCGATCTGCTCATGCGCGGCCTGGTTCAGAGCCGGATGATTGTAACCATGGACCACTGACCACCAGGAGGCCATGCCA
The DNA here is from genome assembly GCF_040547585.1 of Marinobacterium sp. MBR-111. Classification (NCBI taxonomy): domain Bacteria; kingdom Pseudomonadati; phylum Pseudomonadota; class Gammaproteobacteria; order Oceanospirillales; family Oceanospirillaceae; genus Marinobacterium; species Marinobacterium sp. MBR-111. Next base: position 109,387 of record NZ_JBEPQA010000006.1, read on the forward strand.
TCGATCAGTTCACGCCCGTCTGTCAGGCGCAGGCGTACGCCCGAAGCGGACTCCACCGGGAACATCTGTGGCGGGTTGATCATGGACGAATAGGGGTGCCAGATATGCTGACTGTCAAAGGCAAGCTGTTCTGTATCAGGGCCGCGCATGCTGATCTCCACTCCTGGGAACTGGTGTGAGGGAGCTCATTAGAGCGGTCTTTGCAGCGGGCTGCAACCTCTCGCAGGACTAGTTGCGCACTTCAATTCGGTTGCGGCCACCGCTTTTGGCCTGATACAGAGCTGCATCTGCTCGGCTCAGCAACTCGGAGCTGCCGGTATCACTGGCATTGAGTGTGGTGACGCCGATGGAGAGCGTCATGGGGATCAGACCATCCGCCGTTTCGGTAGGGGTCAGCTCAAGCAGGTGACGCAGTCGTTCTGCCAGCTGTACGGCACCCTCAAGGCCGGTGCCGGGCAGCAGGATGGCAAATTCTTCACCTCCTAGACGACCAATCGAATCAGTTTCGCGCAGGCAGCTTCGAGCAAGGCTGGCAAAGTGCTGCAATACCAGGTCGCCGGTGTTGTGGCCATATTCGTCGTTTATCCGTTTGAAATGGTCGAAGTCGATCATTAACAGGCTGCTGGGGTGGCCCAGGCGTCGGCTCAGGCGTTGCTCTTCATGCAGCCGCTCCAGAAAAGCGCGCCGGTTGCTCAAGCCGGTCAGGGAGTCGGTAGTGGCCAGTAGTTTGCGTTCCGCTTCCTTACGGTCGCTGATATCGCGGAATACGGTAACAACCCCGGTTATTTGCCCACGTTCAATCATTGGCTGGCTGGTCACGACAACCGGCAGAAGTTCTCCGGTTCGGGTTTTGAACTGCTCATCACCTTCGTAGGTAATACCCTTGATCGCGTTTGAGAAAATCGGACACTGCTGCAGTGACAGGTCATTCTCTTCATGTTGATGCAACAGCTGATGCAGGTTTTCCTGATACAGCTTCTGTTCGTTATAGCCGGTCAATCGGCTGACAGCCCTGTTGACGTATAGAGTCCGACCCTCCCTGTCCAGAACATAGATGCCTTCGCCAACAGCAGCCCCGATGGCATCCAGCCGGTATTTCTGTACCAGAATGGCATGCCGCTGCTGGTGAAGATGAAGCAGCATTGAGCCCAGCAGGAGGGTGACCAGCAGGCTGACCACCAGCATGGTGTAAAATTCCCATTGCAGGCCGGTCAGGAGCGGTGCCGGGTGAATAGACAGGATGTACCCCCCAAGTCCTCCGGTCAGTGTTTGTACCGGAATAAACGCGACTGCATAGCCGGTACCTTGATGGTAAGTGGCTGTTGCAAAGGGCTTTCCTGTCTTGAGCTGCTGGCGGATGCCGGGTTGGGCAGCAAGCGAATGACGCAGAGTTTCCAGTGGCAGCTCTTGGTTCAGGGCATCATTCAGACTGTCAGTATGGAGCAGGAAATCCGGGCTGATCAGTGCTGGTTGCAGCCGATCCTGAGGGCCACCTACCAGCACCGATTCTACGGTACTGCGCTCAAGCAGGAAGATGAAGGTTTGACGTGGCGAAAGGGATGCCAGTGTCTGGCGGATACGGGCAAAGGAAACGGCTGTTTCCATGCTGCCGATCATCTGGCCATCGAGCATGAGTGGCTGAATGAAGCGGAAACCAATGAAAAAGCGTCCTACCTCGAAACCGTAGCAGGCCTTGGGCTGCTCCTGCAGGCGTCGAAGTGAAGGCCTTATTTCGGCCAGAGAGTCACCATGAACGCCGGGAGCATGGAAACGTAGAAAACTGGTGCCATCTGCCTGGTGGAACTGCCATTGAGAAATGCCGCGTCGCACCAGGTCCTGATAGTGTGGGAGTAGTCGTTGATACAGCTCTTCTCTCAGCAGTGCGCGCTCTGAATGATTATCGGCATTGATGCCGAGATCAAACAGGTGAATCAGTTCAGGCTGGCGGGTCAGATCCGCATAAAATGTATCCATTGCCAGCGCGTATCGCTCCAGGCTGGCGTCATAGGTTGCCTGCAGCAGAGTGGAAGCGTGCTCCAGATACTGTTGCACCCTGTCCTGGCGGACCTGATGCAGGAACAGCACTGTCAGCAGGAAAAGGCCGGAAAGCAGTAATACATAAAGACCCTTGCGCATAGTTCGGCCCTTCATGGCTCAAGATCCATTAAGGAGAGCTTAGAGTCAGCTTAGCACCCGTTGCTGACGGGCACAAAGCATCCTCTTCCCGGGCTCAGTCCGGTTGGAACAGAGCACCGCTGGTAATTGCGCGCAGGGTTTTGAGCAGCAGCAGACAGACTACAAATGTCACCACAATCAGTGAAAGCCAGGAGAGCAGCAGAAAAAACTCACTGCCTGTCTTCATCAACATGATTTGGGTCGCGATGCAAAATGCTGCCAGTGGGAAGCTGTAGGCCCACCAGGAGATGAAAAAACGAATGCGTGAAAAACGCGGCAGCTGGGTAAAAAGAAGCAGCGTAATGAACATCGCGCTGTAGTAGAGAATACGTGCAAAGCTGTCGACCACTCCCTGATTCAGTTGCAGGTAGGAGACAAAGCCAACCGCAGGCGGTGCGATCATGATGAAGAGTGTTGGCAGCATTTTTTCAGGCAAGGGGTCGTGAAACAGCACCCGGTTGAAAATCAGTGTTTTCAGTACCAGCCAGTAAAGCAGACCGATGCTGAAGAAGAACCAGCTGGCTTCGGTGTAGCCGTGCTGTACACCGGCAATCGGCGCGACGATGTTCCCCACAACAGGGATAAACCAGGCAGGCGTACTGTGCTGAACCTTGAACCGAGAGTGGTGTATCCACTGGCTCATCACATGCAGCGTCAGCAGCAGATGAATGATGGCACCGCTGATCCACAGATAGCGTGAGAGACCCGGTGAAAGCTCCAGGGTGGCGGTGGCGATAAGCAGCAGGCTGATTGAAAAAGCCGGAAAGAAACTGATTTTGATCGGGTGGTTGAACTCATCTATCACTTCAGAGCTGAAGCGCACGGTTTTGAGCAGGTAGATGCTGGTAATCATCAGCAATACACAGGCAGTTACTACCAGCAGGATCTGTCCGACAAGTGGTGACATCCCCAGTGTGTAGGCTGCTTTCTGCCAGCTTAGCGTGAGGCCTCCGAGTCCCATTACCATTGCAATCAACGCAATGGGGAAGTGCTGCAGGCGTTGCGGGGCAGACAGCGTTGAGCTGGGCTGCTCGGTCATGGCGGCGGCTCCTTTATTTAGTTTGTTCTAATATTCTAGGGCCGTAATCAGTCGGGATCAATCCTGATCAGTCTGAAGGGTGATACTGTTTACATCGACCCGGTCCCGCGTGATACGAAAGCGAATGTTCAGACCATACAGGCTGATACCGTATTCTCTTGCCTCATCCTGTTTCCTGTAAGCCGGGCGCGGGTCACACAGCAGGACTTCGGTGATCTGTCGCGCCAGTGGCTGGCCAAGGCGGCCTGCATGAATCTGGCAAGCCTGTTGCGCCGACTGACTGAAATGCACAGGAAGTGTTAACCGCTCGATGCGTGACGCCAGAGCAAATTCCGCCTCAGGCAGGCTGTCGGCGTAGGGAAGGTAGGGTTTGATGTCGAGAATGGGAGTTCCGTCAAGCAGGTCTGCCCCTTCCACTTCCAGCCAGACCCTATCTCCGCTTTGCTCGATACTGCACAGACGGACAGGCGACAGGCCTATGGGGTTGGGGCGAAACGGTGAGCGGGTGGCAAATACTCCCAGACGCTGGTTGCCACCCAGTCGAGGTGGCCGCACAGTGGGGCTCCAGCCCTGGTCTGAGGTTGCACTGAACAGGAACAGCAGCCAGATATGGCTGCACTGCTCCAGCCCGCGTACCGATTCAGGATTTGAATAGGGGGGAACCAGTTCAATTCGGGCGCGAATAGAGGCCAGCCCCGGCTGGCGCGGGATGCCGAACTTTTGGTCAAACGGGCTGTGGATAAAGCCGATCGGTGTCATGCTGTGGCTGTGTGGGACGGTCATCGTCTACTCCGCAGGATTCAGCCGGCAGTATACCCGATCAGGCCGCCTCAACCAGTGGTGCTCGTTTCTGTACCGGCGTTGTACTGCTCCAGTGACGCGATGCTTTCTCGGCCTGCTCGGCCAGACGATGAATGTGGCTCAGAGCATCCATCAGTGCAACAGAGTCAGCCGTGTTCAGCAGGCTGGAAATGGTCTGGTTCAGCAGGCTGCCCTTGAGGTACTGATATTCACGCTGTACCTGGCGCATCATCTGGTGTGCTTCGTAGCCCTGAATGGCCTGATCTTCGCGCACTTCACAGGCGTCGATGAGATGGATGACCGCCTGCTGAAACTCCTGCACGCTCGTGCGCACACCGGGGTCCTTGAGCTGCTCCAGTACAGGGTAGTATTCCGGAAGGCGCGCTGACAGGCGTGCGACTTCACTGAAGTAGCGCGCAACCCTGAGTGAGATTGGCAGCGTTTCACTGATCTCAATACTCAGGTTCTGTCGTGCCAGCTCTTGGTTGAAGTCACCAATACGGCTGATCAGCAGGTTCACGCTGTCGGACTGTTGTTGCAGCCGAGTGGCAGCGCCGCGTTCAGCGCTGATCGCTTCACGAGCCATTCGACTGCAGATACGGCTGACGCGGGCCAGCTCCATATTAATCGCTTCAACCGCGAGGGAGGGGGTCGTGATGATGTTTTTGTCCAGATACTGGGGCGTTGCTTCATCTTCTTCCTGGGTGCGGAAACGTTGCTTCAGAAACGTGACCATGCGGTCGGTCAGAGGCCACATCAGCAGTACCCCCAGTAAATTGAACAAGGTGTGGAACATCGCCAGTAACGCAACCAGATCAAATTGGGCCGGGTCCAACCGGTTGAGGAAGCCCCCCAGCAGCATCAGCAGCGTCAGACCGACCAGCCCTGTCAGCAGGTTGAAAATGACATGTGCCGCTGAGATTCGCTTGGCATTGGATGTGGCGCCAATGGACGCCAGCAGGGCGGTGGTTGTGGTCCCCACGTTGGCGCCGATAACCAGTGCAGCGGCTGCCGCAAGAGAAATGCTGCCCGTGTACACCAGCGACAACGCGATCGCAATGACGGCGGCGGAGGCCTGCATCAGAAAGGTCATCACAATACCGGCCAAAACAAACAGCGCCAGTGCCAACGGGCCTGCACCCAGCTCGGCAAGGGGAACCGAAGAACTCAGGCCGTCGAACGCCTCGCGCAGGAAATCCAGGCCGATAAAAAAGATGCCAAAGCCGGCCACTGCGGTACCGATATGGCCCAGCCGATTGTTGTTGCCTGTAATGCGCAGCACCATGCCGAGCCCGATCATGGGTAACGCAAAGGCGCTGATCTTGAACTTGAAGCCGATCAGTGCCACCAGCCAACCGACCATGGTGGTACCGATATTACTGCCATAGATGATCGAAACCGATTGGGTCAGTGTCAGCAGGCCTGCGTTCACGAACCCCAGGGTCGCGACGGTTACGGCGCTGGATGACTGAACCAGTGCAGTAATCAGTGTACCTGATACAAGCCCTCGCAGTCGTGAGCCTGTTGCCATTTCAAGTGCTGCGCGCAAGGAGCGCCCGGCTGCCTGTTTCAGGCCATTGGTGAGCAGTTGCATGCCCAGCAAAAAAAGACCGATACCACCAAACAGCTGTCCCAGCATTTCAAATGTCATCGCCTTTCCATCCAGGCAGAAAATAAGCTTCAAGCTAGCAAAAACCCGGACATCCGTCGATATGGATCGGTAGCCGAATCCTATGCTTATCGGCTTTTAACGGTTCTCGGGTGTTCTTGCCAGAACCCAGACATCGACCCGTTTACAGCCATGCTCACGCAGCAGTCGCGCCAATGTTGATACGGTGGTACCTGTGGTCATGACATCGTCGATCAGTGCAACGTACTCAGGAGCGGTTGAGCGCACAGTAAATGAGTCTTGCAGGTTACGGCGCCTGGCTTCAAGACTGAGCGACATCTGTTTGGGGGTTCGACGATGCTTGCGCAGGCTGAGCTGAAGCGGAATGTGTAATTGATGGCTCAATCTTTGTGCCAGCAGCTCGGCCTGATTGTAGCCTCTGTATATCTGGCTGAAGGGGTGCATTGGGACCGGTATCAATGCATCTGGCCAGCGGCCCTCGTGACGCTGGCGAATAAAATCGCTGAGCGTGGCCGCCAGCCACCCCAGGTGCGCAGGCTGGCGGTGATACTTGATCGCCGGAATTAATTGGCTGAGTGGGAATGAATAGGTGAAAGCGGCCTGTACCTTGTCAAAGGCTGGCAGTTCATTGCTGCAATGTGAGCACAGGCCGGACAGGTGGCGGGGAAGAGGCAGAGCACAACGAGGGCAGGCATGTATCAACCACGGCAGGTCTGCGTGGCAGCCTTCGCACAGGCCGTGAAACCGGTGGTCTGACGCACCGCAAAGCGAGCACTTCTGTGTATTATATAAACAGCTGTTGATTATGTATTTAAACATAGGTTGACAGTTCCTTCTGTCTAATTAAGATGCTGGGAATTGATATGCGATCCGTGCATGTCCCATGATTATGTCACAAGGGGATTGGAGTTATGCTAAGCCAGGCTGAAGTGCGCCACGACTGGACCGAACAGGAAGTACGCGCCCTGTTTGAATTGCCGATGAATGATCTGCTGTTTCAGGCTCAAAGCGTACACCGCCAGCACTTCAATCCCAATGAGGTACAGGTCAGCACGTTGCTGTCGATCAAGACCGGCTCCTGCCCGGAAGACTGCAAATACTGTCCGCAGAGCGCCCACTATAATACCGGTCTGGAAAAACAGCGTCTGATGGAAGTCGAAGCGGTGCTGAACAAGGCCAGGCAGGCGAAAGAATCCGGCTCAACCCGTTTCTGTATGGGCGCGGCCTGGAAACACCCCACCGAGCGTGACATGCCCTACGTAATCGAGATGGTCAGGGGCGTGAAAGCGATGGGGCTGGAAACCTGCATGACGCTTGGCATGTTGCAGGAAACGCAGGCGCAACAGCTGGCCGAGGCGGGGCTGGATTACTACAACCACAACCTGGACACCTCGCCGGAGTTCTACGACAAGATCATCACTACGCGCAGCTACGAGGATCGTCTGAATACCCTGCAGCATGTACGTGATTCCGGCATGAAAATCTGTAGCGGCGGCATTTTGGGCATGGGTGAAACTGCCAGGGATCGTTATGGCCTGCTGATGCAACTGGCCAACCTGCCGCAGCAGCCAGAGTCGGTGCCGATTAACATGCTGGTGAAGGTGCAGGGCACGCCGCTGGAAAACGTGGAAGACCTCGACCCTCTGGAATTCATCCGTACCATCGCCGTGGCGCGTATCATGATGCCCAAATCCCATGTGCGTCTGTCTGCCGGTCGTGAGCAGATGTCCGACGAATTGCAGTCCATGGCGTTCTTTGCCGGTGCCAACTCCATCTTCTACGGCGAATGCCTGCTGACCACGCCAAACCCGGAAACCAACCGCGACCTGCAGCTGTTCAAACGTCTGGGTATTCGCCCGGAACAGCGCATCGAAGACTCCGATGCCGACCAGGAGCAGAAACTGGCCGCCGAGATTCAGGCCCAGCAGGATGCTGATCTGTTCGTCGACGCCACCGTCGCGCACTGAGGCAGATCCATGTCCTTCAATGATCTGGCCGCCGCGCTTGAAGTACGGCGGCAGGATAACCTTTATCGCCAGCGCCGAGTGCTGGAGTCGGCCCAGGGGCCGGAAGTCAGCGTTGATGGCCGTCGCTATCTGGCGTTCTGCTCCAACGACTATCTGGGGCTGGCCAACCACCCAGAGGTGATCGCTGCGCTTAAGCAGGGTGCCGATACCTACGGCGTGGGCGGCGGTGCGTCTCATCTGGTCAACGGACATTCGCAGGCTCACCATGCGCTGGAAGAAGAGTTGGCGGAATTTACCGGCCGTGAGCGGGTGCTGCTGTTCTCAACCGGCTACATGGCCAACATTGGTGCCGTCAATGCCCTGATCGGCAAACAGGATGCGGCGTTTCAGGACCGTCTCAATCATGCATCCCTGTTGGACGCGGGCCTGCTCAGTGGTGCTCGTTTCCAGCGTTACCTGCACAACGACCCCGATAGCCTGGCTCAGCGGCTGAGTCGCTCAGAAGCGCGCCGCAAGCTGGTGGTCACTGATGGCGTGTTCAGCATGGATGGCGATATTGCCGACCTGCCAGAGTTGAGTCGAGTAACCCGCGAGCATGACGGCTGGCTGATGGTGGACGATGCCCATGGTTTTGGCTGTCTGGGCGCCAAGGGCGGCGGCTGCGTCGAGCACTTCGGTCTGAGCAATGAAGAGGTGCCGGTACTAATCGGCACTCTGGGTAAAGGCTTCGGTACCTCCGGCGCTTTTGTAGCCGGTTCCGAGGTGCTGATCGAAACCCTGATCCAGTTTGCCCGCACTTACATCTATACCACCAGCATGTCGCCGGCGGTGGCTCAGGCCACCCGTGCCAGTCTCAGGCTGGTGCAGTCCGAAAGCTGGCGCCGCGACAAGCTGACGCAGCTGATCCAGCGCTTTCGCAGTGGCTGTGAGCAGCTGGGTTATGCGCTGATGGATTCGCCAACGCCTATCCAGCCGATTCTGATCGGCGATGCCGGTGAGGCGATGCGGATCAGTGCCGCACTGGAAGCACGCGGTATCTTTATCAGTGCCATCCGTCCGCCCACTGTCCCAGCTGGTAGCTCGCGCCTGCGAGTGACCCTCAGTGCGGCCCACAGCGAAGAGCAGGTGGATCGCTTGCTGGAAGCGCTGAATCAGGTTCGTACCGGAGGCGTGGCATGAGTCTGTGGCATGAAACCCGTGGCACTGGCCCTGATCTGGTGCTGCTGCATGGCTGGGGACTGAACTCTGGCATCTGGGGTGACTTTTCCGACCGCCTGGCCGAGCGTTATCGTGTAACGCTGATTGATCTGCCGGGGTTGGGACGTTCTGCACCCGCAGGCGATATGTCGTTGGGCTCCGTGGTTGGGGCTCTGTTTGAAGCCGCACCCGAGCAGGCGCACTGGGTGGGCTGGTCGCTTGGCGGACAGCTGGCATTGGCCTGTGCCGAACAGGCGCCGGAACAAGTGAAAAGTCTGAGTCTGATTGCCGCCAACCCCTGTTTTGTCGCCCGTGAGGATTGGTCCTGCGCCATGGCGTCGGACGTATTCAACGCCTTTGTTGAGTCACTGGCGTACAACGAGGCCAAAACCCTGCAGCGCTTTGCCGCCCTGCAGACGCGTGGTTCAGCCAGCGCCCGTGATGAGTTGAAACGACTTAAAGGTGTTATGGCAACGGCGGAGCCTCAGGCACTGGCATCAGCGCTGATGCTGCTGGAATCCGACCTGCGCTCGGCCCTGGCCACTCTGAACTGCCCAGCCCAGCTGATATTGGGTGCTGAAGACCAGCTGGTACCGGTAGGTCTGGCGAAGCAGGTACAGGCATTGAGCCCGAAGCTGAAGGTTAGTGTACTGGCGCAGAGTGCACATTTGCCTTTTATCAGCCATGCCGATGAAGCGCTGAACATGCTCAATGCGCTGGTGCGCCAGGTGGATGGTGCCGATGCAGCGGGATAAACGCAGGGTTGCCCAGGCATTCAGTCGTGCGGCCGAGAGTTACGACTCCGTTGCTCAGTTGCAGCGCGCTATCGCCGACCGTCTGCTGCAGTGGCTGCCCGAGGAGGTCGAAGGCAACCTGCTGGATCTTGGTTGTGGCACCGGATATGCCGCGCCGCATCTGCATGCGTGTTATCCAGAATCATCGCTGCTGCATCTGGATCTGGCCCATGGCATGCTCACCTTTGCCCGCGAACAGCGGTCGGTGCCGGGGGCATTCTATCTCTGTGGTGATGCCGAACAACTGCCACTGGCGGACGCCAGCATTGAGCTGATCTGGTCCAGCCTTGCCGTGCAGTGGTGCGAACAGCCGGACCGGTTGATGACCGAACTGGCGCGGGTGCTGAAACCGGGCGGTCGTTGTCTGCTGGCCACGTTGGGACCGGATACGCTGCATGAGCTGAAGCGGGCATGGGCAGCGGTGGATGACGATGTGCATGTGAACTGCTTTACAGCACTCGAACGGCTACTGGCATACAACACCGGCCTGACATTGGCGCGGTGCGAGACTGAATACAGGGTGCTCCGTTACAATCGCCTGCAGGAGCTGATGCACGAGCTCAAGGCGTTGGGTGCTCATAATGTGAACAGTCGTCGCGATCAAGGGCTGAGCAGTCGTCAACGCTTGATAAGGCTGCTGGACGCCTATGAACGGCAGCGTCAAGCCGATGGTGCTCTTCCCGCTACCTATGAAGTTTATTATCTGGAACTGTTCAAGGAATCCCAGTGAAAAAGCGCTTTTTCATCGCCGGTACCGATACCGATGCAGGCAAGACTCTGGTGACCACCGGACTGCTCACGGCTGCAAGCCGCAGAGGGTTGAGAACCATAGGCCTGAAACCGGTGGCAGCCGGGTGTGAACAGACGCCGGATGGACTGCGCAACTCCGATGCGCTGCTGCTGCAACAGGCTGCCAGCATCAAGCTGAGTTATGAGCAGGTCAACCCGATCGCTTTCGAACCACCGATCGCACCGCACATTGCCGCCGAACAGGAAGGGCGAGTTTTGACCGCCGACCGACTGGCGGCCTATTGCCGTGGCACCATGATGCAACCGGCAGATCTGGTGCTGGTGGAAGGTGCCGGTGGCTGGCGCGTGCCGCTGAGCATGCGTGAAAGCCTGGCGCGGCTGCCACAATTGCTGGAGCTGGATGTGATCCTGGTGGTGGGGATGAAGCTGGGCTGCATCAACCACGCTATTCTGACCGCCGAGGCGATCGCCCGCGATGGCCTGCGCCTGGCCGGCTGGGTCGCCAACCATATCGACCCGGACATGAGTTGCCCGGATGAAAATCTGGCCACGCTGGAGCGGCTGTTCCGCGCGCCTCTGCTAGGGCGGATTCCCTGGTTGGATGATCCTGACCCAGAGCGAGTTGCCGACCATATTGATCTGATTCCACTGTTGGATGAGTAAAAAGTGACCAATGGGTGCAGTTGTTCTATACTGCTACCAGATGCAATCAAAGGCGTACCGAGCGTCAGGATACTAAGGTCCTGACGCGCGCTGTTTTGTCGCCTGAACTGCAATTGAAAATGGAAGGTGCCCCATGAACATTACATCAGCTCAGAACAGTGGCATGTTCAACGTAAACCGTACTCTGGACAACACACCGAAAGTATCCGGTGACACTCAGGGCAGCGGTCGTCCGGACTTGGCAGAAGTCGCTTCCGGGCGTGAAATTAATCAGGCTGTTGCCAACTCTACCGTCAATGAAACCACCGAAGCTGCCGCTACCAAGGTGGTTAATGCGACGGATGAGGTGCTGGGTAACCTGATCGATACCATGGCCTGATACAGGAAGGGAGGGGTGATCCTCCCTCTTCTGCCATGAGCACAGCACTCTCCAGTATCTCACCCCCGTCGGTTCCTGTTTCCGGCACCTATTCACAGCCTGCCACCCGGGCAAGCCAGCCTGATTCGTCTGCGCAAGCGCAGGCAGGCAGTGCAAGCGACACTGCGCAAGGCTCATCCTCGACTCCAAAAGACACTGGATCAAGTTCACGCCAACAGTCGGTTGAGCAGCGTCAGGAGCAGCGCGTTTTACAGCAGCTAAGCGCCCGTGACCGGGAGGTACGGCAGCATGAAATGGCGCATCAGGCTGCCGGCGCCGGTATTACCGGTGCTGTTTCCTACAGTTACGAACGTGGCCCTGATGGCCAGATGTATGCTGTTGGCGGTGAGGTGAGTATTGATACCTCTGCCGTCAGCGGAGACCCGCGTGCGACCCTGGAGAAGGCGGAAGCGATTATTCGTGCGGCGATGGCGCCGGCTGAACCTTCGTCTCAGGACTATAGAGTTGCAGCGAGTGCTCGTGCCATGGCCGCCGAAGCACGTGCTGAGCTGGCCCAAATGGAGGAGAGTGAAGCGAGCGAAGAAAGCGGTGAAGAACCGGAGCAGACAACGGGTGCCGCAGCTGAAACGCGTCAGGAAGACGGTGCCGGTAACGAGAGGCGCGCCGAGATGCGTGAGGCGCAGGCAGAATCCATGGGGCGGCTGCAGCGGCAGCTGGTTGAGGCCGGTGTTTTTGCTCGGATGTATCCGCCCGGCACTCTTTTCAGTTATCAGGTCTGAGGAATTTATCGACCAGCCGAGTAAATGCGCTAGGTTTCTCGACATGCGGCAGATGTCCCGCACCGGCGATAATCTTGAAGTTAGCGGCAGGAAAGCGTGACAGAATGGCCTGCTGATGCTCTGCCTGGATATAACCTGACTCCCCGCCCTTGATGAACAGAACAGGTCCTCCGTAGGGCGTGCCCTCGGGCGCAGCCGCTATCTGGCGATATTGCTGCTCAAGTGCGGGCAGGTTCATGCGCCATGCGAAATGTCGGTCTTCATTGCGGTAGAGGTTTTTCAGCAGGAATGCGCGGGTTGCCTCTGAATTCACATACTGGCTCAGTATATCGTCAGCCTCGCGTCGGCTTTTCAGCTGCGACAGGTTAATGCATTTAAGGCCTGCAAACACATCGTTATGATGTGGTGGATACTCGACCGGGGCAATATCAACCACTATCAGCCGCTCGACTTTGCCTGGATGATCCATCGCCAGCTGCATCGCGGCCTTGCCACCCATTGAGTGCCCCATCAAATTGACCTTTTCAAGCCCCAGCCGGTTCATCAGCTCGATCACGTCATCTGCCATGGCGGTATAGTCCATACGCGAATCGTGTGGGGAGCGGCCATGATTGCGAAGATCGACGGCAATGACATCAAAGTGTTCACTGAGCTGTTTAATCTTGGCACCCCAGTTTTCCAGCGTGCCAAACAGGCCGTGCAGAATGACCAGCGGCGCTCCCTTGCCACTGCGATGAAAATTCAGTTGCATGATGAATACCCGAAATGAGCAGGCCGCACGTATGCTTGGCTACGTGCGGCGACAGGATCACAGAATGTCGATCAGCTCGACATCGAATACCAGAGTTGAATAGGGCGGAATGCCACCGGGAGAGCCCTGGGCACCGTAGGCCAGTTGGTAAGGTACATAGAGGCGCCATTTGGCCCCTTTGGTCATCAGCTGCAGGGCTTCGGTCCAGCCTGCGATCACGCCACCGACCGGGAATTCGGCCGGCTGGCCGCGTTCATAGGAGCTGTCGAACACCTTGCCATCGATGAAAGTGCCGTGATAGTGGGTGCGCACCTTGCTGCTGGCGGTCGGATTTTCACCATTTTCGTCACCGGCTTCGATGATTTCGTACTGCAGGCCTGATTCAAGCGTCACGACACCTTCACGTTTGGCGTTGTCTGCCAGAAACGCTTCGCCCTTGGCTGCCGCTGCGCGCGCCTGTGCTTCCTGAGCTTCGCGCATGCGCTGAGTGATCTCGTTGAACGCGGCCTGAATCTGCTCGGCAGGTACCCGCAGGCCTTCACCGCCAAAGGAGTCGCGCAAACCGGTGATCACCGCTTCCACATCGACACCATCAAAGCTGCCCTGAGCCAGCTGGTCACCCATCTGGCGGCCAATGCCATAGCTGGCGCGCTGTTCTGTTGTTTCGAATACCTGTTCAGACATATTAAACCCGCTTGTCGTTCGGTTGGTTAAAGAGGGCGATGCTAACATAACTGCAGCTTTGACGGGGCTTCAGTCGCTGATCTTCTCGACGCGGCAGATCAGAGCACCCCGGTGCAATCGGGCCTGGATCTGCTCGCCCGACTTGACCTGTGTGTTTGCAGTAATGGCGGTACCATCGCTGGACTGAACAATGGCGTAACCACGCTCCAGTGTTGCCAGAGGGCTGACACTGTTCAATTCGCGCATGAGTCCCTGCAGCTTGAGCTGGCGACGTTCAATCAAATGGCAAATGGAAGACTGCAGCCTCTGTTGCAGTGGCTGCAGCTGCTGTGCCTTTTGCTGCAGCATGCGAGATGGCGAAACCTGACGCAGTCGCTGTTCCAGAGTATCCAGCCGCTGTTGGCGTCTGTTCAGCTGCTGTTGAAGCGCACGCTGCAAACGCAGTTCCAGCTGGTCGAGTTGTTGGCTCTGCTCACGCAGGCGTTCACCGGGGTGACGCAGCCTGAGTCGAAGGTGATCCATACGCTCACGGCAGCGCTGCAGCTGTAGATGCATTTGCCGCTGCAGGCGGTGCTGCAGGCTTGCGAGATGCTGCAGTTGCACCTGTTGATCCGGGCTGATTAATTCAGCCGCAGCCGAAGGCGTAGGTGCACGCAAGTCAGCCACAAGGTCGCTGATCGATACGTCGACTTCATGCCCTACCGCAGACACAACAGGTATGCGGGAGGCTGCAATGGCGCGTGCCACAGTTTCCTCGTTGAAGGGCCAAAGATCTTCCAGAGAGCCGCCGCCGCGACCCACAATCAGTACATCACAGCGCTGATCACGGTTGGCCAGTTCGATGGCGCGTACAATCTGGCCTGCAGCCTCGTTACCCTGAACCGCGACCGGATAAAGCGCTATCGGCAGTGCCGGGCAGCGTCGCTGCAGAACGGTCAGTATGTCGTGGATCGCCGCCCCGGTAGGGGAGGTAATCACGCCAATATGGCGTGCAGGGGAGGGAAGTGGTCGTTTACGGCCGATCTCGAACAGGCCTTCACCGGCCAGTTTCTGTTTCAATGCTTCAAAAGCCAGCTGCAGCTTGCCCAGTCCGCTTTCCTGCATCTGCTCACAAATCAGCTGAAAGTCTCCGCGTCCTTCGTACAGGCTCACCTTGGCCTGAATCACCACCTGGTCCCCTTCTTTCGGGCGAAAGCGAACCTGTTGGTTGCGGTTGCGGAACATGGCGCAGCGTACCTGCGCTTTGTCATCTTTCAGCGTAAAATACCAGTGTCCTGAGGAAGGACGGGCGAGGTTGCTGATCTCGCCTTCGACCCTCAGGCTCATGAAGGAATTTTCCAGCAGTGAACGCACCTGACGGTTCAGTTCACTGACGCTGATGGCGGTAGAGTGTGTGGCTTCAGATCGGTTCATGCCGGCATGATAAACGACATCGGCAAGGCTGGCATCCATCGTGATCGCTGATTGTTGTCTGCGCAGGTTTTGTGTATAATTTCCTGTTTAATTTTTCACAGAAAACGGGCTGGTTCAGTATGTTGCGAATCGTTGAAGAAGCGCTAACCTTTGATGATGTTTTGCTGGTTCCGGGATACTCGGAAGTACTCCCGAAGGACGTTTCACTGAAGACCCGCCTGACCAAGGGTATTGAACTGAATATTCCGCTGGTCTCGGCGGCCATGGACACCGTTACCGAATCCCGTCTGGCCATCGCGATGGCACAGGAAGGTGGTATCGGCATCATCCACAAGAATCTCACCCTCGAACAGCAGGCCGAAGAAGTGCGCCGGGTCAAGAAGTTCGAGTCTGGCGTTGTGCTGGATCCGGTTACCTGCAGTTCCGATACCACCGTGCGCGAAATCATTGAGCTGTCGCGCAAGCTGAGCTTCTCCGGCTTCCCGGTTGTAGATAACGGCGAGCTGGTGGGTATTGTTACCAGTCGCGATGTGCGTTTTGAGCATGATATGGATGCGACAGTTTCCACTATCATGACACCCAAGGATCGACTGGTCACAGCCAACGAAGGCGAAGATCCTGACGTTATTCGCGAATTGCTGCGCAAGCACCGCATCGAAAAGATCCTGCTGGTTGACGACAAGTTCGCTCTGCGCGGCATGATGACCGTGAAGGACATGAGTAAGGCTCAGGCGTTCCCCTATGCTGCCAAGGACAGTCGTGGTCGTCTGATCGTTGGTGCCGCAGTGGGTACCGGCCCCGAAACCCCTGATCGTGTGGCGGCTCTGGTAGCAGCCGGTGTTGATATGATTGTGGTGGATACCGCACACGGTCACTCCAAGGGTGTTATTGATCGTGTGGCCTGGGTGAAGCAGAACTTCCCGCAGGTGCAAGTGGTGGGTGGCAACATCGCAACGGCAGAAGCTGCCATTGCGCTCGCTGAAGCAGGTGCGGATGGCGTGAAAGTGGGTATCGGTCCCGGTTCCATCTGTACTACACGAATTGTTGCCGGTGTGGGCGTGCCGCAGATTTCGGCGATTGCCAATGTGGCAGCTGCACTGCGCGAGCACGGTGTTCCCTTGATCGCTGATGGTGGTATCCGGTTCTCCGGCGACCTTTCCAAGGCGATTGCTGCCGGAGCCTCTGCGGTAATGGTCGGTTCCATGCTCGCCGGTACTGATGAGGCGCCGGGCGAAGTCGAGCTGTTCCAGGGGCGTGCCTTCAAATCCTATCGTGGCATGGGCTCTTTGGGTGCCATGTCTGGCCTGACAGGCTCTTCCGATCGTTACTTCCAGGATGCGAAAGACGGTGCCGAGAAGCTGGTGCCGGAAGGCATCGAAGGTCGTGTGCCCTGTAAGGGGCCGATGGCGGGTGTCGTGCATCAGCTGATGGGTGGTCTGCGCGCTTCGATGGGCTATACGGGTTGCGCCACCACCGAGGAGATGCGCAACAAGCCCAAGTTTGTACGCATCACCAACGCGGGTATCACGGAAAGCCATGTACATGACGTAAGTATTACCAAGGAAGCCCCCAACTATCGTGTGGGCTGAACAACCAATATCTAACTGACAAGTGGGGCGGTGGACTGCCCCACTTTTTGTTTGTGCCGCCTGGCGGCCAGCATTCGGTGGAGTCACTGAGTATGAGCAAAGATATTCACGCGCAACGCATCCTGATTCTGGACTTTGGGTCCCAGTACACCCAGTTGATCGCTCGTCGGGTACGCGAGATCGGGGTTTACTCCGAGATCCATGCCTTTGATATGGATGAGGCGGCGATTCGTGAATTTGCCCCCAACGGCATCATTCTGGCAGGCGGTCCTGAGTCCGTCACTGAACTGGATTCACCGCGGGCTCCGGCATGCGTATTTGACATGGGTCTGCCGGTGCTGGGCATTTGCTACGGCATGCAGACCATGGCCGAGCAGCTGGGCGGCAAAGTCGCCAGTTCCGACAAGCGTGAGTTCGGTTATGCGCGTGTGCGTCTGGCTGATAGCCCGAGCCGTTTGCTGGAAGGTATTGAAGACCACATCGCAAACAACGGCACTCTGTCACTGGACGTCTGGATGAGCCATGGCGACAAGGTGACTGAAATGCCTGATGGCTTCCACATGATTGCGGCCACGGATTCTGCGCCGGTTGCCGCCATGTGTGATCCCAAGCGTAACCTGTATGGTGTTCAGTTCCACCCGGAAGTGACGCATACCAAACAGGGTCTGCGCATTCTGGAACGTTTTGTACGTGAGATCTGCAACACAGATGCACTGTGGACGGCAGCGAATATTATTCAGGACCTGATCGAAAAGGTGCAGCAGCAGGTCGGTGACCAGAAAGTGCTGTTGGGCCTGTCGGGTGGCGTGGACTCGTCCGTGGTTGCAGCCTTGCTGCACAAGGCGATAGGCGACAAACTGACTTGCGTGTTCGTGGACAACGGTCTACTGCGCAAGGGTGAAGGCAACCAGGTGATGGAGATGTTCGCCCGTAACATGGGTGTCAACGTAATCCGTGTCGATGCCGAAGATCAGTTCCTGGGCCGCCTGTTGGGCGAAGCTGATCCTGAAGCCAAGCGCAAGATCATTGGTAACACCTTCATCGAAGTGTTCGATGACGAAGCTGAAAAACTGAAAGATTGCCGCTTCCTTGCACAGGGAACCATCTATCCGGATGTGATCGAGTCTGCCGCTTCCAAGACCGGCAAGGCGCATGTCATCAAGTCGCACCACAATGTGGGTGGCCTGCCGGAAGACATGAAGTTTGAGCTGGTTGAACCGCTGCGTGAACTGTTCAAGGATGAAGTGCGCAAGATCGGTCTGGAGCTGGGCCTGCCGTACGACATGGTTTACCGCCACCCCTTCCCGGGGCCGGGGCTTGGTGTACGTATCTTGGGTGAAGTGAAGAAGGAATACGCAGAAATTCTGCGTGAAGCGGATGCGATCTTCATCGAAGAGCTGCACAAGGCCGACTGGTATCACAAAACCAGCCAGGCATTTGCCGTCTTCCTGCCGGTGAAGTCCGTGGGTGTTGTGGGCGATGGTCGTCGCTATGAGTACGTGATTGCCCTGCGTGCCGTTGAAACCATCGACTTCATGACAGCCCGTTGGGCTCACCTGCCCTATGAGCTGCTGGAAACCGTATCCAGCCGTATCATCAATGAAGTCGTCAAGGTTTCGCGCGTGACCTACGATGTTTCCAGCAAGCCGCCGGCCACGATTGAGTGGGAGTGAAATAAGGTCTTTCAGGGACTATCAGCTGCAATCGGAAAAATGACGTAAGTTTATGATTTATCTAAATTTACGTCTCATTACCTATCGGTGGCTACCGGCGGCAAGCAGGAACATTTGTCGGTAAAAGCGACGGTATCGCGAATTCCCCGGATTAAGACTCTCCCATTTACCGTCATGCCTTTTTTCGGCATGACGGTAAAACTACGCCCTGACTTCTTTTGATATCAAGAACTTAGGGATATCATCAGGGCTCCTGACCCTTGACGGTAACAAACCGCAAACACAGGAGAAACCTGATATGTTGACCGATACAGCGCTACGCAAACTCAAGCCCAATGACGCCACCTACAAGGTCGCCGACCGCGACGGCATGTATGTGACCGTCTCGAAAACAGGCACCATCACCTTTCGTTACGATTACCGTCTCAATGGCCGGCGTGAAACCCTCACCCTGGGCCGATACGGGCCGGGTGGTATTTCCCTGGCCCTGGCGTGGGAGCGCCTGCTGGATGCCCGCAAGGCGGTGGCCGACGGGCATTCTCCTGCCCAGGAGAAACAGCGGGAAAAACGCCGCCTGTCCCGTGCCAGGAATTTCGCGGAATTCACCGAGGTGTGGATGGTAGCTTCCGGCATGGCTGACAGCACCAGGTCCATGCGCAAGCACATCATCGACCGCGACATCCTGCCGGTCTTCAAGAACCGTCTGCTGGCTGAAATCACACCCGACGACCTCCGGGCCCTGTGTATGAAGGTGAAAAAGCGCGGAGCACCGGCAACCGCTATCCACGTCCGCGATATTGTCAAGCAGGTCTACGCACACGCCATCATGCACGGCGAGAAAGTGACCAATCCGGCCGATGAAGTGATGCCGTCATCCATTGCCACTTTTGCGCCCAAGGACCGCGCGCTGTCACCCGCTGAAATCCGGCTGATGGTCCACGAGATGGATACCATACCCACGTCGCCGACCATTCGCCTGGGGCTGCGCATGATCCTGCTGACCTTGGTGAGGAAGGCCGAGTTGCTAAAGGCGACCTGGGATGAAGTGGATTTCGAGACCGGGGTATGGAGCATTCCCAAGGAGCGGATGAAGCGGCGCTTCCCTCACAATGTTTATCTGTCCCGACAGGCGCTCGACATCCTGGTGGCGCTCAAGACCTGTGCCGGTGGATCCAAGTACCTGTTTCCGGCTCGCTATGATGGTGACCAGTGCATGTCCATGGGCACGCTGAACCGAGTGACCTTGAAGGTATCAGAGCGGGCCCGGGAAAAAGGCTTGCCGCTGGAACCATTTACCGTTCACGACCTGCGCCGTACCGGTTCCACACTGCTCAATGAAGTCGGTTTCAATCGCGACTGGATTGAAAAGGCCTTGGCCCACGAGGACGGTCGCTCCTCTCGGGCGGTGTACAACAAAGCGGAGTATGCCGAGCAGCGTCGGCACATGATGCAAGAGTGGGCCAATATGATTGAGGCTTGGGCGGAAGGGGGTAGCTACATTCCAACCTTGATGCCGTCGACAATGTCGGTGCCTGTATTAAAGGCATCGGTATGAGTGTCGTGGTCATGGTGATTGTTGGCTTGCGGTCGTTTGGGCATGGCCAACAGAACACTTTCCATAACCCAAGGTTGTCACTTGACAACCTTGGGTGCCATGCCCATACTGGAGACAAGGAATGACTCGATCATCGCATCCGAAGAAAGAAATTGAAGCGGCGCTCAAGCATGCTGAAGAGGAGGGCTGGCGAGTCGAGGTGGGTGGTAGTCATGCCTGGGGCAAGATCTACTGCCCCTACAATGACGATGAATGCCGCTGTGGTGAGTTCTGTATCGCCAGTGTGTGGAGCACACCGAGAAATCCCGGCAGCCACGCACGGGCGCTGCGCAGGGTGGTGGACAAGTGCTCCACTCACCAGCGCCGGGAAGATACGGAGTCGGAGGATTGAGACGTGGAATATATCTTTACACTGAAATACCAATTGTCTGAGCAAGACTGCGACCCGGACGCGCTGGTGGAGCGCCTAGGTGCCGCCGGTTGTGATGACGCGCTTGTCGGTGTCGGGCAGCCAGGTCGCCTGGCTCTGGAGTTCTCCCGTGAGGCGGACAGTGCAGTGGAGGCGGTTCGGACCGCTTTGGCCGATGTCAAAAGCGCTGTGCCCACCGCGCGTTTGATCGAAGCCTCGCCCGATCTGGTCGGTCTGACGGATGTGGCTGATGTGGTGGGGATTTCCCGTCAGGCAATGCGCAAGCTCATGCTGGCCCACCGCTCGACGTTTCCGATGCCGGTTCACGAAGGTAGCGCCTCGATATGGCATCTGGCGGAGGTGCTGGATTGGCTGAAAACGCGCGGGGGTTACCGGATTGATAGTGGAATGCTGGAGGCTGCGAGAGTGGTGCTGGAGGTCAATGTCACCAAGGAGGCGATTCGGCACCCGGTGAGTGGGCAGAATAATACAGAGTTGCTGACGGCCTAGCCGTCAGCTCATTGGTTGCGAGAACGTACTGGGCGGGTAATACGCTGGTTCACGTCCGGCCCAGGAGCGGGGGACGATTTGCCTGAGCGGGATTGCTGTTTGCGCTCCTCGATCCAGGCTTCCACTTCCTCCAGGTCCCACACCACGCAACGGGGCGTCAGGTTGAAACGACGGGGAAATTCACCGCGACGTTCCATATCGTAGATGGTTGTTTCCGCCAAGGGGATCATCTGGTGAAGTTCACGTCGGCGGATGGTTCGACGGAAGGGAAGCGGAGGTGTTTCCACGTACTGTGGCAAATCTGTAGTGGTCAACCAGTCCCGGACAGTATTTTAAGGTTTCCTCAGCGGCAACAGGCGAAATTTAGTTTCGAGCAAATCTGGCATGCTCACCGAGAGCGTGACACAGCTCACCGATGACTACGAGAGTTGGTCGTTGAACTAGCGGCCGATTAATTTTTGATACCTACTGATCAATCTTTATATTACCCCCTCCATGGCAGCTATTACCTCACTCAGGTATCCCTCATGAAGTCACCGACAACCGATTACACTCCAGAATATTTTATTTTCTGTCCCCGGGAAGTAGATGCTTTGGATTACTAGTTGCCGTGATGGTATTGCTTGTCGCACTCAATCCAGTAAGCATCCCAGTGTTTGCAAGGCTGGGGACAGCATCGATTCCCACGGCAATGCGCAGTTTATTCGGAAATGGTGTTTGAATCGTTGATCGCTGGAAAATAAATATCCAGGGGCGATGCTGATATTGTGTTCCAGTGCTTTTTGATAAAGCTCGGTGGTATCGAACTCCCCAGGCAACTGCACCCACAATACAAAGCCGCCGCGAGGTTGGGAGGTGCGGGTGCCGGGTGGAAACGTTGTCTTAATCAGGTCAATACATTGTCCTATATTCACGGCATAACGGCGGCGTATTTTCCGGACATGCCTGTCCATACCGCCATTACGCAGGTATTCATCCAGTACCCGTTGGTTCAATGTAGCGCTGGCAATATTCTGGGTGAATTTCAGGTAGGCGGCTTTCTCCGTATAGCGACCGGGTGATAGCCACCCTACCCGCAGGCCTGGGGAAACCGATTTGGAGAAAGAGCTGCAATAGAGTACCTCCCCGGTCGTGTCGAAGTGTTTGTAAGGGGCCGGGCGATGACCGTCGAAGGCAAGGTCACCATAAATATCGTCTTCCACCAACGGCACATCGAAGCTATTGAGCAGTGACAGTAACGCCTGTTTTTGATTGTTGTCTGGGCAGCTCCCCAGTGGATTGCTGAAGTTGCTGACGACGATACAGGCCTTTACGTCCCACTGCCGGCAGGCGTCCTCGACCTTGTCTAGGTCCATGCCGGACTCGGGGTGGCAGGGGATTTCCACCGCGCGTAATCCCAGGGTATCGATCACCTGCAGTAAACCATAGTAGGTGGGGGATTCAAGCAATACCACATCACCGTGTTCGGCCACGCACTTGAGGGCAATAATCAGTGCTTCGTGACAGCCGTTGGTGACGAGGATGTCCGCGGCACTCACATCACAGCCGTAGCTCAGCATCCGCAGCGCCAGGGATTCGCAAAGTGATGGCAATCCGGGCGGAACTTCGTAGCGCATAAATCCGGTACCGTCGGCTCGACTGATTCGGGCAGCGATTCGTTGCAGCTCCTGCCCGGGGAAGCAGCTTTCGTGGGGCAGGGCCGCTCCCAGTTGCACCATGGTCTTGCTGCCAGTGGCCTGGATCAAATCCAGCGCCAGTCGCTGGCGCTTCACCAATATTGGTCTCAACGTGGCCTTGGCAGGTTTTTTTACTAGCAGTGCGGAGTCTTCGCCGCACCATTTGACGAAAAACCCCGAGCGCGGAACCGCTTCAATCATGCCCTGATTTTCCAAAAGTTTTTGCGCCTGGAGGACAGTATTGATGCTGACACCATGGGTTTCCGCCAGCACACGCGTTCCGGGGATTTTTTCTCCTGGACTGTAGCGTCCTGCCTGAATCTCCCGGGTCAGCTGTTCGGCAAGCTGCTCGTAGCGATGGAGTTGAAAGCGTGTAGTGTCCAAAATCTGTACCCGTTTAAATTCATATAAACTGTATCTGTACCCTTTTCTTGGAAAGATTACACTTCCAGCATTGCTCCCTCAATAGCCTGAACCGGATGAGACCATCAATGGCATCGTTATCTTTCAGGCAGCACAAGAACGTCAACTCTGTGAGGTGATACCGGATGCAGGCCCAACCCATGTGTCATACAAAAACGAAGTATTCTTGCTGGAAGAATGGTGAGCTTGTGAGCGCTGATCAAGCAGTTGTTTCGATCTATGATCACGGTTTGCTATACGGTGACGGCTGCTTCGAGGGACTGCGATTTTATCACCGGTATCCTTTCCGGCTCGATCGTCACCTGGCGCGGCTGCGCTGTTCCCTCAGTGCACTGGCGATCATTGTTCCCTATAGCGATGATGCTCTCGCAGAAGCAGTCATGGCTTGTATCGCTCGCTCGGGCATGGCCGACGGTTACCTGCGGATTCTGGTGACCAGGGGGGAGGGGGATATGGGACTAAACCCCCTTAATTGCACTGCGCCCAACGTATTTATCATTCCGACATCACTGTCGTTGGTCAGTGATGAAGCCCGGAACCAAGGGGTTAGCCTGATCACCAGCAGTATCAGGCGAGCAGTCGGTACGGGGCTGGATGCAAGGGTCAAATCCCTGAATTACCTGCATTCGGTTTTGGCCAGGGCGGAAGCGAATGCCGCCGGAGTTGATGAAGCAATTTTGCTCAACCAGTTTGGTCATGTGGCGGAATGCAGCGCCGAGAATATCTTTGTCGTCAACGCGGGATCGCTGCTAACGCCGCCAGTTCAGGACGGTGCATTGGAAGGAATTACCCGCGAAACCATTTTGGAGCTGTCGTCTCAACAAGGATTGGAGGCTTGCGAGCAGTCCCTCACCAGCTATGATCTTTACACTGCCGAGGAGTGTTTTATCTGCGGTAGCGGTGCGCGGTTGATTCCAGTTAAAACAATCGATGGTCGGCAGATCGCCCAGTGTCCTGGGCCTGTATATCAGCGTCTGTCAGTTGCCCACCAGGCTTTGATTGATGACGAATGTGGGGAGAAAAGACAATGACCTTTGACTTGGCCAGCTACGCAAACAACATGGCTCGCTACAACCAATGGATAAATGGCGGTCTGTATTCGGCTGCGGAGACCTTGCCCCCTGAGCAGCGCCGGTCGGAGTGCGGCTTGTTCTTCGGCTCCATCTACAACACCCTCAATCACTTGCTGGTTTGCGACCTGATGTGGCTGGCTCGATTCAAAAAGGAGTCTGTCACAGTGAACAGCCTGACCCAGGAGCTGTTCGGTGATTATGCCCAGTTGCGACAAGCTCGGCAGCAAACTGACAAGGACATTATTGCTTGGGCACAAAGCCTTGCGTTATCCCCGCCGCCCGAACGCTTGAACTATGTCAGTTTGTCGAGCAATACCGAGCGGAGTGTGGACTTCGCTCAGGCTATCGTGCATTTCTTCAATCACCAAACCCACCATCGTGGACAGGTGACAGCGGCGCTGTCCCAACAAGGTGTGGACTTCGGGGTGACTGACTTGATCTTTATGCCTGATGAGAATTGACGACATTAAACCCTTTCTCTTTTGTATATTCATTATTTTCGAGAGACAGGCATCGAATCAAACGCAGTAATTTTTCAAATAAAAATTAGGTAGGGAGATACAAGGTGGAAGCACAAGATACAGGCTATGAATCCAAGACATTCGAGAGCTTTGGCCGCCAGGTAGTGATGCAAACCCTGGAGGCGGAGCTGAGTATCCAGGGGGCAGGAATCGTCTCCATTCGCTTTCCCTTCCAATCTCAGTTTACGCAACAAAACGGCTATATCCATGCAGGCATTGTCGCGACTATTCTGGACAGTGCCTGTGGCTATGCTGCATTTACACTGATGCCACAAGGAGCGGATGTGCTCACCGTGGAATTCAAGGTAAACCTGTTGCGCCCAGCCAAGGGGGATAACTTTGTTGCGAAGGCAACTGTGGTCAAGCCAGGCAAAACAATTTCTGTCGTGGAAGCTGCATTGTACAGCTCGGAATATGGCGAAGAAAAACCGGTAGCGACGATGACGGCAACTATCATGACAATGTTGCAATCATAAAAATTGAGGAGTCAGCAGGAAAGAATAATGAATCGCTACACAACCTTGACCTAAACCACGGTGCGTTGATCAGCATCGATGTACAAAACGACTTTGTGAGCGCGATTTCAGGATTATGCTGGTCACAGATGCGATTTCTCAGCTCTATCCCAAGGGAGAAAAAGATATGAAAAATGTTGGCGTGACACTTTGCTCCTCTGAAGGTCTGGACTAGTTGGTACGGGGATCCATTTGTAAGGAATGATTTGGAGGGGGCAGCGTGATTGGGCACTGTAGATGTACGAATATGAAAGTGGAGTGGCAGTTTGACCGTGCCAGCGAAGTTCATCCCGTCATTTGTGATTGTGAATATTGCACAGCCCACAATGCTCAGTATGTATTCCAGGCTGGCACTGCCGTGGAAATACACATAAGGGATTTTTCATTCTATGGCCAAGTCCAGCAAGGAACGAAGACTGCCGTATTTCATGAATGTCGAAAATGCGGAATGTTGGTTTGTGTGACTGTTGAATCAGGTGGAAAAGTTTATGGGGCGATTAGCCGTGACTGTTTTCCTGATGAGCTGGCTTTCGCAACGCCGTTAAGGATTAATCATGATGGTGCTCCTGTAAAAAACCGAATAAAGAAATGGGAAAAGAATTGGTGCTCTTCGGTGACTATTAATTCAGGATAGCTCACAGGACATTGAGATAAATAAAAATTGATCGAGGATGAGCGCAGTGTTGTGTGGGAAAAATATACATCAATGAGTCAATCAGCTAGGGCGGGAATTCAGATAATAAGTGCGACACTCATGGTTGAACGGCGAGAGGTGGCCAACTGCCGAAGGTGGTACGCTTCAGCTCGCCAAAGTCAAAGTAAGTATCACCATGAGTTATCAGCAGTTGACCGAGGGGAAACGATACCAGATATCGGCTCTCCTTACGCAGGGATATTCGCCGGCAGCGATCGCCACTGTAGTTAATGTTCATCGCTCCACGGTCTACCGGGAGATGAAGCGTAACAGTCATGACGGGGTGTATGAGCCCGAGGAGGCACATGCCAGAAGCCGCGCACGTCGAGTCATGGCACGCAAATACAGAGTGCCGGAGCAGACCGTCATGTATGTGGAGCTGACGTTGTCCTGGCACTGGAGTCCGGAACAGATCAGCGGTATCGGCAAGCTCATTGGTCTGCTGGTAAGCCATGAGTGGATATACCGTCATGTCGCTGCCGATAAGGCCCGTGGCGGCAAGCTCTACAAGACATTGCGCCCAAGGACACAAACGGTACCGCAAGGGCAGCAACAGCAAGCGTGCGGTCATCCCGGAGCCGATTTCGATCGACGATCGTCCGGCCATCGTGGACACGCGAGAGCGCTTTGGTGACTGGGAGGTCGATACCGTTCTGGGCAAGCATGGTAGCGGTGCGCTGGTCACGCTGGCGGAGCGCAAGAGTCGCCTGTATCTGGTCCGCAGGGTCGACGCCAAGCGGGCTACGGACGTGCGGGATGCGATCATCGATATGCTCATGCCCTATGCCGACCATGTACATACAATCACGGCGGACAACGGCAGCGAGTTCGTCGAACACAAGGCCGTAGCGGAAGCGCTGGGGGCGGAGTTCTACTTTGCACACCCGTACTCCTCATGGGAGCGTGGACTGAACGAGAACTTCAACGGGCTGCTGCGGCAGTTCATCCCGAAGGGTACGGATCTGAGGCTGATTACGGATGAAGATGTGCGGTGGGCAGAGAAGAGGTTAAACCTGAGGCCGCGTAAATGCCTCGGATTCAGGCAGCCAGAAATGGTGTTCCAAGAATACCTTCAGGCTGCATAGGCGGGTGTCGCACTTCGGAGTTGAATTCGCGGGGAAGCAGCGAATAAGTCCGCTGCATGAGCTAATTCCTGCTGTATCCGATTGAGCTCGCACCGATTACGGGTAGAGTCGGCGTGTGTAGTATCGTTGGATCCAGCTGCATGGAAAGGAACTCTGTCCATGAAGCACTTCATCCGCATTTCTTTTCACGCGGTCCACAATGTCGGATGCTCAGTCAGTTAGGTGTCTTCTTTTTTGTGTACACTCAAATGAGCGAGTGCTAACTGCAGGTGTTCCAGAAACGCCTTCACTTTGCTCTGTGGGTACTTTCTTCCGGAATAAAGCGCATATAGCACTAAATCCTCTGGTTCGCGGTTACAGTCAATTTTAACAAGGGATCCGTTGTCGATGTCTGATTGACAGGCATGAAGGGGCAAAATGGCGAAGCCAAGCCCTTTCAGTGCAGCGGCCTTGGCCATTTGGCCACTGTTCACCTTGTAGTTGGATCTAACTTGGACGGTTTGGTTCTGTTTAAACCGCCAAGGCGTTCCTTGGAGTACCGACATACTGGTAATACAGGGGGCTTTGGTCAGTTCATCCAGTGATTGTGGCGATGGATGATGTTTCAGAAGTTCTGGTGCAGCCACCACACAGCTCGGCCATCGCAGGATTTCTTTGGCGACCCAGCTAGAATCTTCCAGGGGTCCACGTCCAAAACGTAACACCAAATCGAATCCTTCCAGTAGTCCGTCTGTTGGGTCCAGTTGGGTGTCACAACTGAGCTGTATTTGAGGATGTCGAATGCAAAAGTCCGCGAGAATATCAGCCATGAATGGGAGATCTGGTGTAATGATCTTCAAGTGGCCGGATAGGGAATCTCCAAATAGGGATACCTCTTCCAAAGTATGATCCATGGCTTGAGTGAGTGGTGTAATGGATCGATACAGCTGCTTACCGGCTGCTGTTGGAGTCATCCTACGCGTTGTACGTTCCAGCAGCCGCACATTAAGTTGTCGTTCTAGCAAAGCGACGTGCCGACTGACATTGGATGTTGGCAGCTGTAGTTGCTCAGCTGCGAGCTTAAAACTCAGCCTTTCATAGACAGCCTGGAAGCACAGCAACCACTGAATTTCGACTTTCTCTATCATTGGTTATCCCAAAATATGAGATTAGTAAAACTATAAAATCATATTTATCATGAATTTGGGTTTCATTACAGTCACTATCAAGTTGCATAAATCAGGAGAGAGTCGATGATCAGAACTAGTAAAATTGCCATAGTAGGTGCCGGTGTTGCCGGGATAGCACTGGCAATACTCGCCATGAAACGGGGCTGTCAGGTCAGCCTATTTGAGCGTGGCAGTACTGTCTCATCCATGGGTGCTGGTGTTACGCTATGGCCCAATGCCATGTTTGTCATGCAGCAGATTGGGCTGGACAAGGAGGTCAAGCGTATGGGAGGCGCGCCAGGCACTATGCGTCAATTTGACCGGCATGGGGTCCTGCAAACTGAGTTCGATATCATGGCAGTAAACTCGCTCTGCGGCTTTCCCAGTGTGACGGTATTGCGGCGTGAGCTGATGAGTCTACTGGCCGGTGCGCTCGATGACCTAGGGGTGAAGATCAAGTTTGACTGCTCAATCACAGCCGCGGATGTGACGAAGTTGAGCCAGGAGTTTGACCTGGTAGTCGGGGCCGATGGGCGGATGAAGTCGGTCGTGCGCCAGGCATTGTATGCGGAGAAAGTGACTCCTCGTTATCACGGGTTTGTAAATGTCGTAGGAGTGAGCAGGCAGCGAGAGGGTGCTTTGGATAACGCTATTCATGACTTCCGCGGTCTAGGTGAGCGTTTTGGAATTGTCCCGGTGAATGATGGGTGGTGCTATTGGGCAGGAGCCTGGAACGCCGCTGTCGACAGGGAGCGGTCCGGGGCCCATTGGTACGAGGAGTTGAATCAGCGTTTCCGGGACTGGCCCGATCCAGTGCAAAATGTGTTGCAGTCCTGTGATAGAGCATCGGTTAATCGCATTTTTGTTCATGACATTGATCCTCTTCCCTATTGGCATCAAGACAATGTCATAATTATCGGGGACGCGGCCCATGCTCCCTTGCCGACCTCTGGTCAGGGGGCATGTCAGGCGCTGGAAGATGCATGGCACCTTGCCCTCTTACTGATGGAGACCGATGAGCTGGAAGTCGCTTTGCAAGGCTTCTATCAACAGAGGAATGTTAAAACTTCTGCAGCCCAATTGGTTGGAAGACAGGTAGCTAAGAAGATATTTTCTGAACAACCTGAGCCGCTGCTGCCGGCATCCCATATTTCTGCTACTGAACTCAGCCAGTTCTGGATGCAAGGTTTAAAGTAGTTGTGACCAGCTCCCCACTTTCTAATCCATGAAGCTGTCAGTAATGTTCATCACAGAGAAGGACGATGAACATGAAGAAGCGATTCACTGAAGAATAGATCATCCCGATCCTGAAAGAAGCTGAAGCAGGCCTGCCATCTGTATCTGTGCCAGCAATCGTGAGAATACTGGAGGTCATGAGCCGTTCGCTTGTTCAAGGGTGATAGCGGCTGCTTGACGGGCGACCTTGGCGACATCGAGACTCAGGGCAAGGCCGGCATCGGTCAGTTCGTCGAGGCTAAACCACTTCGCATCAAGCGCATCGTCTCCAGCTACGGGCTCTCCGGCAATCCATTCACAAAGGACCGCAATCAGCACGAAGTGCTGATGTATCCGGCCGCTTTCGTCCTGGTCGAAGGCGTCCACCGCCGTGAATACCTGACGTGCACGACCTTGCACCCCGGTTTCCTCCAATAGTTCTCTGACGGCGGCAAGTTCAATCGATTCGCCAGCCTCTATTTTCCCTCCGGGGAAGCCCCAGCGGCCTGCGTCCGGCGGGTTGGCCCGGCGTACCAAGAGTATCTTTTCTTTATGATAGACGGCGGCAATCGTAGCGGCGATTGGTCGAATGGTGGGGGTGTTCTCTGTCGTTGATAACATGTCAGCCTCGTTTGCGAGGCCAGCGAAGGCATGAGGTGTCAAAACCTGTCCCTTCGCCGGCATGATCCGGTTCAGGCTCAAAGGGTCACTGTGCTGCATTCTTGCCAACAGTATCTCAGCCCCTGGGTGGGTGACCCCTCGGTATTGAGAAGCATATCAGGCATTATCGAATGGCGCAGTGCCAGGTTAGTAGGTCTGTCTTATTCCGCCTGGAGCGACCTGATTGATCGTCTCATGGTACAGAATTTCGCATAGATCTTGCGCTGCTGGGCTAGCATTCGAAGCACAGAGCAGGCTAAGGGCAATTGGTGGAAGCTCTGGTAGATCAAATTATTCGCCAATACACCTGATGTCTTTAGGCATGCCATGCTGGGTCCGCACTGCAAGACCGAGATTCGAACGATCACGTCAGGCGCGTTAGCACTGCATCTACATCATCTAGAAAACTCGTCCAATCACCATCTTCGTCAATGCCATTGATACGCAAGAGGAATAACCCCTCAACGGCCAGAAAGGCAACGCGGGCTGCTTGGGCGTTTGAAGATGCGCCTGTCATACGGTTAAAAATTCCCCGGTACCAGTCGCGTGTTTCCTTTAAGTTTTCAGGGTTTTCCAGATAACTGACCATCAGGCCTGCAATCTTGGCATCCATAGCCTTTTGTGCGGTTCTCATTGCCTCAATGTAACTTCGAACAAAGCCGAGCGGATCATTTGTCGGTGTTTCGTCCAGCATCGCATCGAACCGACTTGTCCAGCGGTCAACTAGGCTGCTTACCAACTCATCTCTGCTGGAGAACGAGTACTGTATGCCTCCCTTGGAAATGCCTGCAGCCTTTGCCAAAGCACCAATGGTCAGCGCTGAACCACCTTGTTCGCGTACAAGTGCTTCGGCCACATCCAGCAACCCGTCACGGGTAATAGTTGGTTTTCTGCCCATTGTTTTTCTTGTTTACCCCCACTATTATCTTTTTAAATACGATTGTATTTATATTTTAAATGACGCGCAAATCAGGGGTGAACCTGTGTCTTACTACTTTCTAAACCCCAGGCGCTGGCTGATTCTGATAGCAGTAATGCTGGCATTCCTGCCGGTTGTTCTCGATATGACCATTCTGCATGTTGCGGTCCCCACGTTAACCCAGGCGTTGGGAGCAACAAATAACCAAGTGCTGTGGGTCATCGATATTTATCCGCTGTTGATGGCCGGCTTGCTGGTGCCTATGGGTACTCTGGCCGACAGGGTAGGTAACCGACTCATCTTACTGATCGGCTTGGTGATCTTCGGGGCTGCCTCAGCCGCGACGGCCTTTGCGCCTACTGCACAGATGCTGATTGGTGCGCGCGTTATGCTGGCGTTGGGGGGGGCAATGATAATGCCGTGCGTGCTGGGCATTATCCGCCGTACCTTTGAGGACGATAAGGAGCGAGGACTGGCGCTCGGATTATGGGGTACGGTGGGGGCTGCCGGTGCGGCGGTTGGCCCGTTGATAGGTGGTGCGCTGCTGGAACATTTCTGGTGGGGCTCGGTGTTCTTGATCAACGTGCCTCTGATGCTCGTTGTAGCTCCGGCCTGCTGGCTACTGCTGCCGCGTCAGGAGCAGACCGTACCCGGTCATTGGCCGATTGGTCAGGCTTTGCTGCTGGTCATGGGTATGATTGCGGTGGTGTATGCGGCCAAGACGGGTTTTGGTGGCAAGCAACCCCTTGCAGTGGTGTTGCTGACGTTGGCTTTCGGATTGGCAATGCTGGTGCTGTTTGCTCGTAAGCAGTTCCGCGCTGCTGCGCCGATGCTGGATCTTTCCTTATTGGCACACCCTGCCATCGTCGCTGGCATCATCATGGCGGTGGTCGCCAGCGGCGCATTGGCCGGGGTCGAACTGACTCTGGCGCAGGAGCTGCAATACGTCCTGGACAAAACACCGCTTCAGGCCGGGATATTCATGATTCCCATCATGGCTGCGGCAGCAGTGGGCGGTCCGGTTGCGGGCTGGCTATCTGCCCGGTATGGACTACGGCCAGTGGCCAGCCTGTCGATGGTCGTCGCAGCGCTGTCGCTGGGCTGGCTTGCCGTGCAGAATTTTCATGCTCCGGGAGTGATTGTACCGCTACTGTTGGCACTGCTGGGTTTAGCGCTGAGTATCGGCCTGACTGCGTCATCCATCGCTATTATGGGCTCAGTCGATGCAAGTAAGGGCGGTGCTGCAGGTTCGCTGGAAGCGACCGGGTATGAGCTTGGCACTGGTCTCGGCATCACTCTATTTGGTGTGTTTATGTCGGTTATTTTCAGGCGTAACCTCACGACCCCTGCTGGGTTATCCCCTGATCTCGCAGATCAGGCTGCGGTTTCGATGGGCGATACGTATCTGGTCGCGCGGCAGCTTTCCGACGATCAGGCCGCCGCATTGGTTGCTGCGGGCAAGGCGGCTTTTTCGACCACACACTCAGTGCTGCTGCTGACGTCTGCCGCATTGATCGGGGGGCTGGCGGTGTTGGTGTTTTTCCTGCTGACTGACATGCGCAAAGACTCTGCCTGAGATTAGCGCATGCCGACATCGTGCCCGGTTTGCTCGGCTCGGACAAATCTCATATCCGCAGGGCAGGCTCAACAGTTATATTTTTAGTGATAAAGTGGGAATAGGCGGCGAAGAGAACGTCTGATGTGAAAACGGGTATGGTATGCGGCTCTATGGCGGTTGGGATCAGCATGAATGCCGAGACGGGACGGTGAGGCAGAGTAACGAGATGGACCAAGAAACACGGGATCAGGCTTTCATGCGTCATGCTCAGGTGCTCGCGGCGCGTGCAGCCGAGCTGGGAGAAGTGCCGGTAGGAGCGCTGGTGGTGCTGGATGGCGTTGTGATTGGCGAAGGCTGGAATCGACCGATCAGCAGTCATGATCCGACAGCTCATGCTGAAATCATGGCGTTAAGGCATGCTGCAGACAAGGTGGGAAACTATCGCCTGGTGGGAGCCGAGCTGTATGTCACCATCGAACCCTGCACTATGTGCGCCGGTGCCATCATTCACGCACGTATTGCAAGGGTTGTGTTTGGTGCCACTGAGCCCAAGGCAGGGGCTGTGGTAAGCAATGGCTGCGTGTTTGATCAGACCTGGGTCAATCATCGTCCGGAGTATCAGGGTGGGGTATTGGCACAAGAATGCAGTGAGCAGATCAGTGATTTTTTCCGCTCGCGCAGAGCACAAAAGAAACGGCTCAAGGTTACAGGCGGCCAGATCCCAGACAGCACAGGTTTAGAGTGAGCTGGGCAGGTTACTCAAGGGCAGAGGGCGTGTTTCCGAGCTGCTTTCATTCGAGTCAGCGGCATCGCTGTCGCTTTCAAGGTCCGGGTTCAGGTTGCGTGCCCCGGCGGTCTCCACTTCCCAGCGCAACAGCTCCATATACTTGCGGATGTTGCTGACGTACTGCACCGGCTCATGCCCTCGGGCGTAGCCGTAGCGCGTTTGGTTGTAGTAGCGAGGGTTGCTCAATAGAGGCAGGTATTCGCGGACATGTTGCCACTTGTCGGGGTCCTTGCCGGCTTTCTGGGTCAGGATGCGGGCATCTTCAAGATGACCAAACCCCACGTTGTAGCCTGCCAGTGCAAACCAGGTGTGGTCGGGCTCAGGGATCCGCTCAGGGATCTTCTGCTTCACATTGACCAGGTATTGAGCACCGCCGAGAATGCTTTGCTTCGGGTCGGTACGGTCATCAACACCCACCTCAGCTGCCGCTGCCTGCGTCAGCATCATAATGCCTCGAACGCCTGTGGGTGAGACGGCATCGGCTCTCCAGTGTGACTCCTGATAGGCGATGGCCGCCAGCAGTAGCCAATTGATCCCGCTTGCGTCTGCTGCTTCACGGAACCAGGGGTAAAGTGGTAGAAAACGTTCTTCCAGGTCCCTCCGAAATGAAACCGTATCGAAGAAGTTAAGCGGGTTGGTGCGTGAAAAGTAGCGTTCCTCGAGGGTTTTGATCAATTGTGCTGTTTCTTCCAGAGCAAACCATTGTTGCAAAGCTGCCTTGAGAGTGCCGTCATGATGGCGATTTAGCATCCAGGCGATGGGCTGGGGTGGTTGCAGTTCAAATGCGGCTTTCAGGCCGGGATAGAATGATTTTTGTGCATCAAAAACGGTTGAATCCAGAATGGTGTAGTCGAGGCTGCCCTCATGGACTCGGTCGAGCAGGTCGGTAACCGTATCATCCGGGTTACTGAACCACCGCAGCTTGGGGAATTCTTGTCGCAGTTGATCCAGCAGTTCTTCATAACTTGAGCTTTTGAGGACACCGATGCTGCGTCCGTAAAGGTCCAACGGGGTTTTGGGCGCCGGATTTCCCTGTCGTACTCGGTAGATCAACACGGGTGCGCTTTGGCGGTAGGGAGGCGAAAACTCAAAGCGCTGCTGGCGCTCGCGGGTGACGGTCAGGCTGGCAGCGGCCAAATGGGCGTTACGCTCCTGCAAGACCTGAAACAGCCCCGAGAAACTGGATGGCAGGACCAGTTCAAGCTCCACCCCCAGGTGGTCAGCAAATGCCTTGGTAAGTTCATATTCAAACCCTGCCGGCTCGGAGCGGCGAATAAAATAGGTCATGGGAGTATTGGTGGTGGCTACCCTCAGAACACCGTTGTTGCGAATCGCATCGAGCTGGGTAGGCGTTTTCAGCCCGATTATGGCGAGCACGAGCGTGAGACTGATCAGAGCGCCCGAATAGATCAGTTCGCGCAGGTGGGGTGATTTCCGCTCTTTAAACATAGGCTCGGCTATTCTGTATCTCGGTCGCCCGATCGGGTAAAATCAGCTTTCATTCTTTCGCTCTCCCATGCCTGGTCTGCAGGTAGAATCAAGAGGCTCGATATCAACATGCTCGTACTGCGTGGAGCTCCCGCTCTTTCGTCTTTTCGTCATGCCAAACTGCTTTCCTCGATCCGGTCGCAGGTTTCGTCCGTTACAGGTCTATACGCAGAATACACTCATTTTGCAGATCTGCAGCGTGATCTGGAGGAACAGGAGTCTCAGGTTCTAGATCGTATCCTGCGTTATGGTCCCAAGGCCAGTGCGGAAGAACCGGTCGGAGAACTCTTCCTGGTTGTTCCGCGTCCCGGCACTATCTCGCCCTGGTCCAGCAAGGCCACGGATATTGCCCGTAATTGTGGCCTGAATGCAATCGAGCGCCTTGAGCGCGGCGTCGCCTACCATGTGCGCAGCGAACGGCCGTTGACTGCTGAGCAGCGCGGTCACATCGCCGAGCTGCTGCATGATCGCATGGTCGAAGCGGTGATGACTGACCTGGATCAGGCGCAGTCCCTGTTCCGCCACGAACAGCCACGAACCATGACTCAGGTCGACATTCTCGGCGGTGGTCGTGATGCCCTGGCCAAAGCGAACGTAGAGCTGGGTCTGGCGCTGGCAGACGATGAGATCGATTATCTGGTTGAAAGCTTTAACGGTCTGGGGCGCAACCCCAACGATGTAGAGCTGATGATGTTCGCCCAGGCGAACTCCGAGCACTGCCGTCACAAAATCTTCAATGCCAGCTGGGATATTGATGGCGTGCGTCAGGAGCATTCCCTGTTCGCCATGATCCGCAACACCTATAACCTGGGTGGTGAAAACGTCCTGTCTGCCTACAAGGATAACGCGTCCGTAATCGTGGGCAGCAAGGCGGGTCGTTTCTTCCCGCATCCGGCCACCGGCCAGTATGGCTACAACCCGGAAGCGATCCATATTCTGATGAAGGTGGAAACCCACAACCACCCGACCGCCATCGCGCCGTTTTCCGGTGCCGCGACCGGCTCTGGCGGTGAGATTCGTGATGAAGGTGCTACCGGCCGTGGCTCCAAGCCGAAGGCGGGCCTGACCGGTTTCACGGTATCCGATCTGAACATCCCAGGCTTCGAGCAGCCCTGGGAATCCGGCTATGGCAAGCCGGAGCGCATCGCGTCTGCGCTGGATATCATGATCGAAGGCCCCATCGGCGGTGCCGCGTTCAACAACGAATTCGGTCGTCCCAATCTGACCGGTTACTTCCGTACCTTCGAACAGCAGGTGCCAGGTGCCAATGGCGATGAAGTGCGCGGTTACCACAAGCCGATCATGATCGCCGGTGGTCTGGGCAACATCCGTGAAGACCATGTGGAGAAGGGCGAAATCACTGTCGGTGCCAAACTGATCTGCCTGGGTGGCCCGGCGATGCTGATCGGCCTCGGTGGCGGTGCGGCGTCCTCCATGTCTTCCGGCAGCTCTTCGGCCGATCTGGATTTCGCCTCCGTACAGCGTGGCAACCCGGAGATCGAGCGTCGTTGTCAGGAAGTGATCGACCGCTGCTGGCAGCTGGGCGATGATAACCCGATCGCCTTCATTCATGACGTGGGTGCCGGTGGTTTGTCCAATGCCTTCCCCGAGCTGGTGAAGGATGGTGGTCGTGGCGGCAACTTCGAACTGCGCAACGTCAATAACGACGAGCCGGGCATGTCGCCGCTGGAGATCTGGTGTAACGAAGCTCAGGAACGCTATGTGATGGCGGTGAAGCCGGAAGATCTGGCCCGCTTCGAAGCGATCTGTGAGCGTGAACGCTGCCCGTTTGCCGTGGTCGGTGAGGCTACCGAAGAGCACCACCTGACCCTGGGTGATACCCACTTCGAGAACAAGCCGGTCGACCTGCCGATGAGTGTGCTGTTCGGTAAGCCGCCGAAGATGCACCGCACCGTTGAGCGTAAGGCTTACGAAGTACCTGAATTTGATACCGCTGAAATCGAACTGGCGGATGCAGCCGAACGTGTACTCAAACTGCCGGCAGTTGCTTCGAAAAGCTTCCTGATTACTATCGGTGACCGCTCCATCACCGGCACCGTTGCCCGTGATCAGATGGTTGGTCCCTGGCAAGTGCCGGTGGCTGACTGTGCCGTGACTACCGCGTCCTACGACACCTATGCCGGTGAAGCGATGGCGATGGGCGAGCGTACCCCGCTGGCGCTGATCGACTCACCGGCCTCAGGCCGCATGGCGGTCGGTGAGACCATCACCAACCTGGCCGCGGCTCGTATCGGTAAGCTGTCCGACATCAAACTGTCCGCCAACTGGATGTGCGCTGCCGGCCACCCGGGTGAAGACGAAAAACTGTATGACACCGTCAAGGCGGTGGGTATGGAGCTGTGTCCGGAGCTGGGCATCACCATTCCGGTGGGCAAGGACTCCATGTCCATGCGTACCGTTTGGAATGACAACGGCGAGCAGAAGAGCGTGACTGCACCAATGTCGCTGATCATCTCCGGCTTTGCGCCGGTGTTGGATGCGCGCAAGACACTGACGCCGCAGCTGCGCACCGATAAGGGTGAGACCGACCTGATCCTACTGGATTTGGGCAACGGCCAGAACCGCATGGGTCTGTCGGCACTGGCGCAGGTCTACAACGAAGTCGGTAACAGCGTACCTGATGTGGATGACGCCGAGCTGCTGGCCCACTTCTTCACCGCCATTCAGGAGCTTAACGAGCAGGGCCTGCTGTTGGCCTACCACGATCGCGCCGATGGCGGTCTGTTGGCCACTGTTGCCGAGATGGGCTTTGCCGGTCGTACCGGTGTGGATCTGAACCTGGATCTGCTGGCCGAAGACACCTCTGAGCTGGCCGCCGCCCTGTTCAACGAAGAGTTGGGTGCGGTAATTCAGATCCGTCGCGACGATATGGAAACCGTGCTGAACGAACTGAACGCGGCAGGCCTGGGTGATGTGGCCAAGGTGATCGGTACGCTGAATCCAGATCTGCAGCTGAACTGCTTCTTCGATGACGAAGAGGTCTACAGTGCCGATCTGATTCAGCTGCAGCGCTGGTGGAGCGAAACCTCCTTCCGTATTCAGGCGCTGCGAGACAACTCCGAATGTGCACGGCAGGAGTTTGATCGTCTGTTGGATCGTGAAGATCCGGGCCTGAATGTAAGCCTGAGCTTTGACCAGAACGAAGACGTGGCGGCCGACCTGATCGCCTCCGGTGTGCGTCCGAAGGTTGCGATCCTGCGTGAGCAGGGCGTCAACGGTCAGGTCGAGATGGCGGCAGCCTTTGACCGTGCCGGCTTCGATGCCATCGATGTGCACATGAGCGATATACTGTCCGGTCGCATTACGCTGGATCAGTTCCGTGGTCTGGTCGCCTGTGGCGGCTTCTCCTACGGTGACGTTCTGGGTGCTGGCGAGGGCTGGGCCAAGTCCATTCTGTTCAACCCGGTGGCGCGCGAGCAGTTCACCGCATTCTTCGAGCGTGAAGATACCTTTGCGCTGGGCGTGTGCAATGGCTGTCAGATGCTGTCCAACCTGCATGAACTGATTCCGGGTGCCGATCTCTGGCCGCATTTCGTGCGTAACCAATCGGAGCAGTTCGAAGCCCGTGTAGCGATGGTGGAAGTACAGGACAGCCCGTCCATCTTCCTGCAGGGCATGGCCGGCTCCCGCATGCCGATCGCGATTGCTCACGGTGAAGGTCGTGCCGAGTTTGAAGACGATGCGCAGCTGCGCATGCTGAATGAATCCGGTACAGTCTCTCTGCGTTTTGTGGATAACCGTGGTGATGCCACCACTGTGTACCCGGCTAACCCGAACGGTTCGCCTCTGGGTATCACCGGTCTTACTACGCCGGATGGCCGCGTCACCATCATGATGCCGCACCCTGAGCGTGTCTTCCGTGGTGTGCAGAACTCCTGGGCGCCGGATGACTGGTCCGAGGATGGTGCCTGGATGCGCATGTTCCGCAATGCGCGTGTCTGGGTCGGTTGATCGGGTAATGGCTTGAATTTAGAAACGGCAGCTTCGGCTGCCGTTTTTGTTGGTGTTGGATAAACGCTGGCAGACAGCATCCAACAAAAAAGCCGGCACAAAGGCCGGCTTTTTATTAGAGCAGAAGGGTTCTTATTGCTGAGCGCGCTTCTGACCCATGATTTCAACGTCTACACGACGATCCGGACGCAGGCATGCGATCAGTTCTGCGCCACGACCGGTGCAGTTTGCAACCGGAGCGGACTCGCCCATGTAACCGATAGTCATTTTGCTGGAGTCAACACCGGCCTGACCCAGTTTGGCGGCAACGGCTTCAGCACGACGCTTGGACAGCTGTTCGTTATAGGCAGCTGAACCGATGAAGTCAGCGTAACCTACCAGTTTCACACTCTGGAGGCTGGCCAGTGAACCGATGTAGTTAACGATGTTGCTTACATCACCAACCTGAGTGCTGTCGAAGTCGAAGTACAGAGCGAACTTCTTCTCAACATCAGCCATGGTGGCAACCGGAGCGGCTTCAGGGGCGGCCGGCTCAGCTTTGGCAACAGCGCCATCACAGCCTTCTACTGCCTGATCCTGAGTCCAGAAACCGGTGTGCCAGCATTCGCCGAAGCTGGTGCGCCAGATGGTATCATCAGAGTTTACGGCATAACCCGGAACCTGAGCCTGTACCGCAGCTGAGGTACCCAGTGCCATCGCCAGTCCAGCAGCAATTGCAATTTTCTTCATCATCATATCCTTGTGTGCCAGGTGGATGTTTTTTAATTGTGTACAAGTATAGAACATTCAATCAGGTTTTTCCTTAACGGCACCCATACAGGCAACTTGAGTCCGTTAAGCAGCCGTAACCTGAATCCGGTATGCAGCTAACAGCTATATTAGCTTAGGGTAGAACTTTTTTATATGGTTTTACAGTCACCTTTTGATAGACGCCTGCCTTGCAGTAAGGGTCGTCATCGGCCCACTGGCGGGCGGCTTCAAGCGATGCAAACTCTGCAATGACGAGGCTTCCAGTGAATCCGGCAGGCCCTGGATCTTGACTGTCAATGGCAGGGTGGGGGCCTGCAACCAGCAGACGCCCTTCACCTTTGAGTTGTTCCAGCCGTGCAAGGTGCTCAGGCCGTGCGGCCATGCGGGCTTCAAGTGAATTTTCAATATCTTCTGCAATGATAGCGTAATACATCAGCTTTCTCCGCTGTTCTCTTCCTGTTCGGGCATGTGCCTGGATATATAAATGCCCTGGCTAATGACAAAAACGAGGGTGCAGCCGAGCATGCCGAACAGCTTAAAATTGACCCAGGCTTCCTCGCTCAGGGTGTAGACCACCGCCAGGTTGGCTATTCCCATAATAATGAAGAAGCCTATCCAGCCAATATTAAGATTGCTCCAGACTTTGGATGGCAGTTCGATGCTACTCTCCATCAGGCGCTGTACGATGGGTTTCTTGCCGATAAACTGACTTAGCAGGAAGGCTGCTGCAAAAAGCCAGTTAACAACAGTAGGCTTCCATTGAATGAATGCCTTGTTGTCCAGTAACACAGTGGCGCCGCCGAGAATCACAACCAGACCAAGGGTGACCAGTTGCATTTTCTCGATCCGATGAGTCTTGAGCCAGGTGTATGCCATCTGGGCCAGCGTGGCCGGAATTAGCACAGCGGTGGCCAAAATGATGTCACCACTGAATTTATATACCGCAAAGAATATAATGACAGGAAGAAAGTCGAGTAATAGTTTCATCGGGCCGCTAATATGGTTGGTGAAAGGTTCATTTCAACAGAGGTAAACAGCTTATCGTGACTGAGTCCACAAAAGTGGCACGCCTGCCAGGGTTTGACCTCCACATGCATAGTACCGCATCTGATGGCGCACTGTCCCCGTCAGAGCTGGTTGCAAGGGCGGTGGATGCAGCGGTCGAGTATATGGCATTGACTGACCACGATACGCTGGCAGGGCTTGCGGAGGCGCAGCAGGCGGCCAACGATGCCGGCTTGACGTTGATACCTGGTGTGGAACTTACCTGCCTGTGGAATCGACGTGTGCTGCATCTGCTGGGCTTGGGGATTGATCCTGACTACCCGGGTTGGAAAGACTATGAAGCCCGGCTGGCAGAGTTGCGTGTTACCAGAGCTGATAAAATCGCACGCAAGCTGGTTGCTCGTGGTGTGCCGGATAACATTATTGAACTTGCCAGAGCACAGGCAGGGGATGGTCAAATCGGCAGGCCTCATTTTGCGCGTGCATTGCTGGCGGCAGGAGTTGTAAGCAGTGAGAATGAAGCGTTTGATCGTTATCTTGGACAGGGCAAGCCCGGTGATGTGAAGGCGGAATGGCCGGATATCGTTGAGTCGATTGATATTATTCGCAAAAGCGGCGGCTTTTCCATTCTGGCCCATCCAACAAAGTACAGTTTAACCTTTTCAAGGCTGAGGTTGCTGATTGCTGAGCTTGCCAAGTCTGGAATTGATGGTATTGAGATTGGTTGTCCCAATGTTAGCCGAGACCAAGTAGGTCTGTTGTTGAGAATAGCGGATACACTTGACCTTAAAATTTCGTCCGGCAGTGATTTTCACAATCCGGATATGACCTGGACGCGACTTGGCCGTTTCCCTGCCGTCGAAAGCGACAGGCATCTTATTTATGACTTTATCAGGCGCTGAAGCAGTTCAGTGCTGATTCGACAGGAGGCTTGAAAATGAGCCAGTTTTTTCAGATACACCCGGAAAACCCCCAGGCACGCCTGATTCAACAGGCGGTAGAGATTATTCGTTCAGGCGGGGTTGTCATCTACCCCACTGATTGTGCCTATGCGCTGGGTTGCCATTTGGGAGATAAAAAGGCGGTTGATCGTATCAAGCGTATTCGGCAGTTGGATGATAAACATAATTTTACCCTGGTATGCGACGATCTTTCCTCTATAGGTACCTATGCCAAAGTGGATAATCAGACCTTTCGTCTCTTGAAGGCGCATACCCCTGGGGCGTATACATTTATCCTGCCTGCCACTACAGAAGTGCCACGCAGGTTGCTGCATCCGAAGCGTCGCACGATCGGTATTCGTGTACCGAATAATCCGATCGTTGCAGCGCTCTTATCCCAGCTTGGCGAGCCCATTATGAGTACCTCCCTGATTATGCCGGGTGAGGAGTTGCCAATGACGGATCCATACGAAATGCGAGACCTGCTTCAACATCAGGTTGATCTGATCATTGATGGTGGATATTGCGGTATGGAAGCAACCAGTGTGATTAATATGGTCGATGAAGTGCCGGTTGTTGTGCGTGAAGGGGCTGCTGATACTTCACATTTTAAATAGGATTTTTTGCTGTCAGTATTGAAAAAAAAAGTTTTGTAGCGATAATTAAGCACATTCACCTGTTCAATTAATTTATGGCGGCAAAATATGACTGATTTTAACAAGATTCTGACTCGCAAAAATTCTCTGCGTAAGCACTGCCAGGAGATGACACTGGCCGAAATCGACAAGGTTATTACTGACCTTAACGATATTCGCTTGGAGCTTGAAGAGGCTAAGCTGCGTGAAGAGCAGGAGCAGCAGGCCAAAAAGCATCAGGTAGAAGAAATCCAGCGTTTGATGCGCGAAGCCGGTATTGGGCTGGAAGAGCTGAAGCAGAATGTTGAGCCGGTTGCGCGTAAAAAAGCGGTCAAGGCCAAATACGTTATTAAGGATAGCGAAGGTAATGAGCACGCTTGGTCTGGTCGTGGCCGTACACCGGTTGCCTTCCGTGAATATATGGACGCGAATAATCTGACCAAGGAGCAGTTGCCCACCGTTGATTGATCGGGCATCATGCATGTGGCGATAGCCTCTTCGGGGAAACCCGAAGGGGCTTTTTTTGGTTTTTCGCCGATTTATATCAACAGGGCAGTCGTCAGGTGCCCCGAAAAGAGACGTCAAAATGTCAGATGAAAAATTGCAAAAGGTTTTGGCGCGCTCCGGTTTTGGCTCACGTCGTGAGATGGAGCGTTGGATAGAAGAAGGTCGTGTTGTCCTGAATGATCAGCCAGCCAAGCTGGGGGACAGGGTCAGCGCTGCTGACAAAATCATTCTGGATGGCAAACCGGTCACACTGACCTTTGCCTCGATGGCAGAGCGTCGTGTTCTGATTTACAACAAGCCGCTGGGTGAAGTGTGTACGCGGCATGACCCTGAAGGGCGGACGACGGTTTTCGATAATCTGCCTCCCCTCAAACAGGGGCGTTGGGTTGCCATTGGCAGACTCGATATCAATACCACGGGGCTGCTGATTTTTACCACTGACGGCGAGCTGGCCAATCGTATGATGCATCCCTCCATGCAGATCGACCGCGAGTATGCGGTCAGGGTGCTTGGGAATGTGGACGATGACATGCTGGAGCGATTGAAGCAGGGTGTTTTGCTGGATGACGGCATGGCCAGGTTCACTGATGTGCGTTACTTCGACGGTGAAGGCGCCAATAAGTGGTATCACTGTGTTGTGATGGAAGGGCGTAACCGTGAAGTGCGTCGTTTGTGGGAATCGCAGGGGCTGCAGGTTAACCGGCTCAAGCGGGTGCGCTTTGGTCCTGTGTTCCTGCCCAGCGATATCAAGGTAGGCACCTGGCGTGAACTGCCGCCCAAAGAGGTTGAGTTGCTGGCACGTGAGCTGGAGCTGGATACCGCTCGTACCCATCGCCCGACACCAAATGAGGCAGAAAAAGAGCAGCGCCTGTACAAGCGCCAGAAAGTGCGTCAGGCGGTGATCAAAGGGCAGCCTGCTGCGGTGGAAGAGAAGCGTCGCAGTGGCAAAACCAAGGCCCGCTCGGTGGGTAAGCGAAACACCGGTAATCGCGGGCGTCGGGTCTGAGTTCCGGGGTCAGGCGGATTCCTGACCCTGGGCTTCCATGGAGCGGCCATTGACCCCCTTGCTGTCCGGTCCCATCAGGTAAAGGTACAGCGGCATGATTTCAGCCGGGGTGGGGTTGGTCTCGGGTGGCTCGGCGGGGTAGGCGTAGCTGCGCATCTGGGTGCGGGTCGCGCCCGGATTAATGGCGTTGACCCGAATGGCTGGATCGTTGTCCAGCTCGTCTGCCAGTACCTGCATCATCCCTTCGGTCGCAAACTTTGATACCGCATAGGCCCCCCAGTAGGCACGGCCTGTGCGTCCTACTCCTGACGATGTAAAGATCACGGATGCATCGCTGGACTTGTGCAGCAATGGTAAAAGCGCCTGAGTCAGCAGGAAGGGGGCGTGTACGTTAATGCGCATGACCTTTTCCCAGGTAACCGGATCATAGTTCTCGATCGGGGTGCGCATGCCAAGAATGCCGGCATTGTGCAGTACCCCGTCCAGATGGCCGAACTCATCATACAGCTGGTTGCTCAGCTCGATATAATCATGCTCGACCGCAGTATCCAGATTCATGGGTACGATGGCGGGCTTGGGCAGACCGGCGCTCTCGATTTCGTCATACAGTGATTCAAGCTTTTCCAGGGTGCGGCCAAGCAGTACCACGGTGGCGCCGTGTCTGGCGTAGTGCCAGGCAGCGGCACGGCCAATTCCGTCGCCGGCGCCGGTAACCAGAATGATCCGATCCCTGAGCAGGTCGGCCGGTGCATCGTAGTGAAACATCCTTAGCTCCTTAAACTCCCCGGCTTTTCCGGGAGTATGTTTTCAGCCTGTGACAATAATGAGTTTAGCAGCGGCTGCAGCTCTGATGGCTGATGTGAAATATAGTGACTGTTCCAGTCTTCGGCTTGTTCCCCGGCGTTCAGGTAGCCCCAGGCTGCCGCAACGGTGATCATGCCTGCGGCGTGACCTGCTTCGATGTCCCGTCTGTGATCACCCACGTAGATGCACCTGGTCGGGTCGACCTCCAGCTGTTGGCAGGCCAGCCAGAGGCCCTCTGGGTCGGGTTTGCTGGCGTTGACATCTTCCGGGCAGACAAGGCTGGCACAGCGTTCGGTCAGATTGAGGCTATCAAGCAAGGTGAGGGTGAAGCGCTGTGGCTTGTTGGTGACGATGCCCCAGCGAATCCCTCTTTCTTCCAGCCAGCTCAGCAGAGGCTCTATCTCGTCAAACAGTCTGCTGTCTTGGCAGGTATCGGTGCCATAGTAATCGAGCAGTTGCTGGTGCAGCGCAGGAAAAGCATCCGCGTCCTGCTTCAGCTTGAACGCATGCATCACCATGGCACGGGCACCGTTGGAAACCTGGGTGCGCAACTCATTGAATTCAATGGG
This sequence comes from Marinobacterium sp. MBR-111, assembly GCF_040547585.1. Lineage (NCBI taxonomy): Bacteria > Pseudomonadati > Pseudomonadota > Gammaproteobacteria > Oceanospirillales > Oceanospirillaceae > Marinobacterium > Marinobacterium sp. MBR-111. The sequence continues at coordinate 154,096 of NZ_JBEPQA010000006.1, forward strand.
CTCGCGCCCAGCTTCGTTTAGCATGCGGTTGATAATGCGGTGGAAGTCACGAGCACTGTCGAGCAGAGTACCGTCCAGGTCAAACAGCACTGCCTCGATGGTTGCCATTATTCCGGACTCCGGCTGCAGGCCAGCATGTAGTTGACGCCAACATCATTCGGGTCAAGGCGGTACACCTTGGTCAATGGGTTGTAAACCAGACCGCTCATCTCCCCCATGTTAAGGCCGGCACCCCTTACCCAGCCACCCAGCTCGGCCGGGCGAATGAACTTGTTGAAGTCATGGGTGCCATCAGGGACCAGTTTAAGCATGCGCTCGGCGCCCAGAATGGCAAACAGGTAGCTTTTGGGGTTGCGGTTCAGAGTGGAGAAGAACACCTGCCCGCCGGGTTTGACCAGACGGGCGCAGGCGCGTACCACGGACTCGGGGTCAGGGACGTGTTCCAGCATCTCCATGCAGGTTACCAGATCAAAGCTGGCGGGCATCTCATCGGCCATATCCTCGACTGTGATGCGACGGTAGCTGACGCGGGCACCACTCTCCAACCCATGCAGTTTGGCAACCTTGAGTGGGGCTTCGCCCATGTCGATGCCGGTAACCTCGGCGCCACGGTGTGCCATTGCCTCGGACAGTATGCCGCCGCCACAACCCACATCCAGAACGGTCTTGCCAGCCAGGGAGCCGATTCGATCGATAAAATCCACCCGCAGAGGGTTGATGTCGTGCAGAGGCTTGAACTCGCTGTTGCGATCCCACCAACGGCTGGCCAGCTCCTCGAATTTGGCAATCTCGGCCGGATCAATATTCGGCGTACGCTCGTCACTCATCAGTTTTGCCCTTGCGTCCAGAATCAGATATGCCGCATTCTAGCACTATGGTTTGAGGGTCGGAAATTCACCTCTTTCAATACATCAGGGAATACACGCCGGGGGTAAAAGGATGATCGGTTTCTGGAAGCGAAATGATACGGGTGCAGAAGACAAGCCTCGAGCATCAGAGGTGCGGAAACAACCGCCGCTGCTGACGGGACGGGCGCAACTCTCCGAGACTGCCATGGTGGAGCTGCTCAATCGGGCGAGTGTTGTTCGTTTTGCTGCCGGTGATGACCTGCTGGCGGTGCACCCGGAGCTGGCCAGCAGTTATATTTTGGTGCAGTCGGGTGCAGTTCGCGTGGCGCCCGCTGAAACCGAAGAAGCGATCAGTCTGGAAGTGACTACGGCGCTGAATCTTGTAGGTGCTGAGGGAGCAATCCTGTCTCGCTTCAGCGTGCAGGCCCAGAGTGACGGGCAGTTGTTGCTGTTGAATGATGCTGCGTTCAGTCAGCTGCAGGAATCCACGCAGCTGGTGCTGTTGCAGATGGCGCAGCACTCGGCCGCAGAGCGATTTCTGCAGTTGCTGGATCATTATCGACGGGCGCAGCAACGTTATGAACGGCTGTCTTCGGTGCTGTTTACCTCTGCCGCCGATGCAGCTGAAGCCTTTGCAGGTTCGGAGCCGGTACAGCAAATCATTGCCCGTATACCGCGCTTGCCGGTTTCCAGTGTGGAGCTGCTTAATCGGCTGCTCGATGAAAAAACAACACACTCTCAGATTGCCGAGCTGGTGCGCCAGGACCCCTCCCTCACGGCAACTCTGCTGAAAGCGATCAATTCATCACGCTATAATTTCGACCAGAAAATTACCGATCTGAGCCATGCGGTGAGTCTGTTGGGCTTTGAGGGTGTATATCAGATCATCATGGCCGAAAGCATGCGCAAAAGCCTGCCGGATACGGATCGTTTTCGTGTCAGCTATCATCGTGCGCTCTTGCTCTCCTATCTTGTGTTTGCCCTTGCACAGGCCAGTGGTCGAGCGCGGCCCGCCGAAATGGCCACCATCGCGCTGCTGCATGACGTGGGCCGTATCGTAATCGAACTGTTGCAGCGCCAAAACCCGGCCTTCAAAGCGATGATTGGTCAGATACATCCCGGTGTGGTGGGGGCTGAGCTGCTTAAGGCCTGGCAGCTGCCTGAGCCGGTCTGGAGCAGTATCGCCTTGCAGCACTACCCTGATTTTGTTCAGCCGCGCCGACTGCCAGCCGAGATGCAGGATCGGGTTGCGTTGTTACACCTTTCAGCCTGGTTGCTGGACTGGCGAGAGCAGGGAGGGAGTGTCGATGAGCCCCTGTTTTTGCAGGAGTATCTGGCGCACGTGGGCTGGGAGGGGGCTACGGCAGAGCAGGTCTGGGAGCGTAAGGTCAAGCCTTTGCTTCGTCAGCGCCGAAGTGCCCTGCCCAAGGCGCTGCAGCAGATGCTCGATGATGCTTGATCCCTGTCAGGGAGTCGGCCGGTTAGCGTGAAATCCGCTCAGCTGTGGTATACTCCCGCGGTTTGAAAGCGCGCCATCAGGGTGTGCCCAGGTACCGGATCAAGGAAAGCTGAGCGAATGGGTGATTTAGCCAAAGAAGTTCTGCCAGTCAACATCGAAGATGAGCTGAAACAGTCCTATCTCGATTATGCCATGAGCGTCATCGTCGGGCGTGCTCTGCCGGATGTGCGTGACGGCCTTAAACCGGTTCATCGGCGTGTACTCTTCGCCATGAACGAACTGAACAATGACTGGAACAAGCCTTACAAAAAGTCTGCCCGTGTGGTGGGTGATGTAATCGGTAAGTACCACCCTCATGGTGACAGTGCGGTATACGACACTATCGTGCGTATGGCGCAGAACTTCTCCATGCGTTACATGCTGGTAGATGGTCAGGGCAACTTTGGTTCAGTCGATGGCGACTCGGCTGCGGCCATGCGTTATACCGAAATCCGAATGGCCAAGATTTCCCATGAGCTGTTGGCCGATCTGGAAAAGGAAACCGTTGATTTCGTCGACAACTATGACGGTACGGAGCGTATCCCGGCCGTGCTGCCGACGCGGGTTCCCAATTTGCTGGTGAACGGCTCGTCCGGTATTGCCGTGGGTATGGCGACCAATATCCCGCCGCATAACCTGGGCGAAATCGTCAAGGGCTGCCTGGAGTTGATCAATAACCCGGATATCAGTATCGATGAGCTGATGGAGTTCATTCCGGGGCCTGACTTCCCCACCGGCGGCATTATCAATGGTCGAGCCGGTATCCTGCAGGCCTACCGTACCGGTCGTGGCCGCATCTATGTGCGTGCGCGCCACCATATCGAAGACCATCCCAAAAACGGCCGGCCGATGCTGGTGATCACCGAGATCCCGTATCAGCTGAACAAGGCGCGTCTGATCGAGAAAATCGCTGAGCTGGTCAAAGAGAAGAAAATAGAGGGAATCAGCGAGCTTCGAGACGAGTCTGACAAGGACGGCATGCGCATCGTGATCGAGTTGCGCCGTGGTGAAGTGCCCGAAGTGATCATCAATAACCTGTTTGCCCAGACTCAGCTGCAAAGTGTGTTCGGGATTAACATGGTGGCGCTGGTTGATGGTCAGCCGAAGATTCTGGACCTTAAAACGATTCTTCAATGTTTCGTTCGTCACCGCCGTGAAGTGGTGACCCGCCGTACCATCTTTGAACTGCGCAAGGCACGCGAACGTGGGCATGTACTGGAAGGTCTGGCAATTGCGCTGGCCAATATCGATCCGGTCATCGAACTGATCAAGCAGTCTCCTTCGCCTGCCGAAGCGAAAGAACGTCTGATCGCAACCGCTTGGGTGCCGGGTAATGTGACCGACATGCTGGAACGTGCAGGTGAAACCGCTTGCCGGCCTGAAGATCTGGAGCCCCAGTATGGCATGCGCGACGGTCGTTATTACCTGTCACCGGTTCAGGCCCAGGCAATCCTCGACCTGCGTCTGCACCGCCTGACTGGCCTTGAGCACGAAAAACTGATCGCTGAATATCGCGAGCTGCTGGATAAGATCGCCGAGTTGCTGCATATCCTGGGCTCTTATGAGCGCCTGATGGAAGTGATCCGCGAAGAGCTGGAAGCGCTGGTGGCAGAGTATGCCGATGAGCGCCGTACCGAGATTCAGGCCTCCATGCAGGATCTGACCGTGGCGGATCTGATCACCGAAGAGGATATGGTGGTGACGATCTCTCATGCCGGCTACGCCAAAACTCAGCCTCTGACCGATTATCAGGCTCAGCGCCGTGGTGGCAAGGGCAAATCAGCGACGGCAATGAAAGATGAAGACTTCATCGAACACCTGCTGATTGCCAATACCCACGACACCATTCTCTGTTTCACTAACATGGGCAAGGTGTACTGGCTTAAGGTTTACGAAATTCCTCCGGCCAGTCGTGCCTCCCGTGGTCGCCCAGTGGTCAACATTCTGCCACTGGCCGAAAACGAGTGGATCAGCACCATTCTGCCGGTGCAGGCGTTTGATCCTGACCGATTCATTTTCATGGCAACTGCCAACGGTACCGTGAAAAAGACACCGCTGGATGCCTTCTCGCGTCCGCGCAGTACCGGTTTGATTGCACTGGATATTGTGGAAGGTGACCGCCTGATCGGCGCGTCTCTGACCAGTGGTCAGGATGATGTCATGCTGGTGACCAGTGCCGGCAAGGCGATCCGTTTCAACGAGAACGATGTTCGCGCCATGGGCCGCACGGCACGCGGTGTTCGCGGTGTGCGCATGGATGATGATGTCCAGGTCATAGCCCTGATGGTGCCGCAGGCAGGAGGCGAAGTACTGACCGCTTCCGAGCACGGTTACGGCAAGAAGACCCGTGTGGACGAGTTCCCACTGCGCGGTCGTGGTGGTCAGGGTGTGATCGCCATGCAGTGTACCGAGCGTAACGGCCAGCTGGCCGGTGCGGTGCAGGTGTTCGAAGGCGACGATGTGATGCTGATCAGCAACCGCGGCACTCTGGTACGGACGCGCAGCAGTGAAATCTCAAGTCTGGGCCGCAACACTCAGGGCGTGATGCTGATCCGCCTGGCTGAAGAAGAGGCGCTGGTGGGGATTGCGCGTATTGAAGAGCCTGACGAAGAGGATCTTGAAGCGGCAGAAGACAGTGCCGAAGCACGCACCGAGGTACCGAAAGAGGCTACCGATGATGCGCAGGATACTCAGGCTGATGATACCGGCAGTGATGCCTGATTCCCTTTATCTAACTGGAATTCAAAGCTGAAATGACACGTAAATACAATTTCAGTGCAGGGCCAGGGGCTCTGCCGGAAGAGGTTCTGCAACAGGCACAGGCTGAGCTGCTGGACTGGCACGGTCAGGGGCTCTCCATTATGGAGATGAGCCATCGCAGTGACGAGTATGTTGGCGTTGCGGCCCAGGCCGAGCAGGATCTGCGCGACCTGATGGGCATCCCGACCAACTACAAGGTGCTGTTCCTGCAGGGTGGTGCAACGGCCCAGTTTGCCATGGTGCCGATGAACCTGTTGCGTGGTGCGAGCTGCGCGGACTATATCGATACCGGCATCTGGTCCGGCAAGGCGGTCAAGGAAGCCCGGCGCTATGCACAGGTGAATGTGGCTGCCAGCACCGCAGGCAATAATTACACCTCGGCGCCGGCGCAGTCAGAACTGCAGCTGACACCTGGGGCAGCCTATCTGCATTACACCACCAACGAAACCATTGGTGGTGTCGAGTTTGACTACATTCCCGACTGCGGCGATGTGCCACTGGTTGCTGATATGTCTTCCGATATTCTGTCTGTCCCTGTGGATGTCAGCCGCTTTGGCCTGATCTACGCCGGCGCACAGAAGAATATTGGTCCTGCTGGCCTGACGGTGGTGATCGTGCGTGAAGATTTGATCGGCCAGACGCTGGCGGGTACGCCGAGCATGTACGACTACAAGATCCACGCTGACGCTGACTCCATGAACAACACGCCGCCGACCTTTGGCTGGTATTTGGCCGGGCTGGTGTTCCAGTGGCTCAAGCGCCAGGGCGGTGTAGAGGCGATGGCCGAACTGAACCGCCGCAAGGCCGCTAAGCTCTATGCGGCCATTGATGCCAGCGATTTCTACGGCAATCCGGTAGCGATCAACAACCGCTCCATCATGAATGTGCCGTTTACGCTGGCCGATGCCGCTTTGGAAAAACGTTTCCTTGAACTGGCAGAAGCAGAAGGAATGCTCAATCTTCAGGGGCATCGCTCTGTTGGTGGCATGCGGGCGAGCATCTATAACGCGGTACCAGAAGCGGCGGTGGATGCGTTGATCGGCTTCATGCAGCGGTTCGAAAAAGAGCAGGCCTGAGTATGAAGGCGACTGACAAGGGTGCGGCAGATGCGCAGGAAGCGGAACTGCGGGTGTTGCGTGATCGCATCGATACGGTGGATCGTCAGATCCACCAGCTGCTGAATGATCGCGCCCGGCTGGCACAGGGCGTGGCTGAAGTGAAGGAGCGCTATCGCGAAGGGGGCGAGACACCGGTATTTTACCGACCTGAACGTGAAGCGCAGGTGTTGAGAGCCGTAATGGCCCGCAACGAAGGGCCGTTGCCCGATCAGGCCGTTGCACGCCTGTTTCGCGAGATCATGTCGGTCTGCCTTGCGCTTGAGCAGCCGATGCGTGCGGTGTTCCTCGGTCCTGAAGGCACCTTTACGCAGCAGGCAGCGCAGAAGCATTTCGGGCAGGCTGTTCATTGTCAGGCGTTGCCAAGCCTGGAGCAGGTGTTCAGTGAGGTGGAGCAGGGCAGTGCTCACTATGCTGTTGTCCCCATCGAGAGTGAGGATGCCGGTTTGATCCGGCATACGCTGGATCTGTTTCGCCGCTTCGGCCTGTATATATGCGGTGAAGTGGAGCTGGCTCCCGAAGCGGCAGCGCAGGCCACTGATCGTTGCCCCCGTTTTCTGGTCGTTGGTCGTGAAGCGATTGGTCCCAGCGGTGATGACAAAACCTCACTGTTGCTCATCTGCCGTGATGAGCCTGGCGTGCTGCATGATCTTTTGTCGCCTTTTCACCGACGCAATATCAGTCTGACGCGTCTGGAAACACGCAGCAGCGGTGAGCACGACTGGAAAATGCTGTTCTATATTGATTTCGAAGGTCATCGTGAAGATCCCGCAGTTATCGAATTGCTGACGGAACTGGGTGGTCTCGATATCGAGGTAAAATTTCTCGGATCCTACCCGAAAGCGGTGCTCTGAGTTCATACAGTATAAGGATGCCAAGGGATGTCATGTGATTTTATGGCACTGGCGACACCTGGAGTACAGGGGTTGCACCCCTACGAAGCAGGCAAGCCGGTTGAGGAGCTGGAGCGTGAGCTGGGGATACACGATATCATCAAGCTTGCCAGCAATGAGAATCCGCTGGGACCCAGTGCGTATGCGATTGAAGCTATACAGAAAGCATTGGCCGAAGCTACCCGTTACCCAGACAGTAATGGCTTTCGTCTCAAGGCGGCGCTGCATCAATATTATGGACTGATGCCAGAACAGCTGACGCTGGGTAACGGCTCCAACGACGTGCTTGAGCTGATCGCGCGTGCCTTTCTTCAACCCGGAGATGAGGTTATCTTCTCCGAATACGCCTTTGCGGTGTACCCCATTGTGACTCAGGCCTGTAGTGCCAAGGCGGTCATCACGCCCGCTCGTGATTATGGTCACAATCTTCAGGCGATGGCTGAAGCCATTACAGAAAGTACCCGCCTGATTTTCATTGCCAACCCGAATAACCCAACCGGCACCGCCTTGATGCGTGACGAGCTGACAGCATTTCTGGCAGCCGTGCCGGAGCATGTCATTGTCGTGCTGGATGAAGCCTATACGGAATATGTTGAGGCTGGAGACTTTCCGGATGGGCTGGAGTTACTGCCTCAGTTCCCGAATCTGGTGGTAACCCGAACATTTTCCAAGGCCTGGGGGCTTGCCGGCCTGCGCGTCGGTTTTGCTGCCGCCAGTACAGTGATTACCGATCTGCTTAACCGTGTACGGCAACCGTTCAATGTATCCCATCTCGCGCTTGCGGCTGCTGAGGCTGTTCTTGATGACGGTGATTACCTGGCTCGCAGTGTCGAGCTTAATCGCAGGGGAATGGCTCAGCTCGAGCAGGGGCTGAAACAGCTTGGAGTCGGTTATATCCCCTCGTTCGGGAACTTCATCACTGCCGATATGGCACGCCCGGCCCAGCCCCTGTTTCAGGCACTGCTGCATGAAGGCGTGATCGTGCGGCCATTGGGCGGATACCGGATGCCTCAGCATCTGCGTATCAGTATCGGTCTGACAAATGAAAATGACCGGTTCCTGCGGGCACTCAAACAGGTGCTGGCGTGCTGAACTACTCGGGTAAGTCGCAATACCAGCTCGACAGAGTGCTGATCATTGGCTTGGGGCTGATAGGTGGCTCTTTTGCCAAGGCACTGAAGATTCGTTCCTGTGTTCGTGAAATCGTGGGTGCCGATCGCAGTGAGGAGGAGTGCCGGCTGGGTCTCGAGCTGGGTGTGATTGATCGTGTTGCCACTGACCTTGAAGCGGAAGTGTCAGCGGCTGATCTGATCGTCCTGGCCGTTCCGGTCAAGGCGATGGAAAGTGTGCTTGAACAGATTCGTCCCTGGCTGCGTTTGCGCACACTGGTGACGGATGTCGGCAGCACCAAGGGAAGCCTGGTAGCAGCCGCACGTCGTCTGTTCGGGCAATTGCCACCGACCTTTATTCCTGGGCACCCCATTGCCGGTGCCGAGAAAAGCGGTGTGCGTGCTGCCGATGCTGACCTGTTCGAGCGACATAAGGTGATCCTAACACCGCTGCCCGAGACCGATCCAAATGCCACGCTTGAGTTGGCACGCCTGTGGCAGGCGGTAGGTGCCGAAGTATTGCAGATGGAAGTTGAACGGCATGATGAAGTGCTGGCTGCAACAAGCCACTTGCCGCACCTGCTGGCATTTTCGTTGGTCGATACACTGGCGCGTGAAGAGGAAAATCTGGATATTTTTCGTTATGCCGCAGGCGGCTTTCGTGACTTCACGCGCATTGCTGCCAGCGACCCAACCATGTGGCATGACATCTGTGTTGCCAATCGAAGTGCGGTGCTGGCGCAGATTGATCGTTATACCACCGGTCTGACTCGTCTGCGCAGTGCCATTGACACTGGCGATAGCCAGACGATGCTGGGAATCTTCACGCGAGCCAAGGCGGCTCGAGATCACTTTACCCGATTACTGACGGGGTCAGCCTATTCATCGAATGATCATGCGGCTGGAGTAAGCTTGCGTGTCAGCAGTGATGCTGCACCAGTAGGTGAACTGGTATTGCCGGGTGATAAGTCGGTTTCACACAGGGCGATTATTCTTGCGGCCATAGCCGATGGCGTAACGGATATCAGTGGTTTTCTCGAAAGTGAAGACAGCCTGGCGACGTTGCAGGCAATGCGTGATATGGGCGTAGTCATTGAAGGTCCGCATCAGGGCAGGGTCAGAATCTACGGAGTTGGCCTGCATGGGCTTAAACCGCCACCCGGGCCGCTCTACCTGGGTCACTCGGCTACCTCGATGCGTCTTTTGGCGGGTGTGCTGGTCGCTCAGCCGTTCGATACCGAGCTGTTCGGTGACGAGTCCCTGAGTCAACGTAATATGTCACGTGTGGCGGAGCCGCTGCGCCTGATGGGGGCGGATATTGAAACCGGTATTGGCGGCTGCCCGCCACTGAAAATAAAAGGGGGGCGCAGGTTGCGGGGTGTTCGCTATACCCTGCCGATGCCCAGTGCACAGGTTAAATCAGCGCTGCTGCTGGCAGGGTTGTGGGCGGAAGGTGAAACCCGAGTGGTTGAGCCGGTGGCGACACGTGATCACACCGAACGGATGCTGTCAGCGCTTGGAGTTGATATGAGCAGTGACGCCGGGGAGGTCTGCCTTAAACCTGCTCAATCGCTGCGAGCTACACCTATCGAAGTTCCGCGCGACCTGTCCTGGGCGACACTGTTCATGCTGGTAGCCAGTCTCAGCCCTGGGGCTGACCTGCTGCTCAAAGGGGTGGGTATTAATCCCAGTCGAGCGGGTGCGCTGCGCGTGCTTGAGCGCATGGGGGCTGTCATTACACTGTCTGAGCAGCACCTCCAGGCAGGGGAACCGGTAGCCGATATTCATGTCAAGGCGGGGCGGCCACTGTCTGCAGTGACAGTGGATCTGTCAGATCTTGCCACGGCCAGCGACGAGGTACCTCTGTTGTTGGTGGCTGCAGCCTGTGCAGTGGGACACAGCCGATTTACCGGGCTGGATGGATTGCGTCGCAAGGAGGAAGATCCGGTGGCGCAAACAGCGCAGCTGTTACAGCAATTGGGTGTGCGGCTAAAGCTGGATAATGACCGAATCGAAGTAACCGGTGGGTGCATCGAGGGTGGTGAGATCATGTTGAATGGGCAGATCCGGGTTGCCATGGCGGCGCTGGCGGCTGGGCTCTGCGGCAAAAATACACTCAAAATTGGCGGAGGCGGCTGTTTGTTGGCAGCATGCCCCGATCTGATCGAGTTGATGCAAAGACTGGGTCTGAATGTGCATAAGGAGGAGGGCTGATGTCCAGCCAGGAAAAACAGGCCGCCGTCATTACGGTGGATGGCCCCAGTGGGTCGGGCAAGGGAACAGTCTGTCAGTTGCTGGCACGCGAGTTGGGCTGGCACCTGCTGGACAGTGGTGCGCTGTATCGCGTAACCGCTTTGGCTGCCCGTCACCATGGGGTTGAGCTGGATGATGTAGAGGCGCTGGAAGTACTGGCGGCTCACCTTGATGTGCGTTTCAAGGCGACAGATGGGGGGGATACTCAGATTATCCTTGAAGGCGAAGAAGTGACCCATGCCATCCGTAACGAGCGGGTAGGAGAGGATGCTTCTGTAGTGGCGGCGCTGGGACCCGTGCGTGAGGCCTTGTTGAGCCGTCAGCGTGATTTTGCGCTTGCGCCGGGACTGGTGGCTGACGGTCGTGATATGGGCACGGTGGTGTTCCCCCAGGCCGGTTTGAAAATATACCTTGATGCCAGTGCCGAAGAGCGTGCACAACGACGTTATAAGCAGTTGATTAGCAAGGAACCCGGTGCTAGCCTTGGTGATATATTGAACGATATAAAGGCGCGTGATGCACGCGACATGAATCGTGCAGTTGCGCCCCTTAAGCCGGCGCCGGATGCGGTGATACTGGATTCCACCTTGATGAGCATTAAAGAGGTGTTACAAGCCGTATTGGATGAGGCAAGACACAGAGGCCTACGTTGATGTAGCCGAAACCTGGGAAGGATCAGTAATGAGCGAAAGTTTTGCGGAGCTGTTCGAAGAGAGTCTGAAAGAGCTGGATATGGCGCCGGGTTCCATTGTAACCGGCACTGTTGTGGCGATTGAGAATGACTTTGTGATCGTCAATGCCGGACTTAAGTCCGAGGGGGTTATCCCTCTGGAACAGTTCCGTAATGACAAGGGAGAAGTCGATCTGAAGGTGGGTGACGAGGTACGTGTTGCCCTCGAAGCACTGGAAGATGGCTTTGGCTCGACTGTCCTCTCGCGTGAGCGTGCCAAGCGTGCCGAGTCCTGGGGAGTGCTGGAGCAGGCCTACGAGGCAGGCGAAAGTGTGCATGGTCATATCGTTGGTCGGGTGCGTGGTGGCCTCACGGTCGAGGTCAATGGCCTCAATGCCTTCCTGCCAGGTTCTCTGGTAGATATTCGCCCGCTGCGTGATACCTCTCACCTTGAAGGTCAGGAACTGGAGTTCCGCATCGTCAAGCTGGATCAGCGCAGCAACAATCTGGTGGTATCTCGCCGTGCCGTGCTGGAGGAGGTCTACAGCAAGGAACGTGAAAAGCTGCTGGAAAAAATGGAAGAAGGCCTGGTGGTCAAAGGGATCGTCAAGAACCTTACCGACTACGGTGCCTTTATCGATCTGGGTGGTATCGACGGCCTGCTCCATATTACCGATATTGCCTGGAAGCGAGTCAAGCACCCGAGCGAAGTACTCAACGTCGGTGATGAAATTGATGTGAAGGTGCTGAAATACGATCCTGAGCGCAAGCGCGTTTCTCTGGGTCTGAAGCAGCTGCAGGAAGATCCCTGGAATCAGCTGACCAAGGAATATACCGTTGGCAGCAAGGTCAAGGCGCGGGTTACCAACTTGACCGATTACGGTTGCTTCGCGGAGATCAGTACCGGCGTTGAAGGTTTGGTGCATGTGTCCGAAATGGACTGGACCAACAAGAATATTCACCCCTCCAAGGCAGTTCAGGTAGGGGAAGAGATCGAAGTCATGATCCTCGATATCGATCAGCAGCGCCGGCGTATATCACTGGGTATGAAACAGTGCCAGCCGAACCCCTGGGAAGCCTTCTCCAGTCAGTTTGCCAAGGGTGACCGGCTCAAGGGGCGGGTGCGCTCCATTACCGATTTTGGTGTCTTTATCGGGCTTGATGGCGGCATTGACGGTCTGGTCCATCTCTCCGACCTGTCATGGGACCTGCCGGGCGAAGAAGCGATGAAGGCGTACAACAAGGGGGATGAGGTCGAAGCCGTTGTGCTGTCGATTGATCCGGAGCGTGAGCGAGTTGCGCTGGGTATCAAGCAGCTCGATTCCGATCCCTTCACAGAGTATGCCGATCAGCATCCGAAGGGCAGCCGTGTCAGGGGTACTATTCGTGAGGTAACGCCGCGCCAGGCTTTGGTAGAGCTTGCCGAGGGTGTTGAAGGTGTGCTCAAGGTCGCGGAGCTTTCGCATGACCACATCGCTGATCTGACTACTGAGCTTAAATCAGGTGATCAACTCGAAGCGGCAGTTCAGAGTGTCGATCGCCGTAACCGAACACTTAACCTGTCGGTGCGTCAGTTGGAACAGGAGCAGACCCGTCAGGCGATGAAGTCCGTTCAGGAGCAGCCGGTTGAGGACGCAGGTCCGAAGACCATCGGTGACCTGATCAAGGAACAGATGAAAAAACAGGACTCCTGAGCCAACGGCTCAAGTTCGACTCCGCACCCGGGGCCGGGTGCGGAACCTGGTCTCAACCGGAGGTGTTATGACCAAGTCTGAGTTGATCGAGCGCTTGATAGACGCGCATCCTGAGCTGTCTGTGAAAGATGTGGAGCTGGCAGTGAAAACCATGCTGGATCACATGACCGATGCACTCTCTACCGGTGAGCGCATTGAGATTCGCGGTTTTGGCAGCTTCTCGTTACACTATCGGGCACCGAGAATGGGGCGGAACCCGAAAACCGGCGAAGCGGTACCCTTGCCGGCCAAGCACGTTCCCCACTTCAAGCCTGGCAAGGAACTGAGAGATCAGGTCAATGAAGGACTCAAGACCGGCTATTGATCTCTTGTACCGGGGCGGTACAACGCAGAGGAATTACGAGTGAACTGGCTTAAAAACCTGATTACCATAGTGCTGGGGCTGATCGTTATCGGTGTCGGTATTCTGTTCACCATTCACAACACAGATCAGGTCACCATTGATCTGGTGTTCTTTCAGCTGCCGCAGGCAAGTCTGTCACTCTGGTTGATTGCGACTTTTGTTCTGGGCGCCCTGTGCGGCATTGTGCTGAGCATTTTGACCATTCTGTCCCTTAAAACGAGGCTCCACTCTTCTCAACGCAAGGTGGTTGCCTTTCGCAAGGAGCTGGACCAGTTGCGCACGGCTGGCCTGAAAGACAGTACCTGAAATGAGTGCGGATTATCTGCTTATTGTTCCCCTGTTTCTGGCAGTGGGAGCTGGCTGGTGGTTGGGGCGATCCCAAAACCGTTCGGCGCAGCTTGAGCAGGAACGCAAGGTTAATCTGAGTCGCGAGTACTTCATCGGCCTCGATTACCTGATCAGCGAAAAAACCGATGAGGCGATCGAGAGCTTCATCCGTGCCCTTGAAATCAACTCCGATACCATTCCGGCACACCTCACTCTGGCGAAGCTGTTTCGACGCAAGGGCGATGTTGAACGTGCGATCGGCATTCACCAAAAGCTGCTTGCACGGCCTGACCTGAGTCAGCAGGACTTTTTGCGTATCCAGATGGCCCTGGCGCGCGACTATGATGCCATCGGCCTGCTCGATCGGGCTGAAAACCTGTTGTCGGATATTATTCGTCAGGCTGGCGGTCAAGAGATGAAGCGCAAGGCGCAAACGCTTTTGATCAAGCTTTACGAAAAAGAGGGTGAGTGGCGGCAGGCACTGGATACCGCCAGCCAGTTGCAGACTCAGGAGTTGCGCGAAATCAGGCATGAGCTTGCGCATTATTGCTGTGAGTTGGCTCAGCGCCTGTCACGGCAGGGTGATGCCGAAGCCGAACGCTTCCTGCGTCAGGCCCTGTTGTATGACCCGAATTGTGCCAGAGCCAGTCTTATACGAGCGAAACTTCAAATCGAGGCCGGGCGCTGGCGACATGCGATCAAGAGTCTCAAGCAGGTACTTGAACAGGATGTGTTGCTGGTTTCCGAAACAATACCGCTGTTACAGCGCTGCTACAGTGAGCTGGGTTCGCTGGCAGAGTTTGAAGGCTATCTGCGTGCCTGTCTCAGCAAGGCACCCTCTGCCAGTGTAATCATTGCACTGGCCGATCGCATTCGCAGCCAGAAGGACGTGTTTGCGGCTGGTGTCTTTCTGACAGAAGAGCTGAAGAAACGTCCCTCGATAAAGGGCTTTAACCGCCTGATCGACATGCATATTGAGTATGGTTCCAGCAGTGCACGTCAAAGCCTGACAGTGTTGCGCGGCCTGACTGGCCAGCTGGAGCAAAGCAAGCCCGTTTATCAATGTAACCACTGCGGTTTTGCCGGTCGTACGCTGCATTGGCAGTGTCCCTCCTGCAAGCAGTGGAGTAGCACTCGGCCGATCCAGGGACTGGAAGGCGAATAAGAGAGAAGAGCATGACCCTCGATACCAACAGAATCATCGTGGCCCTTGATTATCCCGATCGGGTGGCTGCCCTGCAGATGGCGCAACAGCTTGATCCGGCACTATGCCGCGTCAAGGTAGGCAAGGAACTGTTCACGCGCTGTGGTCCATCCATCGTAGAGGCCTTGCAGAAACTTGGCTTTGATGTGTTCCTGGATCTGAAGTTTCACGATATCCCCAATACAACGGCACATGCCGTGCAGGCGGCAGCCGAACTGGGCGTGTGGATGGTCAATGTGCATGCTTCCGGTGGCCGGCGCATGATGGAGGCCTCGCGCGAGGCGCTGGACAAGGTCAATGGTGCCAGTACCCTGCTGATCGCAGTGACCGTTCTGACCAGTATGGAGCGGGGTGATCTGGCCGAGGTCGGTCTGGATATCGACCCGCTGGAGCAGGTGGTGCGATTGGCCAGGCTGACGCACAGCAGTGGTTTGGACGGTGTTGTGTGCTCAGCACAGGAGGTTGCTGCAATTCGGGCGGCTGTCACAGGCGATTTTGCGCTGGTGACACCCGGAATACGTCCCGCTTCAGCCGAGCAGGGAGATCAGCGTCGGATCATGACCCCGGCACAGGCGATTATTGCTGGCAGTGATTACCTGGTGGTTGGTCGCCCGATCACCCAAGCGGAAGCACCCTTAACCGTTGCTGCCGAGATTCGTGAAGAGGTTTTGGCAGCGCTGGGCTGATATTCCAATCCTGATCCGGATCAATGGATGGTCTGTAAGGGTTGTAAATTACAGTGTGATGGACTTAGAGTATTAGAGCCGGTCAGGGAGTGACTGGCTTCCATATGACAAGGAGAAAGTCATGATCAAACGCCTGCTGTCTGCCGCCGCTCTCGCCGGTGCGCTCCTGTTCTCACCCCTGTCCATGGCCGCTGAACCGATTGATATCAATACGGCTACAGCCGCTGAAATTGCAACTTCTCTTAATGGTGTTGGGCCTGCAAAGGCTGAAGCAATTGTTGCGTATCGTGAAGCCAATGGTCCTTTCGTCAGTGTCGATCAATTGACTGACGTAAAGGGCATCGGCGCTGCCACGATCGAGAAAAATCGCACTCAGATTATCATCGAACCCCGCTGACCCCTTGCCATCACTCCCTGATCCATACTCTCAGGCAGGCAAAACCGCCTGCCGCTGCCCGTTCTAAAGTACGAATGCGAGCACCACCGGAATGGTGACAAGGCTTCCGATATTGCCGATCAGTACAATCGATGCAACCAGATGTGGCTCCTGATTGTAGCGTTCTGCGATCATGTAATTCAGTACTGCCGGCGGCAAGGCGCCGAAGATCAGCAGATAGGCAAAATATTCGGCGGGCAAATTCAGTATCGGGTATAACATAAGCGCTACCGCGATGCCGCTCAGTGGAGCGAGTATGGCCCCCCACACCCCAACTCTCCAGTGGGTAAAGTCCACGCTGGTCATCCGTACGCCAAGCGCAAACAGCATCAGTGGGATCGCGATCTGACCCAGCATATCAATAGGGACCTGTGCGGTTGTGGGCAGCGTAACATTGAAGCTGCTGACCAGTAATCCGGCAATGGTGGCGATGATCATTGGCATGCGCAGCACGTTCAGAGGGTTGGTACGATGGTCCAGCATGTAGGTGCCCACCGTGAAGTGAAGCAGGTTTTCCACCAGAAAAAGTACAACAGCGGCTGGCAATGCCTGCTCGCCAAACGCGAGTACCAGCAGTGGTATGCCAAGGTTGCCGCTGTTGTTGAACATCATGGGGGGGAGAAACGTCTTGCCCTTGACACCCATTAGGCGGCAAACAGGCAGTAGCAACAACCCCGATCCCAGTACAACCACAGCGGCCCCAATGGCCAGCATGGAGTAGGTTGGCAAATCGAAGGATTTTGCAGACATGACCGAAAAGATCAGTGCGGGGCAAAATACATCGATGTTGATTCGGTTGGCGATCGACATGTCAGTGTTGCGCCAGCGGGCATAGAAATAGCCCACGCTGACGATGGCAACCAGCGGGAATACGGTCTGAAAGATCCGTTCCAGCAGTGTGTAAACCGTGCTCTCCATATCCTTTCCTTAATCCTGCAGATACCAGCGACCGGTAGGGCGGTCCTATCGAACTGCACAGTGTACAGGATTTGCCATGATCGATGCAGAGGCGGTAATCAGGGTTGTCTTGGCCTTGAACACTGATCAATCAGGTACACCGGAGAACGGTATTCAATACCACTGTGGTAGCTGAGGCCAATCTCACAGGTGCGACTTGTTGAATAGCCTTCACTGCAGTGGGCGACCGAGTCTTTCAGTGTGCGCAGTGCCGAAGCATTCAATTCAGGTGTGGTAAAACCCTTGTCACCCGCAAAGCCACAACAGGTTATCTGCTCGGGCATCACCAGGTTGCGGCAACAGGCAGATAGAATGCGCTTAAGCGGCTCTGCCAGTCCCATCCTTGTGGTGCTGCAGGTGACATGCAGAGCAACGGGACCTTCTATCGGATCAATAATCAGCTGCGGCAGTACGAAACGGTCCAGGAACTCAATGCTGTCAAATAACTGCAGAGCCGGATCGAGTCCTTCCTGCAGTCGCAAAGAGCAGGGGCTAGTGTCTGAATACACTGGAATGGTGCCTTGGCGGGTCAAGTTCATCAAGACACGATTAAGCTCGTTGCGCTTTTGTTCAGCTGCCTCAAACATGCCCTTGGATTGAAAGGGCATGCCGCAGCAGAGCCCGTCAGCTTGAGTCGGCAGAATGACCTCAAAGCCGGCTTTTTCCAGCAGTGTGATTGTTTTGTCTGCCAGCGAGGATTTGTCTGCCGCCCCGCGCATGGGCCCCATGGTACGGCTGGCGCAGCTGGGCAGGTAAACGACCTGCCCTGTGGCACCGGTGCTGTGGTTACCGCGGGTAGCGGAGAGAGCGGGAGCCGCGGTCGGCATGGCTGGGGTCCACTGCTGTACCCGGTTACCACTGATCTTGCGCAGACCACGCGTCAGGCCGCTCATGGCTGATGTGCCGATCAACCGGTGTGTAGTATCGGCGATGCGGAAAGCGGCCTTGCTAAGACGCATGGCGCCTCCATAGTGGCTGGCAATCCAGGCGGCAGTGTTTTCATGGGACTCATTGTGAAAGTGACGAATTTCACGGGTCAGGTCACCGGTATTGATACCGACAGGACAGCTGGTTGAACACAGACCACAGGCGGCACAGGTTGTATCGCCCTGATAGTCGTAGTCCTTTTTCAACTGACGCAGGCGCTCTGCATCATCGCCGCTGCGCTCAAGCCGCTGAATCTCGCGCCAGACCGCGATACGCTGGCGCGGTGTCAGAGTCAGGTCTCGCGAGGGGCAAACCGGCTCACAAAAACCGCACTCAATGCACTTGTCTACCAGCGGGTTGGCGGCGGGCAGGGGTTTAAGGTTTTTCAGGTGTACCTGCTGATCGCGGTTGAGTATGACGCCGGGGTTGAGAATGCCGGTTGGATCAAGTAGTTGTTTGAGTTCCCACATCAGTTCATATGCGTCGGTGCCCCACTCCAGTTCGACATAGGGAGCCATGTTGCGCCCGGTGCCATGCTCTGCCTTGAGTGAACCACCATAAACTTCGACCACCAGCTTGGCGACATCGTCCATCAGCCCTTCATACCTTATCAGAGCCTCCTGAGTGTCAAACGATTGTGTGAACACAAAGTGAAGGTTGCCTTCCAATGCATGGCCAAAAATCAGGGCTTCGGGGTACTCCCAGCGCAGGAACAGCCGGTGCAGATCGGCAACGGCATCCGCGAGGCGCTCAACCGGGAAAGCGACATCCTCAATGATGACGGTAGTGCCGGTTTCACGCACGGCGCCTACGGCAGGGAAAAGGCCCTTGCGGATCGCCCAGTAACGCGCACATTCGTCCGGATCTGTGCTGAACTCAACCGGTCTCAGGGTTTCAAGATGGATCAGGCTGGCGCAGATAACATCAATTTGCTGCTGCAGTACTGCAGCGGTTTCTGCGCGGGTTTCAATCAGCAGTGCCGCGGCATCATCGGGCAGTTCGCGCATGAAGTCCGGCATGCCGGGCTTGTTTTCGACCGAGCGCAGGCCGGCGCGATCCATCAGCTCGACGGCGGCGACCGGTGTTGCCTTGAGCAGTGCGACAGCCTCGCATGTGGTGCGTACATCATTGAAAAACACCAGGGCGGAGGCCTTGCAGGGATGTTCGGGTACGGTTTTGTAGGTGATCTCGGAAATGAAGCCCAGCGTCCCCTCGGATCCAATCATCAAGTGCTGAAGAATATCGATCGGGTCACCAAAGTCGATCAGTGCGTTGAGCGAATAGCCGGTAGTGTTCTTGAGCCGATATTTGTGTTCGATTTTCTGGCGCAAGGATGTATTTGAGCGAGTCAGCTCTGCCAGTGATCCAAGCGCGTTGAGCATGCAGCGGTGCTGTTGCCGGAACTGCTCGACAGACTCCGGGTTACCAGTGTCAAGAACGCTGCCATCGGACAGAATCATACGCATGCTGGCGAGCGTGCGATAACTGTTCTGCGCCGTACCACAACACATGCCGCTGGCATTGTTGGCGGCAATGCCGCCAATTTTGGCGGCGTTGATGGAGGCGGGGTCTGGTCCGATCTTGCGCTGAAAAGGTGCCAGATAACGGTTGGCATGGGCACCAATGACACCGGGTTGCAGGCGTATTTCACTGGCATCGGCGTTGATTTTGTGGCCATTCCACCCATCCCCCAGCTGGACCAGTATGGAATCGGTTACGGCCTGGCCTGACAGACTTGTACCGGCTGCCCTGAAAGTGAGAGGTAAGGCGTGCGCGTTGGCCAGGCTGATTAGCTTGATGACTTCCTGCTCATTTTCCACGCGCACAACCAGCTGTGGAATCAGGCGATAGAAACTGGCATCCGTACCATAAGCCAGGGTTCGCAGTGGATCGCTGATCAGCCGCTGCTTCGGAATAAAGGTTTTGAGCTGGTCGAGAATTGCCTGATAGCGAGCCTGCATGTTTAAGCGCCTCAAATTGGTAAGACCAATTATCCATATTTATTTTTCAGACTTTATTGTGATCCTGTTTGGCTGTCAATTGCTCATTAAACAGGCAATAGGAAAAAACAGATGCTTGAATAATTGGTCAAGCCAATTTATGTTGAGGCTTAAACTTATCCACTGGGTCAACCACGCGTCATGTCGTATCAGCGAGTCAAACAGCCAAAAATTTCAGATGTCATCATGCAGCAGCTTGAAACGATGATTCTGGAGGGTACGCTCAAGCCGGGGCAGCGCCTGCCACCGGAACGAGAGCTGGCCAAACAGTTTGATGTCTCTCGTCCTTCGTTGCGCGAGGCGATGCAGAAACTGGCTGCGCGTGGGCTACTGAACAGTCGTCAGGGTGGTGGCACTTTTGTGTCGGAAGAGATTGGCGGCAGTTTGTCTGATCCTCTGCTGGAACTGTTCCGAACCCATCCCGAGTCACAGTATGATCTGCTGGAGTTTCGCCATGCACTGGAAGGCGTCAGTGCCTACTATGCGGCGCTTCGTTCCACGGCTGCAGACAAACTGGAAATTCAGGCTCGTTTTGATGAGTTGCAACAGTTCCATGAGCAGAAATCTTTCGACCGAGAAGTGGCCGCTGATGTCGAGTTTCATCTGGCGATTGCCGCCGCGACCCATAACGTGGTGCTGCTGCACATGATGCGTGCCCTGTTTACCCTGCTGCGTCAGCACATTTGGGACAACCTTGAGCAGATTTATCCCAAACATGATATGCGCGGACGAATCCATGACCAGCACTATCTGCTGCTGCAGGCGATTTTGGCGGGTGATCCTGAAACGGCACGTCAGGCTGCCCATGACCATCTGGCATATGTGGAAGAGGTGTTGCTTGAGCGGGGCAGAGAGCAGACTCGACTGGAAAGAGCGCTCAGACGCGCTAACCTGAGTCATGAGGATGCAACTTGACATTGTCAAAATACTACATCAAGCCCGCTCGAAATACGGGTTGATGCCTAGGAAAATGCGCTATCTGGACAGTGCTTGGGAGTAATTGTAGTATTACTACACACAAAATCATAACAACCGGGACGGCCCGGGGTGCTCCGGCGTGTAATCCATGCCAGTATCAGGCCAGTCTTGGCACATCCACGCTTACAAGTGATCGGAGAAGGCAAAGTGCGAGACATGATTGAAGATATCGATCCAATCGAAACCCAGGAATGGATGGATGCTCTCGAATCCGTCGCCAAAAACGACGGTGACGAACGTGCGCGTTACCTCATGCGCGAACTCGGTTCCAGGGCTGCAGCGCTCGGTGTGCAGGATGCCACCACGCTTAACACCCCATACGTAAACACCATCTCACCTCGCGATGAAGTGCGCATGCCGGGTGATCTGTTCATGGAACGACGCATTCGTTCCTTCATTCGCTGGAACGCAATGGCAATGGTCATGCGTGCCAATGACAATGAAGACGCACTCGGCGGTCATATCTCCAGCTTCTCCTCCTCTGCAACACTCTACGATATCGGTTTTAACTACTTTTTTCATGGCCCTGAAGGCGATCGCGAATCCGACATGGTGTTCTTCCAGGGACACATCTCACCGGGTATTTATGCGCGTGCTTACCTTGAAGGTCGTCTGACAGAAGAGCAGCTGGACAACTTCCGCCGTGAAGTGGATGGCAATGGTCTGTCCTCCTATCCGCACCCCTGGTTGATGCCGAACTTCTGGCAGTTCCCGACCGTTTCCATGGGTCTCGGCCCGATTCAGGCGATCTACCAGGCGCACGTGATGCGTTACCTGTCTGCGCGGGATCTGGTCAAGCGCGGTAACCGCAAGGTGTGGGCATTCCTGGGTGATGGTGAGTGTGACGAGCCGGAAACACTGGGGGCCATTTCACTGGCAGGGCGCGAGCAGCTGGAAAACCTGGTATTCGTGATCAACTGTAACCTGCAGCGTCTTGATGGCCCGGTACGCGGCAACGGCAAGATCGTGCAGGAGCTTGAAGGCGTATTCAAGGGCGCGGGCTGGAACGTGATCAAGGTCCTGTGGGGGCGTCACTGGGATCCGCTGTTTGAGCGCGATACCACCGGTCTGCTGACCAAGCGCATGAATGAAGTCTGCGACGGTGAGTTGCAGAACTACAAGGCCAACGGCGGTGCCTACACCCGCGAGCATTTCTTCGGCAAATACCCGGAGTTGCTCGAGTTGGTGAAGGACATGTCCGATGACGAGATCATGAAACTCAACCGTGGTGGCCACGACCCCTACAAGGTGTACGCAGCCTACCATGAGGCGATGAACAACAAGGGCCAGCCTACCGTTATTCTGGCTCAGACCGTCAAGGGTTACGGCACAGGCCAGTCCGGCCAGGCCAAGAATGATACCCACTCACTGAAGAAGGTGGCACTGGACGATCTCAAGGCGTTCCGTGATAACTTCAACATTCCGCTGTCTGATGATCAGCTGAAGGAAGTGCCGTATTACCGTCCGTCGCCGGACTCGCCTGAGATGAAGTACATGCTGGAGCGCCGCAAGCAGCTTGGCGGTTTCTATCCGGCACGTCGTACCGAGTTTGAACAGCTGGAAATTCCCGGGCTTGATGCCTTTTCCGGGCAGCTTAAATCCAGCGGAGAGCGAACCCTTTCGACTCAGATGGCGCTGAACCGTGTGCTCAGCACGCTGGTCAAGGACAAGAGCATGGGGCAGCGTGTGGTGCCGATCGTACCGGACGAAGCACGAACCTTCGGTATGGAAGGCATGTTCCGTCAGCTGGGAATTTACTCCTCTGAAGGTCAGCGCTACGTTCCGCATGACTCCGACCAGATCATGTACTACAAGGAGTCCAAGAGCGGTCAGATCCTGCAGGAAGGGATCAATGAAGCCGGTGCCATGTCTGCCTGGATTGCGGCGGCGACCTCATACGCCAACAACAACTGCACCATGGTGCCGTTCTACATTTTCTACTCCATGTTTGGCTTCCAGCGCATTATGGACCTGGCTTGGGCAGCGGGTGATTCTCAGGCGCGCGGTTTCCTGATCGGCGCCACCTCCGGCCGTACCACTCTGAATGGTGAGGGTCTGCAGCACCAGGATGGCCACAGTCACCTGATGGCACAGATGATCCCGAACTGTGTGTCCTACGATCCGACCTACGGCTACGAAATGGCGGTGATCGTGCAGGATGGCCTGCGTCGCATGTATCAGGAACAGGAAAATCGTTTCTATTACATCACCACGCTGAACGAGAACTACCAGCATCCGGAGATGCCGCAGGGTGCCGAAGAGGGCATCATCAAGGGCATGTACCTGCTGGAAGAGGGCAAGGACTCCGATCTCAAGGTGCAGCTGATGGGCTGTGGCTCGATTCTGCGCGAAGTGCGCGAAGCAGCCGTGATTCTGCGTGAAGAGTTTGGTGTCGAGGCGGACGTATGGAGCACAACTTCCATCAACGAACTGCGTCGTGATGCTCAGGCAACCAGCCGTTGGAACCTGCTGCACCCGGAAGAGGAAGTACGCAAGTCCTATGTGGAAGAGTGCCTGGAAGGTCGTGAAGGCCCGGTTGTGGCGTCCACCGATTATATGCGTCTGTATGCCGATCAGCTGCGTGAGTACATTCCGCGTCGCTACAAGGTACTGGGTACTGACGGCTTTGGTCGTTCTGATACCCGTGGCAAGCTGCGTGAATTCTTTGAGGTTAACCGCTACTACGTCACTGTTGCGGCGCTGAAAGCACTGCAGGAAGAGGGCAAGCTGGAGGCTTCGGTTGTCGCCAAGGCCATTCAGAAGTTCAACATCAACCCGGAAAAGCCGGCGCCCTGGACACTGTAAGTGGCAGGCGAGTGAACATCTGACTGGTTAAGCGAGAGGAATTATTGTGACTACCACTACCATTAAAGTGCCTGATATCGGCGGTAGCGAAAACGTCGACATCATCGAAGTATGTGTCAAAGAGGGCGACACCATCGCCGAGGGTGATTCTCTGATCGTGCTGGAGACTGATAAGGCCTCCATGGAAGTCCCCTCCACCCACGCGGGTGTGGTGAAGAAAATTGTTGTTTCAGAAGGCAGCACCTGTAACGAGGGTGACGTGATTCTGGAGCTGGAAACGGACGCGGAGGGCGGCTCTGAGCCAGCGGCGTCTGGTGAGTCTGCAGCGACGAAGGCGGAAGAGTCGGCGCCGGCATCTGAGCCCGAAGCGACCAAACAGGCGGCGCCCACGTCTGATTCCGGCAGCCGCATTGAGCAGGTGCTGGTACCGGATCTCTCCGGCGCATCTGATGTGGATGTGATCGAAGTGCTGGTCAAGGCCGGCGATGAAATCGCTGAAGGCGATAGTCTGATTACTCTGGAAACCGATAAGGCTTCAATGGAAGTGCCAGCCCCGATGGGTGGTAAGGTTGTTTCCATGAAGATTAAGGAAGGCGATCAGGTTAATGAAGGCGACCTGCTGCTCGAGCTTGAAGTCAGTGGCGGCGCGTCCGGATCTGGCCAAAGTGACACTCCGGCTGCTGATGCATCGGTGACACCGTCTACTTCTGAGTCTGCAGCTGAATCTGCGCCTGCAGCTGCATCCGGTGGTGTGGAACAAGTGACCGTTCCGGACCTGTCCGGTGCCAGCGATGTAGACGTGATCGAAGTGCTGGTCAAAGCCGGTGACGAGATCGCGGAAGGTGACAGCCTGATCACACTTGAAACCGACAAGGCTTCTATGGAAGTGCCGGCTCCGAAAGGTGGCAGGGTCAAGTCTGTCAGTATCAGTGAGGGCGATAAGGTCAATGAAGGTGATGTGATCATTGAGCTGGAAGTGGCGGGTGCTCCTGCCGCAGCCTCCAAGGCTGACACTTCCAAGGCTGCATCAGCGCCCGCTGCCAAGTCTGCATCGGCTGCTGCACCTGCCAAGTCGGCTGCTCCGGCAGCGGATAAGAATGTGGATCTTGGAGCGCTTGAGCAGAAGAACCGCAAGGTACATGCTGGCCCGGCCGTGCGTGCACTGGCACGTGAGTTTGGCGTCGAGTTGGCCAATGTCTCCGGTACGGGCCGTAAGGGTCGTATCCTGAAGGAAGATGTTCAAGCCTATGTGAAGTCTGCGTTGAAGCAGCTGAGCGAAAAAGGTCCGGCTGCCGTGACCGGCGGCAGTGGTATTCCGGCCATTCCGGCGGTGGACTTCAGCAAGTTCGGTGAAACCGAGATGGTTAAGCTGAGCAAGGTGGACAAAATCACCCGTGACAACATGTCGCGCTGCTGGCTGAATATTCCGCACGTGACTCAGTTTGATGATGCCGATATCACTGAGCTTGAGGCTTTCCGAAAGGAGATGAAGGACGCGGCTGCGAAGGAAGGCGTCAAGCTGACCCCGCTGCCGTTCATGATCAAGGCCTGTGCCATTGCGCTCAAGCGTCACCAGAAATTCAATGCATCGCTGCATCATGATGGTGAGCACATTGTCTACAAGAAGTACGTCAATATCGGTATCGCAGTGGATACACCGAACGGTCTGATGGTGCCGGTGATCAAGGATGCAGATCAGAAGAGCGTCTACGATCTGGCACGCGAAGCGACCGAGCTGGCCGGCAAGGCCAAGGATCGCAAGCTGAAGCCGAACGAAATGCAGGGTGCCTGCTTCACCATCTCCAGTCTCGGCGGTATCGGCGGCAATGGTTTTACGCCGATCGTCAATGCGCCGGAGGTGGCGATCCTCGGTATCTCCAAGGCGGATATCAAGCCGCGCTGGAATGGCAAGGAGTTCGAGCCGCGCCTGATGCTGCCACTGTGCCTGTCCTACGATCACCGTGCCATCAACGGTGGTGATGCCGGTCGTTTCCTGACCGACCTGAACGGGCTGCTGAGCGATATCCGTCGTCTGGTGCTCTGACCTGCTGTAATCGGCAAGGCTTGGAAATACGGCAATAAAAAAGGGGTGAAGATCCAGTGATCTTCACCCCTTTTTTCGTTGTGCCATAGCGCGGTGCAGGACCGGGATAAACTCGCGTGCCTCTAGCCGTAAAACGCCATTTTAACGATGAACAGGGCGGACAGTATCCAAAGCGCCGGATTAAGCTGATCAAAGCGCCCACTCAGTGCTTTGATCGCGGTGTATGAGATCAGACCAAAGGCGATACCGGTAGTGATGGAAAATGTCAGCGGCATGCTGACGGCGGCGATGACAACGGGCGCGGCTTCGGTGATGTCATCCCAGTTTATCTGGATCAGGCTGTGAGTCATCAGCACGGCAACGAACAGAAGGGCAGGGGCAGTGGCATAGGCCGGAATGGTGCCTGCCAACGGTGACATGAACAGGCAGGCCAGAAACAGGATGCCCACAACGACAGCCGTGAGGCCGGTGCGCCCGCCGGCAGCGATGCCTGCGCCGGATTCGACATAGCTGGTGGTCGTTGAGGTGCCCATGACCGAACCAGCCATGGTAGCGGTGGAGTCTGCCATCAGGGCGCGGCCCAGGCGTGGCAGTTTGCCATCGGGCGTCAGCAGCTTGCCTTTCTGAGCTACCGCGATGAGTGTGCCCGAGGTGTCAAACAGGTCCACAAACAGGAATGAGAAGATAACACTGACCAGGCCAATGCTGAGAGCGCCGGCTATGTCCAGTTGGCCAAGGGTGGGGGCGAGGGACGGTGGGGCGGAAAATACGCCGTTGAACTCTGTCTGGCCTGCTATCAGGCTGACCAGAGTGATGGCGAGAATGCCGATCATGACAGACCCGGTAACCTGGCGGTAATACAGAGCAGCAATCAGAACAAAACCGATGCAGGCCATGATCGCACCCCATTGTCCCATGTCTCCGATAGTGACCAGAGTGGCGGGGTTGTCCACCACAATGCCTGCGTTCTTGAGGCCGATAAAACCCAGAAACAGACCGATGCCTGCGCCAATGCCTGCTTTCAGTGCCAGTGGGATGCTATTGATGATCCACTCGCGAATGCGGAAAACTGACAGCAGGAAAAAGCAGACGCCGGAAATGAATACGGCACCCAGTGCGGTTTCCCAGCTGTAGCCCATCTGTCCGACAACGGTAAAGCTGAAAAAGGCATTCAGGCCCATGCCGGGTGCAAGCGCGATTGGGTAGTTGGCCCAAAATCCCATCACAAAACAACCGATGGCCGCTGCAAGGCAGGTGGCGACAAATACGGCGCCTGCATCCATTCCGGTACTGGCCAGCATCGAGGGGTTCACAAAAATGATGTAGGCCATTGTCAGAAAGGTGGTGATTCCGGCAATGACTTCAGTCTTGATGGAGGTGTTATGCTCTTTGAGCTTAAATATCCTGTCCAGCATGAGTGAGATATCCACAGATTACGGGAAAGGCGAAATTCTACCTGAGTCTCACGCAGTGATCAGTATTGAATATGATGAAAGGCGGGAAAGAAGATTGGTCGGGGTGACAGGATTTGAACCTACGACCCCTGCCTCCCGAAGACAGTGCTCTACCAGGCTGAGCTACACCCCGACGCAATACCTAGATTCAGCAAGTGGTCGGGGTGACAGGATTTGAACCTACGACCCCTGCCTCCCGAAGACAGTGCTCTACCAGGCTGAGCTACACCCCGACAAAGCTGAAGCTAAGTAATTGTTCTGATTGGAGGATGGCGTGGGAGCGCCTCAATCAGGAACGGGGCGCATTATAGAGAGCCGGTGCCTGATTGCCAATAGGCGAGAGGTATTTTGTTAAGAAAATAAGTACACTCCTCAACGCTGATAACAGTGAAAAAGGGGGGGATATGCTGATTGGGTTGATGGTGCTGCTGATTTGTCAGCTGCTGGGTGAGTGGGTGGTGTTGGCGTTGGAGCTTCCGGTACCCGGGCCGGTAATGGGCATGGTACTGCTGCTGGTAGGGCTGGTGATCAAGCGACAAGTGCCGGACCTGATCCGGCAGCCATCCGAAGGTTTGTTGCGCCATCTGACGTTACTGTTTGTTCCGGCTGGTGTTGGTTTAATGGTGCATGCCGAGCTGATTGCGGCTGAGTGGCTGATTATTATGGTGGCGCTGGTAGTCAGTACAGTCGTCACGGTACTGGTGACGGCGCTGGTACTGAAACGATTGACTCGTAAGCTGGATATGGCCGCATTGGAGGAACGGCGATGAGTAGCTTTTGGGTCTATTTTGCCGCCAAGCCCCTGTTCTGGATTATTGTCACCATTGCCACTTTTCTGTTCAGTAGTTGGCTTAATCGGAGGGTGGGAGGCACGCCTCTGCTACACCCTGTGCTGGTAGCACTGTCGCTGATCATTGTTTTTCTCCAGCTGACCGGAACGGACTATGACACCTATTTTAGTGGTGCCCAGTTCATTCATTTTTTGCTGGGGCCAGCAACAGTCGCCCTCGCAGTACCGCTGTATGACCATTTTGAACGGGTCAAGAAAATGTTGGTGCCGTTACTGGTTGCGTGTTTGTGCGGCGCGGTAACCGCCAGTGCATCGGCCATCCTTGTGGCCTGGGCATTGGGCGCATCCGAAGGGATGCTTTTGTCATTGGCACCCAAATCCGTGACTTCACCGATCGCCATCGGGATTGCCGAGAAAATTGGTGGTTATCCTTCGTTGGCAGCGGGTCTGGTACTGATTACCGGCGCCATCGGATGCATTGTTGCGCCCCCGCTTTTTCGGTTGCTCAAAATCGAGGATGATGCCGTGAAGGGGTTTACCCTGGGGGTTTCAGCTCATGGTTTTGGTACGGCGTATGCTTTTGAGTTCAGTACGCTGGCCGGTGCTTTTTCCGGGCTTGCGATGGGAATGACCGGGTTGCTGACCGCTTTTCTGGTGCCGGTGTTGGTACGAATATTCGGGCTGGGGTGACCTTGAATACGGCGGCTTGCGTAACGGCCGTGTTGCGGATTTGCGAAAACCGGTCTGCAGCAGTAAAGTTCGCCCCCGTTGTGGCGTTCATAAACTGACCAGAGGTGCAGACTGAAGATGACCCCGCTTGAACGATACCGTAAAGACCTGGAACGTGAAGACTTCTCCTATGATTCGACTCAGGAGATGGCGGTCGGCCATCTGCAGCGCCTGTACGATGAGCTGGTAGCGGCTGAACGGGCGCCAAAGCCCGGTCTGATGCAGCGTTTGGGCGGAAGGATCAAGCGTACGCCACAGGAGCCGATCAAGGGGTTGTATTTCTGGGGTGGTGTCGGACGGGGCAAAACCTATTTGATGGATACCTTCTATGACAGTCTGCCGTTTGAGCGCAAGATGCGGACCCACTTTCACCGCTTCATGCAGAGGGTGCACCATGAGCTCAAAGCGCTGGATGGAACCAAGAACCCGCTGACTGAAATTGGTCGCAAGTATGCGCAGGAGGCACGCATCATCTGCTTTGATGAGTTTTTCGTGTCCGATATTACCGATGCGATGATTCTGGGTGGATTGATGCAAGAGCTGTTCAACAATGGAGTGTCACTGGTGGCAACTTCCAATATCGTTCCTGACGGGCTCTACAAGGACGGTCTGCAGCGTCAGCGTTTTCTGCCGGCCATTGATATGCTCAAGCGTTTCACCGAAGTGGTCAATGTGGACGGGGGAGTCGACTATCGTCTGCGCGCGCTGGAGCAGGCCGAACTCTACCATTGGCCGCTGGATGCAGCTGCAGACGAGAGCCTGAGTCGCAGTTTTGAAAGCCTCGCGCCCGACCTGGAGGAAGAGCAGTATGGTGCCCAGATAGAGATCAATGGTCGCAAACTGCAGGCGCGGCGTCTGTGTGAAGATGTAGCCTGGTTTGATTTCAATGCACTGTGCGAAGGTGCGCGCTCACAGAACGATTACATTGAGCTTGGCAAAATCTATCATGCTGTACTGCTCAGTAATGTTCCCCAGTTGGGCCGCAAGAATGATGACGCTGCTCGCCGATTCATCAACCTGGTCGATGAGTTCTATGACTCAGGCGTCAAGCTGATCATCTCCGCAGAAGTACCGATTCATGAAATCTATACTGAAGGTCGGCTTTCATTCGAGATTGAGCGTACCCAGAGTCGTCTGCTTGAGATGCAGTCGCATGAATATCTGGCGCGCGAACATCGGGCCTGAAAGCACTTTTCAAGCAGGGTTGAAGCAAGTATAATGCGCGCTCCCTGAATGCAGGGTGCCGAAAAAGTGTACGTTAGCGGCTTTTGCTGCTAACCAATAACTATAAGGTAAGT
Organism: Marinobacterium sp. MBR-111; assembly: GCF_040547585.1. Taxonomy (NCBI): domain Bacteria; kingdom Pseudomonadati; phylum Pseudomonadota; class Gammaproteobacteria; order Oceanospirillales; family Oceanospirillaceae; genus Marinobacterium; species Marinobacterium sp. MBR-111. Next base: position 183,974 of record NZ_JBEPQA010000006.1, read on the forward strand.
CGGAATCTCGGATTCGAGACTTAAATTGTAAGGTGAAACCATCCATGAAAACTTTTACCGCCAAACCGGCCGAAGTAAAACGCGACTGGTATGTTGTGGACGCAGAAGGTAAAACTCTGGGTCGCCTGGCAACTGAAATTGCCCGTCGTCTGCGTGGCAAGCACAAGCCGGAATATACTCCGCACGTTGATACCGGTGACTACATTGTTGTAGTGAATGCTGAAAAGGTTCACGTAACCGGCAACAAGCGCAATGACAAGATGTACTATCGTCACTCCGGTTTTCCGGGTGGCCTGAAGGAAGCTAACTTCAACAAGATGGTACAGACCTTCCCTGAGCGCACGATTGAGCTGGCTGTAAAGGGCATGCTGCCGAAAGGTCCACTGGGCCGTGCCATGTACACCAAGCTGAAAGTCTACGCTGGTGGCGAGCACCCGCACCAGGCTCAGCAACCGAAAGAACTGAACATCTAAGGGGAAGGCGAAAATGTCTACTACTCAGTATTACGGTACCGGCCGTCGCAAAACCTCTACTGCTCGTGTCTTCCTGCGCCCGGGTACAGGCAAGATCATGATCAACAACCGTACTCTGGAAGAGTACTTCGGTCGCGTGACTGCACGTATGATCGTCAAGCAGCCGCTGGAGCTGACTGATAACGTCGAAAAATTCGACGCGCACATCACCGTTAAAGGTGGTGGTGGCTTCGGTCAGGCCGGTGCTATCCGTCACGGCATCACTCGTGCTCTGATGGAATATGACGAAACTCTGCGTGGCGCCCTGCGTGAAGCGGGCTACGTTACTCGTGACGCACGTATGGTTGAGCGTAAGAAAGTGGGTCTGCGCAAAGCACGTAAGCGTCCGCAGTTCTCCAAGCGTTAATTTGCCTGCGGCATTGCCGCGTTATGGCAGCGAAAAAAAGCCTGCAGCCCTTGTGGTTGTGGGCTTTTTTTGTCTATGGGGTCAGGTCAATAAAATCCGTGTTCGCCTAATGGAGAGTTTATTTTACCTTGTAAAAAAAGGGTATTTTCTTTAACATTCTGCGCATTTGAACGAACCGGTTTTGTGTTTTTTCATGACTGAACGGCCCGCCAGTATTTTGTGTCCGTACAAAAGCGGCAGGTCGATTGAGGGGAGAAGAAGTTAATGAGCAATGACGGCGTGAATAAGGGTCGACGTCGTCTCCTGATCGGTGCCACATCTGCAGTTGGTGCAGTTGGTGCTGTAGGAGCGGCCGTCCCGTTCGTGGCTTCCTGGAATCCGAGTGCCAAGGCGAAAGCCGCTGGCGCGCCTGCTACGGCGGATATCAGCAAGCTGGAGCCAGGTCAGCAGATGATCGTTGAGTGGCGTGGCAAGCCGGTATGGGTTGTGCGTCGTAACGCGGAAGTGCTGGCGAACCTGGATAAACTGAACGATCGTTTGGCGGACCCCATGTCGGAGAAACTGCAGCAGCCGGATTACATTCCGAAAACTGCTGCGCGTGCGATCCGTCCTGAAATCGCCGTGATGGTCGGTATCTGTACGCACTTGGGTTGTTCTCCGTCTTACCGCCCTGAGGTGGCTCCGGAAGATCTGGGTCCTGATTGGCTGGGTGGCTTCTTCTGCCCCTGTCACGGTTCGCGTTTTGACCTGTCAGGCCGTGTGTACAAGTCTGTACCGGCACCGACCAACCTGGTTATTCCGCCTCACTCTTATGAAGACGACAACACACTGATTATCGGTGTTGATCCGGAGACTGCATAATGGCTGGTACACGAAATAAAGGGAATCCGGGCCTGATGGGCTGGATTGACGACCGCTTCCCGGCAACTGCCATGTGGGAAGATCACCTGTCCAAATACTACGCGCCGAAGAACTTCAACTTCTGGTACTTCTTTGGCTCACTGGCGATGCTGGTACTGGTTAACCAGATCATTACGGGCATCTGGCTGACCATGAGCTACAACCCGAGTGCCGAGGGTGCGTTTGCATCCATCGAGTACATCATGCGCGATGTGGAGTATGGCTGGTTGCTGCGTTACCTGCACTCCACCGGTGCCTCTGCTTTCTTTGTTGTGGTTTATCTGCACATGCTGCGTGGCATCATGTATGGCTCTTACCGCAAGCCGCGTGAGCTGGTGTGGATCTTCGGCATGACCATCTACCTGGCGCTGATGGCTGAAGCCTTTATGGGCTACCTGCTGCCTTGGGGGCAGATGTCATACTGGGGTGCACAGGTAATCATCTCCCTGTTCGGTGCCATTCCGGTTATCGGACCCGATCTACAGCAGTGGGTACGCGGTGACTTCCTGATCTCTGGTATCACCCTGAACCGATTCTTTGCCCTGCACGTGATTGCACTGCCAATCGTCATTCTGGCGCTGGTTGTATTGCACATCATCGCTCTGCACGAAGTGGGTTCAAACAACCCTGATGGTGTTGAAATCAAAGATAAGAAAGACGAAAACGGCGTACCGCTTGACGGCATCCCGTTCCACCCGTACTACACTGTGAAAGATATTGTAGGCGTGGTCGTCTTCCTGTTCGTATTCTGCACGGTAGTGTTCTTCTTCCCGGAGGGCGGTGGTTACTTCCTTGAGAAGCCCAACTTTGAGCCGGCCAACGCGCTGAAGACGCCGTTGCATATCGCTCCGGTATGGTACTTCACCCCCTTCTACGCCATGCTGCGCGCGGTAACATTCCCGATGTTTGGTCTGGACGCCAAGTTCTGGGGTGTGGTCGTAATGGGTGCTGCTATTGCCATCCTGTTCGTGCTGCCCTGGCTTGATCGTAGCCCGGTCAAATCGATCCGCTACAAGGGTTGGTTGAGCAAGATTGCGCTGTTGGTTCTCATCATCAGTTTTGTGATTTTGGGTGTACTGGGTGTGCTGCCTGCAACTGAGGGACGTACTATTCTGTCCCAGATCTGCACAGTGCTGTACTTTGCGTTCTTTATCCTGATGCCGTTCTATACACGCATGGAACGCACTAAACCGGTTCCGGAAAGGGTTACAGGCTAATGAAAAAATTCCTTATTACTCTGCTGATGGCACTGGCCCCGATGACGGCGAGTGCCGCTGGCGGCGCCGGTGTGCCGCTGGACAAAATTGATATCGATCTGACCAACAAGGAGTCTCTGCAGCGCGGTATGCAGACCTTCGTCAACCGCTGCATGGGCTGTCACGAAGCGGGCTACCAGCGGTTTGAACGCTCAGCTCAGGACCTGGGTATCCCGAACGAACTGGTTGAGCAGTATCTGATTCTCGATCCGAACAAGAAAATCGGCGATCACATGAAAATTGCGATGGCTACGACTGATGCCGCAGGATGGTTCGGTGCGCCTCCGCCGGATTTGACGCTGGAAACACGCCTGCGTGGCTCCGATTGGGTGTACACTTACCTGCGTAGCTTTTATACCGATGAAAGCCGTCCTTGGGGCGTAAACAATACGGTGTTCCCGGCTGTCGGTATGCCGAACGTGCTGGAAGATCTGCAGGGTAAGGTGGTTAATCACTGTACACCGGCAGAGCTGTTGCATGGCGGTAGCGATCAGATTGACCCGCTTACTGGCAAGAAGATGGGCGGTTGTCTGACCGTTAGCGAAGCGGGCAGCCAGACGGCTGAAGAGTTCGACCAGACTATTTATGATCTGGTTAACTACATGACCTACGTAGGTGAGCCGTCACGCATGGAGTCCGAGAGTCTTGGTCTCAAGGTCCTGTTTTTCCTGGCGATCCTGTTTGTTTTCGCCTTTGCTCTGAAGAAAGAGTACTGGAAAGACGTTCACTGATCCTTAAGGGGTTAGCACGTCCAATACTACGCGGTCGCAAGGCCGCGTAGATTTTTTGTTTCTGCACGCAATATTTTTATGGGGATAGTTCGATGGGAGTAGTGGCAAAGCGTTCTTCCATGACCTTTTACTCTGATGGTACTGACCATTACAGTCACCGTGTACGTATCGTACTCTGTGAGAAAGGTGTGGCGGTCGATATCGTCGAGTGCAAAGAGAGTGAGCTGCCGGAGGATGTGGCAGCGCAGAACCCGTACAACGCCCTTCCGACTCTGCTGGATCGGGAGCTGGTGTTGTTTGAACCGAATGTGATGATGGAATATCTTGACGAGCGCTTCCCGCATCCGCCGTTGCTGCCGGTATATCCGGTTGCGCGTGCCGAGAGTCGCCTCTACATGCATCGCATTCAGAAAGACTGGTGTGTTCTGGTTGATCAGATTCTTCGTGGTGAAGGTACTGCTGCCGAACTGGATGCTGCCCGCAAGGAGTTGAGTGACAGTCTGGTTACTGTGTCACCCATCTTTGCTGAGAAACCGTTTTTCATGAGCGAAGAGTTTACACTTGTAGACTGCTGTATCGCTCCGATCCTGTGGCGTCTGCCGCTGCTGGGTATCGAGCTGCCTGAAGCTCAAACTCGTCCGTTGCAGAAGTATATGCAGCGTCTGTTCGAGCGTGAGTCATTCCAGGATAGCCTTTCCGAGCTGGAGCGCGAAATGCGCGACTAAGCGGAAACGCCAGCAATGAACAATGGCAGGGATGAAGGTAACTTCATCCCTTTTTTATAGCCAGGACGTAAGGTATGCCATGCCCGACTTATATCCGGGTATGGCAGTATCGGGAGTCAAATTATGAGCAGTATAAAGCCGAGTCGTCCCTATCTGCTGCGCGCACTCTACGAGTGGGTGCTGGATAACGACATGACACCACACCTGGTGGTGGATGCCACGATCCAGGGGGTGCAGGTACCGGAACAGTTCGTGCAGGATGGTCAGATCACCCTTAACATCGCCTCAGGTGCGGTTCAGGGGTTGGTGATTGAAGATCATGGTGTCGGTTTCAATGCCCGTTTTGGTGGTGTGCCGATGAATGTTTATGTGCCAATGGTGGCTGTCATGGCGATATTCACGCGTGAAAACGGTATGGGGATGGGGTTTGGTGTGGAGCCGGGTGTAGAGGAGCTTCTGAAGCAGACTGAAGATGGTGTGCAATTGCCACCGGATGATGAACCGCCAGAGCCTCCCAAGGGTGGTCGCAAGCCTGCGTTACGGGTAGTGAAGTAGACTCTGTTAACTCAAGCGGCCGGGAAGGATACCCGGCCACAGAGAGCTTCAGGTGGCTTGGGTTTAGCCACCAATATACTCAAATACCTTGACGATCTTGCGCACGCCGGTGACCGAGCGCGTAATATCGACAGCGCGATCAGCCTCATCCCTTCGCACCAATCCCATCAGATAGACCACACCGTTTTCGGTGACGACCTTGATGCGGTTGCCCTCAATGCTCTTGTCAGCCAGCATCTGTACCTTGATGCGGCTGGTCAGATAGACATCATTGCTGCGGACAATGGTGGATGTGGGACCTGCTATCTCCAGCTCGTTATGAATCTTGCGCACATGCCGCACCTGGCTGGCTACCCGTTCGGCTTCCTGTTTGACCTGTTCATTCGGAACCTGTCCCACCAGCAGTATTTGGCCGTTATAGCTGACCACATTGATGTGAGATTGGGCCAGTGGTTGCGAGCCCTTGCTGATGTTGACCAGTGTCTTGGTCTCGATAGCCTCGTCTTCCAGGTAGCTGCCCAGAGTGCGGCTGTCCTGATTCTCGCGAATGGGCTCGTCGCGCGTCGCACTGATGATGTTGGAGCAGCCGGTGACAAGAGTGGATGTCATTACGATGGCGATCAAGGAGTGTTTCAGCATGGGTCAGCCTCCAAATAGTTGATATTCAATCAGGTCACACAAGCAGTGCAGCACCAACAGGTGAGCGCCATGAATCAGTGCATCTTCGCCGCCTGGAATGCATATTTCGATCTCGTCCGGCAGCAGCAGTGCTGCCATGTTGCCTCCATCACCACCGCTGAGTGCAATCACCATCATGTCACGGTCATGGGCTGCCTGTATGGCCTGTACCAGACTGTTGGCGCGTCCGTGAGTGGAGATCACCAGCAGTATATCGCCAGGTTGACCCAAGGCTCGAATCTGCTTCGAGTAAACCTCTGTGAAACCGGTTTCTTCTCCGATGCCACTCATGGCGGCCGAGTCATTCAGTGCCAGCGCCGGCAGGCCAGGTCTTTCATGGCGAAAGCGGTTCAGCAGCAGTGATGCAAAATGCTGGGCCAGTGCGGATGAGCCGCCGTTACCGACACACAGAATCTTCTGTTCACTGACCAGGCACTGCAGCAGGAGTTCACCTGCGTCTGCGATAAGGGGAGTGTGCTGCTCAATGGTGAGCGCATTGATCTCCATACTGTTGTGAAACTGACTGACAATACGGTCTTCAAGTTCCATTAAAAACATTTCCGGTGTTCATGGACGAAAGGCATCTTTATACCACACTGGAGGGGTAGTCTCCGAATCTCCCTCATAGGCCAGTACATCGAAGCGGCAGGGGAAATTGTTCCAGTGTGGATTACGGCTGAGCATGAATCGAGCGGCACGAATAAGTTTTTGCTGCTTGCGCCAGTCTACTGAGGCAGCGGCGCCACCGAAGCCGGCTCGGCCGCGGGTTCTGACCTCAACAAATACGATCTGATCATGATCACGCATGATCAGGTCGATCTCGCCAAGGCGGCACTGTGCGTTGCGCTGCAACAGGGTGAGCCCCTGTGCAGTAAGCCAGGCTTCGGCCCGGCGCTCGGCATCCATGCCGATCTGTCTGCGGTCCATCGCAATATCTCCATCAGGTCAGGGACGGTTTGACGGCACGGGGGCCGGTACACCATCAACAAAGCGGGTACAGCTCAATACACGCTGTACCCTGCGGTTGGCATCAATGCTGAGCATTCCGGTTTCGGCCTGCAGGAAAGCGCCTGGGGCACTCTGCAGTTGCTCTAGCCACGGATACAGGTTGATCGCATCGACCCCCAGGGCGTAAAGGCGACCAAAGCGTGACAGGGTATCCTTGCCTTCAGCACTGAGTGCCCGGTGTGCTTCGCTGGGCGGCTCCAGAATCCACGGCAGGTCGCAGAAGGTGATGTTGTTCAGGTCCAGATCGCGACTGGCATCAGGGTATCCCGGATACAGGTGGGATGTTGCATACACCGGCAAGTCAGCTGCGTAATGGTAGTTAAGCATCGATTTAATCAAGCGTGCAGCATCCGGTAATGCAGTCAACAGAATTGCATCAGCATCCTGGCGTGACCGCTCCTGAAACTCCAGTCGATGCCGCAGCAACTGCCGCAACTGCTGTTCACGCTGTTTGCTTTGATCGGTAAGCATCAAACGTGCAATCTGTTCGTCATAGCTGCCTCCGGCCTGATACCGCAGCGTACCGACAACACGGCCTCCACCGGCTGACAGCTCCTCGCGCATCACGGCCTGCACCCGGTCACCCCACTCGGCAGCAGGGGTAATCAGCAGAACATTGCGTTGACCTTCAGCCAGTGCTCGCTTCGCAACCATGCGTGCTTCATGCTCTGAAGACAGCTCCAGTTGCCAGGGCGTCGAGGGGCCATTGGGTGCCGGATTGAGTGCCAAAACAGGCAGCTCACGTTCAGGTTGGTTGGAAAACTGTGCAACCAGCGCCTGGTCCAGTGGTCCGATAATCATCTCGGCACCCTGTTGGCGTGCAGCCTGTACAATATCGTCGGCATTTGAATACAGACTTGAATCGATCAGTGACAGTTGAGCAGGCACCTGCCCCTGGCGGCTCTGCACAGACTGTGCTGCACGGATACCATCCAGGATGGCGTTGGCAGGCTGAGCCAGTTCTCCGGTCAAGGGCAATACAACGGCGATTCTGCGGGCCTGTATCATTTCACCACCCTGTTGCAGCCCCATCAGGCCTGTGGGTGGCAGAATCATTACAGGGTGTGCTTGCCAGAGCTGACGCCAGCGCTCAAGGGCTGCTTCACGGCTGGGCAGATCACTGCTGGCACGTACCATCTCGGCCAGTTCAAACCAGCCCTGTTCGTGGTAGCTGTTGCCGGATTGAATAGCCTGACGCAAACTGGAATCAGGCACTGCCTGCAGTAGCTGCCAGATCTGATCGTGATAGCGTTGGCGTTCGGTGTCATCCTCCACCAGCAGGCTGCTCATGATCAGTTCACGGCTGGCGGCGACACGATCATCCTGTGCCAGCCATGCATCGGCACGCAGCTGGCTCAACTCTGCCTGCTGTGGCGCAGGCAGGGCACTGAATCGCTGACGATCAAGATAGCGCAAGGCCTCTGCAGCACGCTGCTGCTCCATGCTGTCGCCGGCACGCAGCTTGGCGACCTCAAAGGCAAGAGTAGGAGGCAGGATGTTCGTATCAATGGTGGCAAGAATCCGCTCCACCCGATTACGCTCGCCCTGTTGCACCAGCAACTGGGCAGCCTGCAGTTTGAGTTCGGCTGAACGGATTGGCCGCTCTCTTTCAGCCTGGCTCAGCAGCATATCAACGCTGGCAGCCTGAGTACTGCCGGTTGCATCTACCACCTGTGGTGGCTTTGAGGGCGCTGAACAGCCGGCCATCAAGGTTGCTGTCACCAGCAGGCTGAAAGACAGCCGTCGTAGATTCATCATATAATCCGGGTCCTTGCCAACAGATGGGTGTCCTAATGTCAGAACCAGTACTTTATATCGTAGCCACGCCGATCGGTAACCTGGCAGACCTCTCGGCACGGGCTCAGGAGGTGCTGGGCAGCGTCGATTACATCGCGGCCGAAGATACCCGTTATAGTGGGCGTTTGCTTGCGCACTTTACCATTAAAGCGCCCATGATTTCAGTGCATGATCACAATGAACGCCAACGATCCGAGCATATTATCAATTTGCTTGCGGCGGGCCACTCAATTGCGCTGGTCAGTGATGCCGGTACTCCACTGATTTCGGATCCCGGTTTCCATTTGGTACGGGCCGTTCGCGAAGCAGGGTATCGGGTATCGCCTGTACCGGGTTGTTGTGCCTTTGTAGCCGCTCTGTCCGCTTCGGGGCTGCCGTCTGACCGGTTCCAGTTCATTGGTTTTCTGCCGGCCAAAAGCGGAGCACGGCTTCAGACACTGAAGCCCTATGCTGCCCACACTGAAACGCTTATTTTCTACGAATCGACGCATCGCATCGTTGACAGTCTTGCTGCGATGGCTGAGGCGTTCGGGGGCGAGCGTTACGCAGTAGTGGCACGGGAACTTACCAAAACCTTCGAGACCATTCACGGCGATACCTTACAGAACCTGCTGGAATGGATTCAGGCGGACAGCAATCAGCAAAGGGGAGAGTTCGTGGTGCTGGTGCATGGTGCCCCGGCACCAGAGCAGGGCGATCAGATCGATCCTGAAGCCGAACGCATTCTGCATATTCTCGCGAAAGATATGCCACCGAAAAAGGCTGCGGGCCTTGCTGCCGAAATTACCGGTGAGAAGAAAAATCGACTGTATCAGCTGCTGATCCAGTAAGTGCTTGCTTAACTGCGCCTTGGCGTTATACTGCGCGCCGAGAGTCTGCCAGGCAATCGCCGCCGCTTTTAAGCGGGGGAGGAAAGTCCGGGCTCCACTGGGCAAGGTGCCAGATAACGTCTGGGCGGCGCGAGCCGACGGAAAGTGCAACAGAAAGTATACCGCCTAAGCATCTTCGGATGCCGGTAAGGTTGAAATGGTGCGGTAAGAGCGCACCGCGTGGGTGGCAACACTCCACGGCGATGGTAAACCCCACCCGGAGCAAGACCAAATAGGGACCCATTAAGGCGTGGCCCGCGCCGGGTCCGGGTAGGTCGCTTGAGGCCAGTGGTGACGCTGGTCCTAGATGAATGATTGTCCACGACAAAACCCGGCTTATCGGCAGACTCTCAACTCTTTCCAATCGATACCTTGGTGTCGGTTGCTTCACAGAGGGTGCAGACGCTCAGCGGAGCGCCTGCAGGTGTTGTTCAATAAAACGCTTCCTGCCTCAGGACTCGTTCTGTTTCTTTTCACGCTTTTCGCGGCGTTTCTCTTTTAACGATTTGGCCGGTTGCTTTTTTTCCTTTCCCTTAGCCATTTCAATTTCTCCTCAATATGACGTTTACAATAGATAAAGAAGCCAGTTTTGGAGAGATGCATCCTGCATCAGAAATACTTCAAGGCGCTGTCCTCCTGGTATTTAACATTAGCGGATAACTTTAATTAACGTGAAGCCAAGATTGTGGCCCATAAAACCAAGGTTGCAGGTATCTCCACATTTCATTCCCAGCAGGGCCGAGCCCAGGGGGGAAAATACGGAAATGCGCTGTTTATCCGGAGCTGCAGCACTGGGAGCGACCAATTCCAGTATGCAGGTTTCCTGTGTTTCCCTTACCTCAAGCAACAGCAGGTTGCCCAATCGAGCGCGTGGCTCGGCGTCTGTCGTTTGGTTCAGTTGTTCGATGCGACTGAATACCGACAACAGGTGCAGGGGACGGCTCAGGCTTATGCTGTCGCCGGTGATAAAGAAATGGCTCATGCGATCTAAAAAACGCCTGAAAGGCAATGCAATTGAATAATTCATGATGACTCTCCGCAGTCGTTATTATTGTGTTTTCGCCGGAGAGCATGGCTCTCCGGCTTAGTACGGAAAGACGAGATTCATATTTGGGTATGATGTCTTTTTCATTATCACTTGATGGTTTTATTTAAATGATGGCTTGATCATACTCGGAGTAAAATAAAAGGCAAGCCGGTGCCTGTTGGATAAAAATCAATGCCTGGGCCGGTATGCAATTTATTACAATCCGTGCAGGCACTGCGGCAGGCCGATCTCCATGGCGATGGGACGGTGGTCTGAAATTGTGCAGTCCAGGACTTCGGCGTGGCGCATCTCAAGGCTTGGGGTAATCAAAATATGGTCCAGTGCCCGCGTTGGTTTCCAGCTGGGGTAGGTGGGCATCACCTGCTCAGCCGATACCAGCCCCAGCCCCTGCAGCGCCGGACGGTTGAGCAGATGTTCCAGCGGGTTGTTCATGTCACCCATCAGCACCGCATGCGGATGATGTTCGATCAGTTCGCGGATATAGCGCAACTGCCGATCCTGAGTGCGTGCTCCCAGTGCCAGATGTAAAACGATCACCAGCAGTGAATGCTCGCCGTTGCCAAGGCGAACCACAATGGCACCACGACCGGGAATCAGCCCCGGTAACGGGTGATCTTCCACAAGGCTGGGCTCAATTCGGCTGAGTACACCGTTGCTGTGCTGTGCCAGCTTGCCCAAATTTCGGTTGCGTTGCTGGTACCAGTGCTGAAACTGCCCGGACTGTGCCAAATACTCAACCTGATTCACAAACCCGCTGCGCAGGCTGCCTCCGTCAACCTCTTGCAAAGCGACCAGATCATACTGGCGCAGTACCTGAGCAATCTCGTCCAGCGTGCGGTTGCGCTGCCGGTGGGGCAGCAGGTGCTGCCAGCTGCGGGTGACATAATGGTGGTATGCCTGAGTATTGATCCCGACCTGAATGTTGAAACTGAGCAGCTTCAAACTGTCACGGGGGCTGCGGGGCTGCTTGTCATGATCAGAAACGAGGCCTGGGCTGGCGGGATACTGCGGGACCGGGGTGGGTTCTTGCATCACGGTGGCACGGCCTTTTTGAATGAAGTGGTCAGTTCCTAGGCTAGGCAAGTACTGTTGGCAGGTAAAGGCTAATTGCATAATCCGGTTGTCTGTTTTTCAACCCCAAAACGCAATTTAAGGTTGGTATCAGGTAGAGCGATACAGAATGGCTCCATATCTGGAGGATTATCTGTATGCCCAATCGAAATCTGATCCTGAGTCTCATTGCACTGCTGGCGGTACAGCTGGGTGTCTGGCAATGGAGTCTCAGCTATGAACATTTTCTCACCCTCAGCGGCTTTCTGGCCATCAACTTCATGTCCATCACCATGCTTCTGGCCATGCGACCGAAATGGCTGGAATTCCCCTTAGGTGGTCTGGACAAGCAGTATCACCTGCACAAGTGGACCGGCATTCTAGGCGCCATTTTTGCTCTGGCACACTGGCTGGTCGAGATGGGCGATGACGCCTTCAAGGCGCTGTTCGGCAAGGATCGCAGCCTGCGTGAAGCCGACTTTTCCGGCCTGCTAGACAATTTGCAGGGAATGTTTGAGGACTGGGGAGAGCCCGGCCTGTATCTGCTTCTGGGCCTTGTGGTCATCACCCTGATCCGTTGGGTCCCTTACCGTTTCTGGCGCTATCTGCACCGCGTTATGCCGTTGATCTATCTAAGCCTGGCAGCCCACTCTCTGCTGCTGGCACCGTTGAGCTGGTGGCAGCAGCCGACCGGCTGGCTGATGGCGCTGTTGATCGGTGCAGGCAGCATCGCCAGCCTGCAGTCGCTGGCGGGGCTGATCGGCAAAA
>NZ_JBEPQA010000007.1:0-182480 GCF_040547585.1 Marinobacterium sp. MBR-111
TCCCATACCGAACTCAGCAGTGAAACGCGTCATCGCCGATGGTAGTGTGGGGCTTCCCCATGTGAGAGTAGGTCATCGCCAGGCACTTAATACCAAAAACCCCGGTCTCGTTGAGGCCGGGGTTTTTGCATTGGGGCGAAGCACAGGCAGACGGCAGGCAAAAGAAAGGGCCCGGCGCTCTCCCTGCGGCGGGCCCTGTCACTGATCTCAAGCCGGTTGTGCGCGAAACTACGCCATCTCCTCGATCAGCCTCTCCTTCAGGGTCAGATAGTCATAATCGGTTGTCGACAGGAAGCGCAATGCCGGCTGGAGCTGCTCCAGCTGTTGAGCCGACTGAATACGCCAGTAGTAGCGGTATTCAGAGCTGATATCCTGTGCCAGAGCCAGCACGGCCAGCAGGTGTCGTGTCTTCTCGTCAGTATCAACCTTGTCTGCCAGAACATCATCCAGCTGAGGCTGTAAACGGATGGCATCTGCAACGTGCTGAGGCAGGTTCCAGCGCTCAGCCATTCTGGCACCTACCTGATAATGGCTGAAGCCAAAGCTATCACGCTCCTGTTTAGCCAGTTCTGTCACGTTGAAACCGGGTGATGACTGCAGGAACTCACGAAAGCCTGAAAAGGCCTGGATCATCAGTGGCAATCCACAGTCATGCAGCATGCCAAGGGTATATATATCATCCTTGTTCAGATGAAGACGCAGCTTGCGTGCAACACTTAGCGACAGCTGGGACACATCCTTGGCTGTGTCCCAGAAGCGCTCCATACGGCCTGTCTTTTTCAATGTGTTGCGCAGTATCGTTAGTCGTACCAGATTATATATCTGATCTAGCCCCAGCAGACTGATGGCATGCTCTATGGAGGTTACGCTGACGCGCAGGCCATAGTAGGGGCTGTTGATGCTTTTAAGGACTACCGAATAGAGTGCCACATCGGACTTGATCAGTGTTGCGATGTGGGTCAGATCAGGGTTTTCGGCCTTAAGTAGCCGTGCAATGTCAATCAGTACTTCCGGCTGTGGGGGAATGAGTGAGTTAAAGCGGCTGTCATTCATTGTGAAAGTGGCTCTTGCAGGCGTCGTTAACAGAGCTTGTCTGTTCTGGTGGCCTCACAGTATAGTGCCTGCCCGTTCAGGATTCAGCAGGAGAGAGGGTGAAAATCGATAATCCCCCGCGCAAGCCCTTTGTCGCCAGAGGCTCGGGTGTAAAGCGTTGTGATGGTTGCAGGCTGCCGACTGATGTGTGTATCTGCCAGTGGCGCAAGGTTGTTCAATCGCGCTGTGAATTTTGGCTGTTAACGCACCGCTATGAGTTGTACAAGCCGACCAATACGGGGCGACTGATCCTTGACTCAATTGCCAATACCCGTATCTTCGAGTGGTCACGTACCGAGCCGACCCAGGATCTGCTTGATGCACTTCAGAATGACCGCTATGTTCCCTGTCTGGTGTTTCCTGCAGGGGAGGACTACGAGCACCGAATGCTCAAGCAGGTACCGGCTGATGGGCGTATTCCGGTGTTCATTATTCTGGATGGAACCTGGCGACAGGCGCGGCGCATGTTTAGGCACAGCCGTTACCTGCAACACCTGCCGGTGATTGAGCCGGAAACTGATCGACTTAGCCGTTATCAGTTGCGACGCTCTACGGTTGAGGAGCACCTGTGCACGGCTGAAGTGGCGGTTGCGCTGCTTGAGCAGGCAGGAGATCAAGCAGCAGCAGAACATCTGGAGGGTTATTTCGAGCGCTTCAACGCCAGCTATATTGCTTCACGCCGGCGCTGGGCCAAACAGGAGCGGTGAGGCCACCGCTCCTACATGCACTCAGTGAGCCTCTTCTGCTGCGGCAGCCTGTTGCTGCTGCATTTGCTGAGCATAGAGGGCATCAAAGTTCACAGGGGCGAGCATCAGCGGAGGGAAGCTGGCCTTGGTCACAAAATTGTCTACCGCTTCACGTGCGTAGGGGAACAGCAGGTTCGGGCAGAATGCGCCCAGTGTGTGGTGCAGTTCAGGGCCTTCGATACCTGCAATCAGGAAGATGCCTGCCTGCTGTACTTCAACCAGAAAGGCGGTTTCATCAGCATTCTTGCCGGTGACCGTCAGAGTCAAAACGACTTCATAGTGTTTTTCGTCAAGCTGGCTGGTACGGGTGTTCATTTCAAGGTTGATTTCAGGCTGCCAAGCTTGGGTAAAGGCTTTGGCACCTGCCGGTGTTTCCAGCGAAGCGTCCTTGACAAAAACACGCTGCAGGGCGAACTGGGGCTGAGTAGCTTGCTGGTTGGCGGCTTGAGCGTCAGACATGAATAATTCCTTATTTGAAGATGGGTTCAGGCGTTGATCAGGGAATCCAGCTTGCCCTGTCGTTCGAGGGCGAACAGATCATCACAGCCGCCCACATGGGTTTCACCAATAAAAATCTGCGGTACCGTACGTCGACCGCTGCGCTGCATCATCTCCTGACGCAGGCTGGGGTCGGCATCCACATCAATGGCTTTGTATTCAGCGTTCTTGCTGTCGAGCAGTGCGATGGCACGGGTGCAGAACGGGCACCAGCGGGTCAGGTAAACGGTAATTTCAGGCATGGCTCTCACTTTATGATCGGCATGTTCTGGGCTTTCCATTCGGTCATTCCGCCAGACAGGCGCACAACATGGTTGTAGCCTGAAGCCTTGAGTTTCTTGGCGGCGCTGCCGGCAGCCTGGCCCAGATTGCAGACAACAATAACAGGCTTGTCGCGGAATTTGTCCAGTTCGTTGAGGCGGCGATCGAGGTCAGCAAAGGGGATGTGGTGTGCGCCGGTAATGTGGCCGGTATCCCACTCCTTGCGCTGGCGGATATCGAGTACCACGCCACTTTCTTTATTGATCAAGCGAGTGGCTTCTGCTGGTGATACTGATTTGCCGGCCTTGCGCTTCTCGGTCCAGAGCAGCACTGCCAGGGTCACAACCCAGGCAGCGACCAGATAATAGTGCTGTATTGCGAATTCGATCAGGCGTTCCATAGTCGTTCCGGTCAGATGAGCGGGATATCAGGTGAACAAGTATACAATGCTGCCGTGACAGGGATAAGGGCTGAGGCCAAATCCGCGGGTGCTCGGTTAGCTAAACCGACGCCAAGGCAGTAAAATGGTTGCCTGTTTTTTAACCGACCGGACAGAACTGCTGATCATGACAGACGCACGCGCAACCAAGGCACTGATTATTCTCGATGGTTTCGGAGTCGAGTCGACCCCCTCGTCTGCGGTGGATGCCGCCCGCACCCCGACCTGGGACCGCCTCCTGGCATCCAACCCGAACTCTCGCATCCAGACATCGGGCATGGCGGTCGGTTTGCCTGAAGGGCAGATGGGAAACTCTGAAGTAGGCCACATGAACATCGGTGCAGGTCGTACCGTGTACCAGAATTTCACTCGCATCTCCAAGTCGATTGCGGATGGTGATTTTTTTGAAAATCCGGTGCTTTGTGAAGCTATGGATAAAGCCATCGAGCAGGGACGAGCAGTGCATGTGCTGGGGCTGTTGTCGCCAGGTGGTGTGCACAGTCATGAAAATCACATGTTTGCACTGTTGGAAATGGCAGTGAAGCGTGGCGCCAAGCAGGTATATCTGCATGCGATTCTGGATGGGCGTGACATGCCGCCACGCTCCGCCGAGCCTTCCATCAACGCTGCCGAGGCGGTTTTTGAACGCCTCGGCACGGGTGCGATTGCGACGGTGGTCGGGCGCTACTTCGCCATGGATCGAGACAATCGCTGGGATAGGGTTGAACTGGCCTACAATGCCATGACCAATGGAGATGCACCGCAACAGGCAAACAGTGCACTGGAGGCGCTGCACAATGCCTATGCCCGGGATGAAAACGACGAATTTGTACAGGCAACTGTAATTGTCGATGAATCCGCTCAACCTGTTGGGCTGATTGCCGACGGTGACACTGTGATCTGTGCCAACTTCCGTCCTGATCGGGCGCGTGAAATAACACGCACTTTTGTTGACGGTGACGTTTTTACCGGCTTTGACCGCAAACAGCGTCCAGACTTGAGCGCCTATGTCATGCTGACCGAGTATTCGGCTGATATTGCTGCTCCGGTAGCCTATCCACCGGAGGCAATTCACAACGATCTGGGTGAGTACCTGTCCAGCCTTGGCAAGACGCAACTGCGTATTTCCGAAACCGAAAAATATGCACATGTGACTTTCTTCTTCAATGGAGGTCAGGAAGCTGTTTACCCCGGTGAGGAACGTATTTTGGTGCCGTCTCCTCAGGTCGCAACCTACGATCTGCAGCCGGAGATGAGTGCGCCTGAGGTGACCGACAAGCTCTGTGATGCCATTCGCAGTGGTCGCTTTGACCTGATCGTATGCAATTTTGCCAATGGCGACATGGTAGGTCATACCGGCAAGTTCGATGCAGCCGTCCAGGCGGTTGAGACCGTTGACCAGTGCCTGACCCGCGTACTTGCAGCACTGAAGGAAGTCGACGGTGAAGCGCTGATTACTGCCGACCACGGAAACGTGGAGTTGATGGTGGACCCTGACAGTGGTCAGCCCCATACCGCGCACACCACATGGCCGGTTGCTCTGATCTATGACGGACCGCGTACAGGCAGTGTAAAACTCAGTGATGGTGCCCTGTGTGATCTGGCACCCACACTGCTGGCATTGATGGGGCTGGAGTCGCCCAAAGAGATGACTGGCCATTCACTGGTCAGTCTGGGCTGATTATCTTGAGACAACTCCGCCGTTTGCTGTACGGCCTGTGTCTCTGCCTGCCACTATCGCTGGCGGCACAGGATCCGGTCGCCACGGAAAAGCAGCTGCAGGCACTCAAGCAGCAGATCGAGCGTTTGCAGCAGCAGGTGGGCAAGCGCCAGGATGATCTCAAGAACGCCCAGTCAGAGCTGCGCCGTTTTGACCGTCAGATAGGCGAAGTGACGGCCGAGCTGGATCAGCTGCAACAGCGACTGGAGCAGTTGGAGCAGCATCGCGGTAACTTGGGCGCGGATGAAAGCCGTCTGCTGTCCGGGCTGCAGGAGCGTGAGGCCCAGATCCGAACGTTACTGCAGGAGCAGTACCGGCTGGGGCGGCAGCCCGGTGTTCAGCTGATCCTGTCACAGCAAGATCCGCAAGAGCTGGCTCGTATGCTGCGCTATTATGATAGTGTCAGTTCAGGACTTGCCAGTCAGTTGGGACGGTTCAGGCAACAGCTTGAACAGCTGGAGCAAACACGCAGCGAGATTGCGCGTGCCGATACCGATTTGATAACGACCCGTGATGCGCTGGTACAGCGACGGGAAGCGTTGAAGCAGGCCCGTACCGGGCAGGCCAGCGCTCTGGCTCGACTGCAGCAAAGTCTGCAGGAAGAGCAGTCAAAACTGGGTAAGCTGCAGCAGGATCAGAAACAGCTGGAGTCGGTTCTGGCCGAGATTCGTCGGTCACTCGAGAAGATCAGGCTGCAGACAGACGGCCTTCAGTTCAGCCAACGCAAGGGCAAGCTGGACTGGCCGCTCAGTGGCTCTGTGAGGAGGGCCTTTGGCAGTCAGGTTGACAATGTCAGCTACGAAGGCATGCTGATTGCTGCTCAGGCAGGTACTCGGGTCAAGGCGGTACACCATGGACGGGTTGTATTTGCAGACTGGTTGCGGGGCTATGGACTGGTCTTGATCCTAGATCACGGAGGTGGTTACCTGTCCCTCTACGGTCACAACGACAGCCTGCTGCGAGAGCCGGGCGAATGGGTTGGTACCGGAGAGGCAGTTGCTCTGGCGGGCAGCAGCGGCGGTAACGGGGAAACGGGACTCTATTTTGCCATCCGACATCAGGGTCGCTCAATCGATCCAATCAGTTGGCTTGGCAAACGCTAATTCACCATGCAGGGAACACACTTATGAAGCTCTACGGGCGTACACCGCTGGCAACTGCCACAGCCATCACGGCGCTGAGTTTACTGCCTTTCTTTGGTCCACTGGCTCAGCAAGCGTCAGCCGAGCCCAGTGCTGCTGCAGAGACGACAGAGAAAACTCTGCCGCTGGAAGAATTGCGGATGTTTGCGGATGTATTTGACCGCATCAAGCAGGCCTATGTGGAGCCGGTTGATGACCGGCAGCTGCTTGAAGATGCTATCCGCGGCATGCTGGCAGGCCTTGACCCGCATTCCGCCTATCTGGAACCTGAGGCGTTCGAAAGCCTGCAGGTTCATACCCGGGGTGAATTTGGCGGCCTTGGCATCGAAGTGGGACAGGAAGACGGCTTCATTCGCGTGATAGCCCCGATCGATGATACACCTGCACAGCGTGCCGGTGTACGCGCCGGTGACCTTATCATCAAGCTCGACGATGTACCGGTGCAGGGGATGGACTTGAATCAGGCCGTTGAACTGATGCGTGGAGAAGTAGGTACCGGCATCCGCCTGACCATCATGCGTGATGGAGAGGACAAGCCGTTTGAACTGGAAATCGTACGCGACGTGATCAAGGTGACCAGCGTGCGTCATGAACTGCTTGAGCCGGGTTACGGTTATCTGCGGGTATCCCAGTTCCAGTCCCATACCGGTGAAGACCTGGTCAAGGCGATTAATGAGATGCAGCAGGCAGCGCCACTGCAGGGGCTGGTACTGGATCTGCGCAATAATCCCGGTGGGGTATTGCAGGCAGCGGTTGAGGTAAGCAATGCATTCCTTGACTCAGGCCTGATCGTCTATACCGAAGGCCGGCTGCCAAACTCCGAGCTGCGCTTCAATGCCAATGCCCAGACAGCGGCCGCCAATACGCCGCTGGTGGTGCTGATAAACGGTGGTTCAGCCTCGGCGTCTGAAATTGTGGCAGGCGCTCTGCAGGATCACAAACGTGCCATCATCATGGGGACAGACAGCTTTGGCAAAGGATCGGTACAGACCGTGTTGCCATTGGGGGGGGAGCGTGCGATCAAGCTAACAACCGCACGTTACTATACCCCTGGTGGGCGTTCCATTCAGGCGCAGGGTATTACGCCTGATCTGCGGGTAGATGAGGGCAAGCTCACCGGGATCCGTAAGGAGATGGGTGTAAAGGAGCGCAATCTTGCAGGGCATCTGGAAAATGGAAATGCAGAGAACGTTCAGTCAGAGCAGAGCTCGAGCAGTCGTGATCTTGCTGAGCGAGACTATCAGTTGTACGAATCTCTGAATCTGCTCAAGGCGATGCACATCCTGAAGCGGGAGCCTGCTGAGGCAGGCTCCGAGGGTTGACGCCCTTCGTTATGCCGAGGCGGCGGGTGCGCGGTACAGCCCGGTTCCCAGCCGCGCCCACTGCTCAGGCCAGAACTCGGTCGGACGGCGTTTGAATTCGCTGCGCACAAACTGACGGATACGACCCTCGGCTGCGGCCAGCATCAGGTTGGCAGCCGAGCCGGCAGGGATCTCCGTACGCAGCCCCTCACGCACCTCTGCCTCTCGCATGATCTGCTTCAACTGGGTTTCCAGTCGTTCGAACAACTGGTTGATGCGTACTCGCAGGCGCTCGGTTTCACCCGAAAGGGCGTCACCCGTCAGAATCCGGGCCATGCCCGGGTTCTTTTCCACGAATGCCAGCAGCAGGGTCAGAATCTGCTCACACTGGCGCACGCCGCCCACATCTGACTGAGTGATCAGCGTAATGCGCGAGAACAGAGTCTCTTCGATAAAGCCGATCAATCCTTCGAACATGCGTGCCTTGCTCGGGAAGTGGCGGTAGAGGGCCGCCTCAGACACGCCCACCTCACGCGCCAGGGCCGCGGTGGTGATCCGTTGCCCCGGGTTGTTTTCCAGCATCTGTGCCAGCGCCTGCAGAATCTGCTCGCGGCGTGAAATTTTCTGTTCCTTGTCGCTCATCATCCGCCTGTCACAGTGCCTTGTTGGTGATCAGAGTACCGACACCTTCATCGGTGAAAATCTCCAGCATGCAGGCGTGCTCGACCCGGCCATCGATGATGTGTGCACTGCGAACACCGCTTTTCACGGCGCTCAGGGCGCAATCGATCTTGGGCAGCATGCCGCCATAGATGGTGCCATCAGCGATCAGCTCGTCTACCTGCGCAGTGGTCAGTCCGGTCAGAACCTTGCCGTTCTTGTCCAGCAGGCCTGCGATATTGGTCAGCAGCATCAGCTTCTCGGCCCTCAGTACTTCTGCCACCTTGCCGGCTACCAGGTCCGCATTGATGTTGTAGGCATGGCCGTCTTCACCCACACCGATCGGGGCGATGACGGGAATAAAGTCGGAGTTCTCCAGCATCCCAAGCACCTTGACGTTGACGCTCTCGACCTCGCCCACATGGCCGATATCGATGATTTCGGGCGCCTCCATTTCTGGGGTCTTGTGCTTGACCTTCAGCTTGCGTGCCCGCAGCAGTTCACCATCCTTGCCGGTCAGGCCGATCGCCTTGCCGCCGGCGGAGTTGATCAGGCCCACAATTTCCTTGTTGACCATGCCGCCCAGCACCATCTCAACCACGTCCATGGTCTTGGAGTCGGTCACACGCATGCCGTTGATGAAGTGGGACTCGATTTTCAGCTGTTCCAGCAGGCTGCCGATCTGCGGGCCGCCACCGTGGACCACGATCGGGTTGATGCCGATCAGTTTCATCATCACGATGTCGCGGGCAAAGCTCGCCTTCAGCTTTTCGTCGATCATGGCGTTGCCGCCGTATTTGATGACGATGGTCTTACCGACAAACTGCTGGATGTAGGGCAGGGCGACCGACAGAATGTGTGCAGTCGACATGGCTTGTTCACGGGACAGAGGCATATTCTCTCCTTGCATATATAAGTGCCGGTCAGGCATCGGGAATCAGCAGACCGGGATCGATCGCGCTCAGGCGCGACTGGAATTCATGCTTGATACGGGACAGCGCGGCATCATTCTCCGCCTCGAAGCGCAGAACCAATACCGGTGTGGTGTTGGACGCACGCATCAGGCCCCAGCCATCAGCATAGTCGACGCGCACGCCATCAATGTGACTTACGGCACCGCCGGGGAACGCCGCCTGTTGCAGCGCTTCAACCAGCGCGAACTTGTTGTCTTCACGCACCTCGATATTGATCTCCGGGGTGCTGATATCTTCCGGATAGGCGCTGAAGATGGCATCGGCATCCTCATAACGGCCGGACAGAATCTCCAATAGGCGAGCAGCGCTGTAGAGGCCGTCATCAAAGCCGTACCAGCGCTCCTTGAAGAAGATGTGGCCGCTCATCTCACCGGCCAGCAGGGCACCGCACGCCTTCATCTGCCGCTTGATCAGCGAGTGGCCGGTTTTCCACATGGTGGCCTTGCCGCCGGCCTGCTCGATTACCTGCGGCAGCAGGCGGGAGCACTTCACATCGAACAGAATTTCGGCCCCTGGGTTGCGGCTTAAAACGTCCTCGGCGAACAGCATCATGACCCGGTCTGGATAGACCACATGGCCGGATGGCGTAATCACGCCGACGCGGTCACCGTCTCCGTCAAACGCCAGCCCCAGATCGGCCTGATGTTCCTTAACCGCCGCAATGGCATCCTGCAGGTTTTTCAGCTTGCCCGGGTCAGGATGATGGTTGGGAAAGGTGCCATCCACCTCACAGAACAGCGGAATAACCTCGCAGCCCAGCTGCTCCAGCAGTTCGGGCGCGATGCCACCGGCGATGCCGTTGCCGCAGTCCACCACCACCTTCATCGGGCGCTTGAGGTTGATATCCTTCAGGATGCGCTCGCTGTAGGCGCGCTCGATCGCCAGCGGTTCCGCGGCACCGGTGCCGTCCACGTATGCCTGCTGCTCGATGCAGCGAGCCAGATCCTGAATCTGATCGCCGGACAGGGTTTCGCCACCCAGCATCATCTTGAAGCCGTTATAGTCAGCCGGGTTGTGGCTGCCGGTGATCATGATGCCGGTCTGGTCGTCACGCTGGTGCGCGGCAAAATACAGTACCGGTGTGGGTACATAGCCGATATCCAGCACCTGACAGCCGCTGTCGGTCAGTCCCTGAATCAGAATCTGCTTCAGTGACGGGCCGGAAAGACGACCGTCGGCGGCCACAACGACTTCACGAATGTTGCGTGCAGCGGCTGCAGCGGCAAAGGCGCGACCAATGTGATACACGGTTGCATCGGTCAGCGACTGACCAACGATACCGCGGATATCGTAGGCGCGAAAAATGTCACGGTCGAACTGCTCTAACGGATAGGGCATTGATACTGTTCCCTGTCGTGAGTAAGTGTTTACTGATTGATTCAGTGGCGACCGGAAGAGCCGAAGCCACCCGCGCCGCGCTCAGAGTTGCTGAATTCGTCGACAATCTCGAATTCGGCCTGCATCACCGGTACCAGAACCATCTGAGCGATACGCTCACCCGGCTCGATGGTGAAGGTGGTCTGGCCCCGGTTCCAGCAGGACACAAATAGCTGGCCCTGATAGTCAGAGTCGATCAGACCGACCAGGTTACCCAATACGATGCCGTGCTTGTGGCCGAGGCCCGAGCGCGGAAGGATCATGGCACACAGGCCCGGGTCCGCGATGTGGATCGCCAGTCCCGTAGGAATCAGCTCGGTCTGCCCCGGCTCCAGCGTCAGTGCCTGATCAAGGCAGGCGCGCAGATCGAGACCGGCGGAGCCTTCAGTGGCGTAGGCGGGCAGGGGGATGTCACGACCGATGCGGTCGTTCAGAATCTTGACTTGCAGTGCTTTCATTCTGTTCTCTGGCTCTTGCGGTGGAAATGCTCGGCGATCTGATCAATCAGCTGGCGTGCCAGCAACCGCTTCGGACCCAGTGGCAGGGTCAGGGTCGTGGCTGTACTGACCAGCGTAACGGCGTTGTCATCGCTGTTGAAACCGATATCGGGATTAGACACGTCATTGGCGATGATCAGATCCAGCCCCTTGCGTTCCAGCTTGCTGCGGGCATATTCGAGTACGTCACGGGTTTCGGCGGCAAACCCCACGGTAAAGGGGCGCTGCCGTTCCAGCCCGGCAACCGTGGCAACGATATCCGGGTTCTTGATCAGGCGCAGCTCCATGATCTCTTCACTGCCTTTCTTGATCTTGTGTTCGGCGACCGCCACCGGGCGATAGTCGGCCACGGCAGCGGCGGCGATAAAAATATCGCACTGCTCAACGCCGTCCAGCGAAGCGGCCAGCATCTGTTCGGCGCTTTCCACCTGAACACACTCCACTCGCGGGGGAGATGGCAGATTGACAGGACCGCTGATCAGGCGCACATCAGCACCGGCATCGGCAGCGGCTTCCGCCAGCGCATAGCCCATTTTGCCGGAGCTGTGATTGGAGATGAAGCGCACCGGGTCCAGGGGCTCTCGAGTGGGGCCGGCTGTGATGAATACCCGTTTGCCACTGAGTGCACCGTGCTGAAACTGCTCGGCGGTCAGTTCGGCTAGCTCTTCCGGCTCCAACATGCGTCCGGGGCCGGTATCGCCACAGGCCTGAGCACCAACCCCAGGACCAAACACCTTGACGCCCTGATGGCTCAGCTGCTGGATATTGTGCTGGGTGCGCGGGTCGCGCCACATCGCCTGATTCATCGCCGGTGCCAGGCAGATGGGTGCATCGGTGGCCAGACACAAGGTAGTCAGCAGATCGTCACCCATGCCGGCGCTGAAGCGGGCGATGAAGTCCGCACTGGCCGGTGCGATCAGAATCAGGTCGGCCCATTTGGCCAGTTCGATATGGCCCATGCCCGCTTCGGCTTCGGGGTCGAGCAGATGTTGATGTACCGGGTGTCCAGACAGTGCCTGCAGTGTCAGCGGGGTGATGAATTCGGTTGCCGCGGCGGTCATGACAATGCGTACATCGGCCCCGGCGCCCTTGAGCAGTCGGGTCAGTTCGGCACTTTTGTAGGCGGCAATGCCGCCGGTGATTCCGAGCAGAATCTGCCGGTTAGTGAGTCTGTGCATACCCTGAATGTCCGATAGTTTCTCATTCTGGTTTGGAGCGTTAAGATACCACTTCAGCCGGGCAATGCGTAGACGATTCAGCCCGGATTCACACTCACAGGGAGGTGAGCATGGCGATCAGTGACTGGCCTGCGGAAGAGCGGCCAAGAGAAAAACTGCTGGCGCGGGGGGCTGCTGCGTTGTCGGATGCCGAGCTGCTGGCGATCTTTCTGCGCACCGGTGTGCAGGGCTGCAGCGCGGTAGATCTGGCGCGACAACTGCTGGAACATTTCGGCGGCCTGCGACCGTTGTTGGAGTGCAGCCAGGCGGATTTCTGCACAGCTCATGGTCTGGGGCCGGCCAAGTATGTTCAGCTGCAGGCGGTGCTGGAGATGTCGCGGCGTCACCTGGAAGCTCAGCTGGTGCGGGAGTCGGCGCTGGAGAGCCCGACCATGGTGCGTCAGTACCTGGCCAGTCGTCTGCGGCATGAGCCGCGTGAAGTGTTCGCCTGTCTGCTGCTGGATAACCGCCACCGAGTGATCCGCTACGAGGCGCTGTTCTATGGCACCATCAATGCCGCCAGCGTACATCCGCGCGAGGTGGTTAAGCTGGCGCTGGCACATAATGCCGCGGCGGTTATCCTGGCGCACAACCATCCTTCCGGCGTGGCCGAACCATCGCAGGCCGATCGACAGATCACCGATCGGTTGATTCAGGCGCTGGGACTGGTCGATATTCGGGTGTTGGACCATATGGTGATTGGAGATGGCGATACGGTTTCGTTCGCCGAACGCGGGCTGCTGTGACCGCTGGTGAAAAATTCAACAATTCGCTGGCGTGGCTGCATTGGCTTCTGTATGATATGCGGCCTTCTGTTCCTTAATGGTACGGTATTCTGTCCGGCTTATTCGTATGGGACGCTCCGCCTGAGGTCGCACCGGTTGTGTGGCCAATAAACATCGAACAGAAGTAAACATAACCCTTGTTAGAAAGGTTTAGTCACTATGTCTCGAGTTTGCATGGTAACGGGCAAAGGCCCGGTAACCGGGAACAACGTTTCCCACTCAAACCGTAAAACGCGTCGTCGCTTCCTGCCGAACCTGCATTGGCACCGTTTCTGGGTAGAGAGCGAAAACCGTTTCGTACGTCTGCGTGTTTCCTCCAAGGGCATGCGTATCATCGACAAGAAGGGTATCGATTCGGTTCTGACCGAACTGCGTGCCCGTGGCGAGAAAGTCTGAGGAGATTTGAATCATGGCTAAAGGCGCACGCGAGAAGATCCGTCTGGTATCCTCTGCAGGAACCGGTCACTTCTACACCACCGACAAGAACAAGCGTAACACTCCGGACAAGTTCGAATTCAAGAAATACGACCCGGTTGTTCGTAAGCACGTGATCTACAAGGAAGCCAAGATCAAGTAATTGGTTCTGGACTGGAGATCCCGGAACCCCGCAGTGCTGAATGTGCTGCGGGGTTTTTTATTTTCTGGCATGCTGTATATCCGACCGCTGTTGTAAGGTTTGTTTCCTGTGCAGAAGGCCCCCTGAATGTCTGTTCCTCCCGCGTTGATTCGTTTTGTACCTCTGGCGTTTGTACTGCTGTGGAGTACCGGTTTTATCGGTGCCCGTTACGGCCTGCCGTACATCGAGCCATTCAACCTGTTGCTGATCCGCATGCTGCTGACGCTGGGCGTGTTCCTTGCGTTTATCTTCATATTCCGTGCCCGCTGGCCTTCGCCGTCGCAGGCGATGCATCAGCTCGTTGCAGGGGCGCTGGTGCATGGATGCTATCTGGGCGGTGTATTTGCCGCCATCAAATGGCAGCTGCCGGCGGGTGTGACCTCCATTCTGGTCGGGCTGCAACCGGTTCTGACAGCGGTTTTGGCCTGGATGATGACCGGGCAGACCCTGCGCCGGCCCCAGTGGGGAGGGCTGCTGCTGGGGCTTTTGGGTGTGGTGCTGGTGCTGGGCAGCGGGCTGCAGCCGGGCAACTTTGAGGTGCGCATTGAGGCTATTTTGGCAGCGATGGTGGCGTTGGTGGGTATTTCGGTAGGCACGCTGTACCAGAAGCGCTTCGGGGTGGGGACGGACCTGCTGACGGGATCTTTTTTCCAGTACCTGTCCACGGCGCTGATGATGGCGCTGTTGAGTTTTGGTCTGGAAACGCGAGAAGTTGAATGGCACCCGGAGCTTATTGGTGCCCTGCTGTGGCTGGTGTTTGGTCTGTCGGTCAGTGCCATTCTGCTGCTGATGTTGATGATCCGAGAGGGCGAAGTGGCACGTGTGGCCAGCTACTTCTATCTGGTGCCGCCCGTAACGGCACTGGAAGCCTGGTGGCTGTTCGGTGAAGAGCTGTCGGTGCTGGCGCTGGGTGGCATGGCGCTGGCGGTATTCGGTGTTTATCTGGTACTGCGCCCTGCCAAGCCTTCACGGGAGAAGGGTCATGCCTGAGTTGCCAGAAGTTGAAACCACATGCCGTGGGATTGCGCCCTATATTGTTCATCAGCGTGTCACGCGGCTGGAGGTGCGTCAATCCAGACTGCGCTGGCCCATTCCCGAGCAGTTGGCACAATGGGTTGAAGGTGATGAGGTGCGGTGCGTCGAGCGGCGTGCGAAGTATCTGCTGCTGAGTTTCAGTCGAGGACAGATGATCGTGCACCTGGGTATGTCAGGCAGTCTGCGCATCCTGCCGCAGGGTACGGTTCCGGGCAAGCATGACCATGTGGATCTAGTGCTGGCGTCCGGGCAGCTGCTGCGGCTGACTGATCCACGTCGCTTCGGTGCCGTGCTGTGGCAGGAAAACGGTACCGAACACAGCCTGCTGGCCCATCTGGGGCCGGAGCCGCTGAGCGAGGACTTTACCGCCGAGTATCTGCAGACCGCCTGCAAAGGGCGCAGAACAGCAATCAAGGCACTGATCATGAATGCGCAGGTTGTGGTCGGGGTCGGTAACATTTATGCCAATGAAGCCCTGTATCGTGCCGGAATCGATCCACGCCGAGCGGCGGGGCGTATCTCTGCAGAGAGGCTGTCGGTACTGGTTGAAACCATCAAGACTGTACTTGCAGCCGCCATTGAACAGGGAGGCACCACTTTGCGCGACTTTGTGGGGGGCGATGGCAAGCCTGGCTACTTCAGTCAGGTGCTGGATGTGTATGGCCGAGGTGGTCAGCCCTGCAATGGTTGTGGCGAGCACCTTACCGAAATAAAGCTGGGTCAGCGCAGTACCGTATTCTGTCGCCGCTGCCAGCGTTGAGGAGTTACATGAACAGTTGCTATAACCCGCCCGTTGATCTTCAGCGTACCGAGCTGCGCCGAAAGCTGGGTATTGAGTCTCGGCTGGAACTGCGTCGATGTGTTCGTATCGGCACGTTACCGCTGCATACCGAGCTATACTCCTGTGCTGATGAGACGGCACCCCTGCTGCTGTTCATTCCCGGTATCGGCACGTATTCCGAGCTCTATGCCGAGCTGCTGTCCGATCTTTCCGCTCAGGGCCTCAATGTGGTCGGTGTGGACCTGCGTGGCCATGGCTACTCCGGTGGCGAGCGTGGCCTGTACACAGTAGACCAAGTCTGCACCGATCTGAGCGAGATCCTCGACTATTACCAGCAGACTTTCAGTGGCCCCGTATACTTATACGGCTACTCCATCGGAGCATTGCTGGGGCTGGCCTGTGCCGAGCGGGAGTCACGTATTGAACGATTGGTTTGCGGTACGCTGCTGGTACCTGAAATGGCACCGGATATGCTGCACCAGATCGGCTGGTCATGGATCTGGAGCAGTGCTTTGCTGATGCCCGGTGTACAGCTGCCGATGAAGAATTTCATCGACTACGACCGCCTGCTGGCCGGCCACCCTGCCGGCGAAGAGATCAACAGCGATCCCCTGATTGTCTTCGACTATCCGCTGCGCACCCTGTCCAGCCTGTTCACACACCGCTTCGGCAGCCTGTCGAGGACGTTCGACTTCCGCGGCCTGATCATCCACGGCAGCGAAGACGAGGTATTGCCACTGAGTTACTCCCAACGGGTACAGGAATGGCTAAAACAGCCATTTGAACTGATCAATGTGGAAGGGGAGGGGCATATGTTGCCCTGGGACAACCCGAATCGCCTGACGCAACTGATTACTGACTGGCTGCAGCACTGAGTGGCTGTCATTAAAGCTTCACCTTGATGTAACTGCACTTTCACCGCTCTGAACGAAAAATGATCACCTGAGTGCCAACAAGGGGTGGTCGCCATGAACCGTTTGCAGAAGCTTAACGCCTTCGATACCCGCGCCTTCTTCTGGTGCAACGGCTACGGTCAGCATGCACCGGTGATGGCGGGCAGCCGATGGGTCTCTCGGCTTGGGGATGGCGGCCTCTATCTCATACTGGGCCTGACGCTGGCTGTGTGGGAGCCTGAAGATGGCCAGGCCTTTCTGCTGGTCGGGCTTTTGGCCTACGGCATTGAGTTGCCGCTCTACCTGCTGCTGAAAAACACCATCCGGCGTGACCGGCCCTGCCATCGTCTGCAGGGGTTTCGAGCGGCCATCGAGCCATCGGACAAATTCAGCTTCCCGTCCGGACATACCGCAGCCGCCTTCGTATTTGCCATGCTGCTGGCGCAATTTTATCCTTCACTAATGCTGCCTGGTTTTATTCTGGCACTGTTGATCGGTAGCTCCCGAGTGCTGCTTGGTGTTCACTACCCGACTGATATTGCCGCAGGTGCTTTGCTTGGCATCACTTCGACCCTGCTGGCGCTGGGCGTCTGGGAGTGGATCTGATGCGTATTCTGTATGGCGTGCAGGCAACCGGGAATGGACATATCACCCGGGCTCGGGTGCTGCTGCCTGCGCTGCAGGCGGCAGGCGTTGAGGTTGATGTGCTGCTGAGTGGACGGGCGCCTGAACAACTGTTCAATATGGAGTGCTTTGGTCGGTTTGAAACCCGGCGTGGTTTTACCTTTGTCACCTCTGCAGGGCGGGTGGGCTGGCTGAAAACTCTTAGGCAAAGTCGGCCAGTGCAGTTCTGGCGCGATTACCGCCAGCTGGATCTGAGCCGCTACGATCTGGTGCTGAGTGACTTTGAACCTGTCACGGCCTGGGCAGCATGGCATCAGGGCGTACCCTCACTCGGTATTGCTCACCAGTATGCTTTCCATCACCCCATTCCCGGGACCGGATTCAAACCCTGGTTGAAACCGTCACTCAAACTGTTCGCACCTGTAGATGATGCGGTGGGTGTGCACTGGTACCACTTCGATGCTCCCATTTTGCCACCCTTGGTAGCCCCTCCGCCCTATCCGTTGACTGAGGAACCGGACAAAATTCTGGTGTATCTGCCGTTTGAGTCCATGGATGAGGTTATCTACTGGCTGAGTGCCTTTCCGAAGTATCGCTTTCGCGTTTATTGCAATATTGCAACACCTGAGCAACGCGGGCCTTTGGAGCTGCAACCCTTCTCGCGTGACGGTTTTCAGCGTGACTTGTGCAGCTGTGCCGGCGTGATCAGCAATGCCGGTTTTGGTTTGTGCAGCGAGGCGATTCAGGCGGGAAAAAAACTGCTGGTCAAACCGCTGCACAGTCAGGTGGAACAGCGCTCCAACGCCGCTGTATTGAAACAGATGGGGCTGGCCAATACCATGTCGGAGCTGGCGCTGGAGCCGGTAGAGGCATGGTTGGCACAGTCGTCTCCAAGTCCGTCGCCCTGGCCGGATGTGGCAACTGCACTGGCGCAGTGGATTGCCTCGGGTCGTCAACAGTCGCTGGATGCACTGGGGTGCGAGCTTTGGCAGCAGGAATATGTCCGTCAGTTTTCACCCTCTCATGCCAGGTTGCGCCAACCCCTGCTATAGTTATCTGCACTCGTCTGAAATGCCCGTTTAGTGACGTTATGAAGGAGAGAGCAGATGCGCGTATTGATTACCGGTGCCGGCAGTGGCATAGGCAAGGGGCTTGCGCTGGCGCTGGCGACCGAGGGCCATACCATTCTGGTGACGGATCTCAGGCAACAGGCTGCAGACGACGTGGCCAGAGAAATTCAGGCGTCAGGCGGAGAAGCCCGGGCGCTGGCACTGGATGTGTCGGATCACGGCAGTATTGAGGCTCTGAATGGCGAGCCTGTTGATGTGTTGATCAACAATGCAGGGCTGCAGCATGTAGCTCCGCTGGAAGACTTTCCGCCGGAAAAGTTCGATCAGCTGATACAGGTGATGCTCACCGGGGCCGCCATGTTGACTCGTGCGCTGCTGTCCGGCATGCGCCAGCAGGGATTTGGGCGCATCATCAATGTCGGTTCCATACACGCACTGGTCGCATCACCGTATAAAAGCGCCTATGTGGCGGCCAAGCATGGCCTGCTGGGCTTTTCAAAGGTTGTAGCGCTGGAAACGGCCGATACCGACATTACCATCAATACGGTCTGCCCATCCTATGTGCTGACACCGTTGGTTGAGCAGCAGATCGCGGCACAAGCCAGGGCCAACGGAATTTCGGAGCAGGATGTGATCGACGAGATTATGCTCAAGCCGATGCCCAAGGGCGCGTTCATCAGTATAGAGGAGTTGGCGGGCGTGTGTCAGTTTCTGATCAGCCCGGCGGCGCGCAACATGACCGGTCAGACCATCACGCTTGATGGGGGGTGGACGGCACGCTGAACAGCTGTCCATAGAGGCTTTTGCAAATCCCATAAAAAGCGAAAGGAGCCGATGATCCATCATCAGGCTCCTCTCTCTGGCATCCGTATCCCTGCAGTTGTAAAAAGCGGCTTCTCGCCTGTGCACTCCGTGCGTCCTGAACTGCTGCGTGGCCGTCCTTGTATTCGTTCCCTGAACAGGAGATCCACAAGACCCATTATGCCGGGTCCAAAAATTATGGATATAAGAATTTTTCCTAATTTTGCGGGTCAAACCATTTTGATCACTTCATCCACAAGGCGATTGATTCCAGAAGCGGCTTCGTTGATTGAGCCTGCCAGCATATAGGCTGGGGTAGTCACGACCCGGTTGTCGGTATCGACCACGATTTGATCCACCGGGCAGTTTTCATGGATGCCACCCATGCTGTTGATCGCCCCGGCAGCGCCCTCGTCACTGCCAATAGTGCAGCGGATACCGGTACCGAGCAGCTTCGGCGTCATGGCTGGCGCAATGCAGATCAAGCCTACGGGCTTGCCGGCGTCATGGATGGCACGGGCAAATGTGACCAGCTGTGGGTTGACCGTGCAGTCGGCGCCCTTGACGGCAAAATCACTCAGGTTCTTGGCGGCCCCAAAGCCACCGGGGATGATCAGCGCATCAAACTCGTTCGGATTGGCCTCGGCCAGATCCTTGATTTCACTGCGCGCCAGACGCGCCGCTTCAACCAGTACGTTGCGGCTTTCACCTTCGGCCACTTCACCGGTCAGGTGGTTGATCACGTGCATCTGCTCCACATTGGGGGCAAAACACTGATACGCCACGCCGTTATGCTCAAGGCGCAGGAAGGTAAGGACCGATTCGTAGATTTCGGAGCCATCAAATACACCACTTCCGGACAGGATCACCGCGATCTTTTTCATGGGCTGAACTCCTTTTGGCTGTAACCATCGATGCAATTGAGTGTTTTCCGTACTCGCCCCACAGGGGTCGTGTCGCACTGGTCACAGATTACGTTAAGATGAGACCAATACCAAACAGGTGATGTGCCGTGAAACGGGCCGTTGTCACCTGTATGTCATCTTTTTGTCGTCCAATGCACCTGAAAAAGGAATCGAGCCGTGGCTTTTACCAACAGTCAGCGTTTCTACCCTGAAACCCGCATGCGCCGAATGCGCGCCGACGAATTCTCGCGTCGTCTGATGCGTGAAAATGTCCTCACCACCGATGATCTGATCTATCCAGTCTTCGTGCTGGAAGGCGAGAACCAGGTGGAAGCGGTGTCGTCGATGCCGGGTGTGGAGCGCTACAGCATCGATCTGCTGGTGGAAAAGGCAAAATACTGGCATCAGCTGGGTATTCCAATGCTGGCGCTGTTTCCGGTTACGCCGGCCGAAGCCAAGAGCGAGTTTGCCGAGGAAGCCTACAGCCCAGACGGGTTGGTACAGCGTGCGGTGCGTGCCCTGAAAGCCGCCGTACCGGAACTGGGTATTATGACCGATGTGGCGTTGGATCCGTATACCACCCACGGCCAGGACGGCATCATCGACGAGACTGGCTATGTACTTAACGACCGTACCGTGGACACACTGGTGCAGCAGGCTCGGTCCCACGCCGAAGCAGGTGCCGATGTGGTGGCCCCCAGTGACATGATGGATGGCCGTATCGGCGTAATCCGTGATGAGCTGGAAAGTAACGGCTTCGTTAATACTCGCATTATGGCCTATTCTGCCAAGTATGCGAGTGCCTACTATGGCCCCTTCCGCGATGCGGTGGGCTCGGCAGGCAATCTGGGCAAGGGAAACAAATTCAGTTACCAGATGGATCCAGCCAACAGCGATGAGGCACTGCACGAGGTTGCGATGGATCTGGCCGAAGGGGCCGATATGGTGATGGTTAAGCCGGGGATGCCCTACCTGGATATCGTGCACCGTGTGAAAACCGAACTGAAAGTGCCGACCTTTGTCTATCAGGTCAGTGGCGAGTACGCCATGCACATGGCGGCGTTCCAGAATGGCTGGCTCGACGAGGAGTCGGTGATTCTGGAGAGCCTGACATGCATCAAACGCGCAGGTGCCGATGGTATTCTGACCTATTTTGCGGTCAGGGCTGCCGAGTTGCTGCAGCGCTAAACCAACGAGTGGAACGAATGGACGACAGTATCAACCCGGGAGAAAGTGCAATGAATGATATCAGTCAGGATGTGACTGTGACGCTGGAGCAGAGCGAAGCCACCGCAGCCCTGCTGGAGAGCCGGGAGATACTGCCGACCATCGATCCGATCGAAGAGCTGCCAGTCGACCTGAAAGCGCCCGAGCTGTACATCAACCGAGAGTTGAGTCATCTGCAGTTCAACGTGCGTGTTCTGGAACAGGCGCTGGATGAAAGCTATCCGTTGCTGGAACGGTTGATGTTCCTGCTGATCTTCTCCAGTAACCTGGATGAGTTTTTCGAAATTCGGGTGGCGGAGCAGTTGCGACAGCTCAAGTATGGCCGTGAGGCGGTGGGGCCGGATGCAATGCACCCGCAGAGGGTGCTCGACAAGATTGCCGAGATCTGTGCCATCAATATTGAGCGGCAATACAAGATTCTGAACGACATAATGTTTCCGGCTCTGGAAGCAGAAAATATCCACTTCCGCCGCCGTAGTGACTGGACGGCGGAACAGTTGTCCTGGGTGCGGGACTACTTTGAAGAGAAAATCGTGCCGGTGATCAGCCCAATTGGGCTGGACCCCTCGCACCCCTTCCCGCGCTTGGTAAACAAGAGCCTAAACTTCATCGTTGAGCTGGATGGCAAGGACGCGTTCGGCCGTGAGACCGGCATGGCGATCATTCCCGCTCCGCGCTCGTTGCCGCGCCTGATTCGTCTGCCGGACGAGCTCTGTGATGGCGGTGACAATCTGATCTTCCTGTCATCGATTATCCATGAGTTTGCCGAAGAGCTGTTCCCGGGGATGAAGGTGGATGGCTGCTACCAGTTCCGTATCACCCGTAACGCCGACCTCAGCTTCGACTTCGAGGAGATCGAAGATTTGGCCCGTGCCCTGCGCGGTGAGTTGCACTCGCGCAAGTTCGGTGATGCAGTACGGCTGGAAGTAGACAGCCGTACGCCCGAGAGCCTGATCAGCTTTCTGCAGGCAGAGTTCAACCTTCCGGACAGCCACGTCTATCGTGTTAACGGGCCGGTCAACCTGACACGCTTGATGGCGGTACGGGATCTGGTGGAGCGCCCAGAGCTGCGCTGGAAGAGTTTCACTCCAAACCTGCCCAACAAGCTGAAGAACAACGAAGACATCTTCAGCGCACTGCGCAAGAACGACCAGCTGCTGCTGCATCCGTTCCAGTCCTTTACTCCGGTGGTGGACCTGCTGCGTCAGGCGGCGAAAGACAACGACGTGATTGCGATCAAGCAGACCCTGTACCGTACCGGGGTCAAGTCCGACATCGTCAACGCGCTGGTGGAAGCGGCACGCAATGGCAAGGAAGTGACGGTGGTGATCGAACTGCGGGCGCGGTTCGATGAGGAGAGCAACCTGCAGCTGGCCAGCCGTCTGCAGGAAGCGGGCTGTCTGGTGGTGTACGGTGTGGTGGGCTACAAGACTCACGCCAAGATGATGCTGATCGTGCGCCGCGAAGGCAGCGAACTGGTGCGCTACTGCCACCTCGGCACAGGCAACTACCACTCTGGAACCGCGCGGCTCTACACCGACTACAGCTACATGACCGCCGACAACGAAGTGGGCGAGGACGTTCACAAGATCTTCCAGCAGCTCACCGGCATGGGCAAGATCCAGAAGCTGCAGAAGCTGTACAACGCGCCGTTCACGCTGCACGCCAAGATGCTGGAACTGATTCAGAACGAGATTCGCAACGTCAAGGCGGGCAAGCAGGGGCACATCATCATCAAGGTGAACGGTCTGACCGAACCCAAACTGATCCGTGCCCTGTACGAGGCGTCACAGGCCGGTGTGCAGATTGATCTGATCATCCGTGGCATGTGCCGCCTGCGCCCGGGGCTGGAAGGGATCTCCGAGAACATCCGGGTACGTTCCATCATCGGTCGCTTTCTGGAGCACACCCGCATCTACTGGTTTGCCAATGATGGCGGCAAGCCGGTGGTGATCGGTTCAAGCGCCGACTGGATGGAGCGCAACATGCTCAACCGAGTGGAAACCGGCTTCGAGCTGTTTGGCAAGAACGCCGAGCGCATCCGCAAGGAGCTGGACTACTACCTGCAGGACAACGCCCAGGCCTGGGAGCTGCACTCGGATGGCAGTTACACCCTTGTGCAGCCGAAAGAGGGCGAAGAGCGTTTCAGTGCGCAGCAGAAGCTGCTTGATGAGCTGGCGGTCTGATCACGCCTTTCGCAGCAGCTCGGTGTAGCCGCTGCGAAAATCTGGATAGCGGAAGCGGTAGCCGCTGGCCCTGAGTCGGCGGTTGCTGCAGCGCTTACTGCCGCCGCGACGTACCGCCTGCCGCTCACGAGTTTCGACCCCCAACTCAGCGGCAAGCCACTCCATTACCTCATGTATCGGTGTGGGCGCGTCATCACTGGCCAGATACAGCGGTTTTAATGTCTGCCCCTGCATTGCCAGCTGCAGCAAGTGCTCAAGTACACCGGCACAGTCCGCGCTGTGAATGCGGTTACTGTAATGCACCGGCTCCTGTGGTGCCGCAATGCCCGATTCGACCAGCCGTTGCAGATGATTGCGTCCAGGGCCGTAAATGCCACTGAACCGTACCACCGTGGCGGGTATGCCGCTGCTCAGGGCCAGCTGTTCGCTGGCCAGCAGTATGCGGCCGCTCTCGTTACCCGGCTCGGTGACGGACTGTTCATCTACCCACTCATGCTCGGTCTGGGCATACACACCGCTGCTGCTGGTCAGGAACAGGTGGCGCGGGGGCGTCGGCAAGGCATCCAGCACATGTTTCAATCCATCGACATAGGTACGGCGATATACGTCGGGGTCACGACTCTTGGCGGCAGCGGTGTAAAACAGCCAGTCACAGGTCGGCAGCTCGTCCAGCGTGGCCGGATCGGTCATATCGGCGGCAATGCCATGGATGCCGGCGGGCAGCTGGTTTATAGTACGGCGAAGCCCGAACACCTGTGCTCCCTGCGTACTCAGCCTTACCCCCAGCTGGGTTCCGACATCGCCACAGCCCGCGATCAGCACTCGTTGTTCCTGCATGACTACCCCGACTCATTGATTTACGTTCATCCTAACAGAGGTACGCGCCGATGACGCTGACGGAGCTTCGATATATTGTCACTCTGGCCCAGGAGCAGCACTTCGGTCATGCCGCCGAGCGCTGCTTTGTCAGCCAGCCGACACTGTCGATTGCAGTCAAGAAGCTGGAGGAAGAACTGGGGGTTGCGCTGTTCGAACGCAGCAAGAATGCCGTACGGGTGACCCCGGTGGGCGAGAAGGTGGTCCGTCAGGCCCAGACTGTTTTGGAGCAGGCCGAAGCGGTGCGAGAACTGGCGCGTGAAGGCAAGGACCAGCTGGCCAGTCCTCTGCGCATTGGTGCCATCTACACCATCGGGCCCTACCTGTTTCCGCAGCTGATCCCGCAGATTCAGCGACTGGCACCCAACATGCCGCTGTATATCGAAGAAAACTTCACCGAAAACCTGCGTACCAAAATTCGCAACGGTGAACTGGATGCGATCATCGTGGCGCTGCCGTTTCATGAGTCGGATGTGCTCACCCGCCCGCTGTATGATGAGCCATTCATGATGGTGATGCCCAAGGGGCATGAACTGGCCGGACAGCAGGAGATAGACTCTCGGCAGATGAATGAAATTCGCATGCTGTTGCTGGGCGAAGGGCACTGTTTCCGTGATCAGGTACTGGAAGCCTGTCCGACGCTGAATCAGTCGTTTCATGATCAACATACGGTTACAGAAGGCAGCTCGCTGGAAACCATTCGCATGATGGTGGCGTCTGGGCTTGGG
This sequence comes from Marinobacterium sp. MBR-111, assembly GCF_040547585.1. Taxonomy (NCBI): domain Bacteria; kingdom Pseudomonadati; phylum Pseudomonadota; class Gammaproteobacteria; order Oceanospirillales; family Oceanospirillaceae; genus Marinobacterium; species Marinobacterium sp. MBR-111. The sequence goes on from NZ_JBEPQA010000007.1 coordinate 24,452, forward strand.
ACCAGTGTGCTGCCGCTGTCCGCGATCGAGAACCACCCCACGACAGAACTGATCGAAGTAAGACCCTTCAAGCAGCCCCAGCCGATGCGCACAGTGGCAGTGGCCTGGAGAGCCAGCTTCCCCAGACCTCAGGCGATCGATGTGCTGGTTGAGGCAATTAATCATTGCAGCGTCAAGGTCAGCAAGGACAAGGGTAAAGCGTGAGTGTGGCAGGCGGTGTGCCGGTTACTGAGCTGAAAGGCGTCGGTACTGCGCTGGAGCTGAAGCTGGAGCGGCTGGGCATCCGTACGGTGCAGGACCTGATTCTACACCTGCCCAGTCGCTATCAAGACCGTACCCGCGTTCTGCCGATCGGCTCATTGCGACCTGGCGATGAAGGCGTTGTTGAAGGCACGATTCGTGCGGCAGATGTTGTACAGGGGCGTCGACGCAGCCTGCTGTGCCGGCTGCAGGATGGTACCGGCACATTGACGCTGCGGTTTTTTCATTTCAATGCGGCGCAAAAAAACAGCCTGTCGACAGGTAAACGACTGGTCTGTTTTGGTGAGGCACGTCCCGGCCCCGCCGGGCTGGAAATGGTACACCCTGAATACAAACTGCTGAAAACTGAAGGTGCTGCGCGGATGGCTGAAAGCCTGACGCCTGTGTATCCGCTGACGGAAGGGATGACACAGAACCGTATCCGTTCGTTAATTACATTGGCACTGGAATGGATGGGGCGGGAGGGGCTGGATGACCTGCTGCCTGAAGCCTTGCGATCGCGCTGGAAACTGCCCGATCTACAGCACTCAATCCGCTATCTGCATCATCCTCCGGTGGATGCGGATCAAGCATTGTTACTGGAAGGTAAGCATCCCGCGCAGCGTCGGTTGGCACTGGAGGAGTTATTGGCGCACCATCTTTCACTGCAAAAAATACGTCGCCAGGTGCAGCAACAGGGGGCGCCTCTGTTGCGTGCTACGGGTGAGTTGAGTCGCCCCTTTCTTGATCAGTTGCCGTTTTCACTCACGGCGGCACAGCTGCGAGTGGCCAGAGAAGTTGCCCGCGATCTGCAAAAACCGCTTCCCATGCTGCGTCTGGTGCAGGGTGATGTCGGCTCCGGCAAGACCGTCGTTGCCGTGCTGGCGGCACTGCAGGCGGTGGAAAACGGCTTGCAGGCGGCGGTAATGGCGCCCACCGAAATTCTGGCTGAACAGCATCATCTGAATTTCAGCAATTGGCTGGAGCCACTGGGGATTCGAGTAGCCTGGCTGGCGGGCAAGGTGAAAGGCAAGGCACGCGAAGCGCAGCTGGCGGCCATTCGCACCGGCGAAGCACAGATCGCCGTTGGCACCCATGCCCTGTTTCAGGAGGAGGTGGTGTTTGCCGATCTGGGGGTGGTTGTGATCGATGAGCAGCACCGTTTCGGCGTACACCAGCGCCTCAGTCTGCGTGAAAAGGGGCGTAACGGCGAACGCAGTCCGCATCAATTGATCATGACTGCAACGCCCATTCCCCGCACGCTGACCATGAGCGCCTATGCTGATCTGGACTGCTCCATCATTGATGAGCTGCCACCGGGACGCACACCGGTTCAGACCGTGGTGATTGCCGACTCGCGCCGGGATCAAGTGGTCGAGCGGGTGCGTCAGGCCTGCGAAGAGGGGCGACAGGCCTACTGGGTCTGCACGCTGATTGAAGAGTCGGAGGCTCTGCAGTGTCAGGCGGCGGAAGTGGCGGCTGAGAGCCTTAAGGAAGCGCTGCCACAGTTGCGCATTGGGCTGGTACACGGTCGCATGAAGCCGGCCGAGAAGGCCGAGATTATGGCCCACTTCAAGGCCGCCGAGCTGGATCTTTTGGTGGCGACCACCGTGATCGAGGTGGGTGTGGATGTGCCCAACGCCAGCCTGATGATCATTGAAAATCCTGAACGGCTGGGGCTGGCGCAGTTGCACCAGCTGCGTGGACGGGTAGGGCGTGGCAGTGTCGAAAGCTTCTGTGTCCTGATGTACCATGCGCCGCTGTCAAAACAGGGGCGCGAGCGGCTGGCCGTGATGCGTGAGACCACAGACGGCTTTCGTATCGCCGAGAAGGACCTGGAACTGCGTGGGCCGGGCGAAGTGCTGGGCACGCGCCAGACCGGCATGATGCAGTTTCGCATTGCGGACCTGCAGCGCGATGCCGACCTGTTGCCCAAAATACACCAGCTGGCAGCTGATCTTGAACAGTTGCCGGCACTGAATGAAAGCCTGATCCGGCGCTGGCTGGGCAGCGGAGAAGACTATGCACAGGTTTGATACCACCCGAACGCAACCGACCCCGGAACAGCTGCTGCTGATTGAGCGCCAGATCGGACGCACACCTAGAGGGATTGAGGCGATCGCCTGTCAGACAGACGAGGGTATTCCACTGGTATTGCAGATGCGCAGCCTGCTGGGGGATACCCCTTTCCCGACGCTCTACTGGCTCAGCTCGAAGGACCTGGATGTGGCGATCAGTCGCATTGAGGCGAATGGTTGGGTCAAACAGATTGAAGAAGAGCTACAGCAGAATGAAGCACTGCGCGAGGCCTTTCACGCCCAGCAGCAGCGCTATGTGGAGCGTCGGCAGGCGTTGATGCGACCGGAAGATCGGGCGCGCATAGAGGAAAAGGGGCTTGCCGAGCTGTATACCCGCTATGGCATTGGCGGTATTGCACAGTGGGACAAGGTACGCTGCCTGCATATGCAGTATGCACACTGGCTGGCGGAAGGGGACAACGTAATCGGCGAAAGGCTGGAGCAGGAATTTGAACTCAGCCGGACCGAAATCCGGCTGTAAACAATGCTGCGGGCGTGTATGAATTCACGCCCTGCACCTGACCTCAGTTGCCGGTCAGTTTGTGGTACTTGTCCATCAGCATGTCTTCGGTTTCGACGTGGTCCGGGTCTTTCGGAATACAGTCAACCGGGCATACTTCAACGCACTGCGGCGTGTCATAGTGACCGACACACTCTGTGCACTTGCCCGGGTCGATTTCGTAAATTTCATCACCCGGAGAGATTGCCTCGTTGGGGCATTCCGGCTCGCATACATCACAGTTGATGCATTCGTCAGTAATCATCAATGCCATGACTGGCTACCTCACTCGCTCTGACAGGTTCGTTATTTCTGGCTCTGGTGCTGCTTCAGTGCACTGGCAACCGCCGGGTGTACAAACTGATCCACATCGCCGCCCAGTGCCGCAATCTCGCGGATCAAGGTGGAGGAGATATAGGATAGATGCTCCGCCGGTGTCAGGAACAGGCTTTCAGCCTGAGGGGCCAGCTTGCGGTTCATATTGGCCAGCTGAAACTCGTATTCGAAGTCGGATACGGCTCGCAGTCCGCGCAGGATAATGTTGGCCTGTTGATCGCGGACCAGATTTGCCAGCAGACAGTCGAAGCCGATCACCTCCACATTGGGCAGGTGGGACAGCGCGGTTTTGGCCAGTTCAACCCGCTCATCCAAAGACAGCAACGGCTTTTTCTTGGGGCTGGCGGCTACAGCTACCACAACCCGGTCAAACAGACGCGAAGCGCGCCCGACCAGATCGGAGTGGCCATTGGTGATCGGGTCGAAGGTGCCTGGATAGATCGCCGTATTCATATCGGTTGCTGACCTTTGCATCATGTGGCAACACTGTTCGAGCGGATGTTAGCCCAATTGCGGGGGGCACACAAATAGATTAGAGGAATGAGAGATAATAAAAAAGTTATTAAAATTCACCTTTTTATTTTTAAGGGTTATATGAATCCGGGTCAATTATGACGCTTTTGTTAAACCCTTCGTAACCGGCTTGCGTGCCAATACGACTACACTTAGGTTAGCTTGTTATCCATACCCCCTCAAATGTAAAAGTGTCAGGGAGCGGTACAACGACCATGGCCAGGCGTACTCGGGAAGAAGCGGAGCAGACGCGGCAGTTGCTGCTGGCAACAGGGCTGAAGCTGTTCAGTGAGCAGGGGGTTGAAGCCACAACCCTGAAGCAGATTGCACAGGTGGCGGGCGTGACCCACGGAGCCTTGTATTGGCATTTTCGCAATCGAGCTGACCTGCTGCAGCAGATCCACCATGCCTGGATGCTACCGTTCGAGCCGGTCTGGCTGGAACAGTGTCAGGCGCTGCAACAGGATGCACTGGCGGCCCTGAAACTCTATCTGCTTGGTGTGTTGGACGGATTTGAGCAGGATGCCGAAGCATGTGCCCTGTATCGAGTGTTCTATCAGCCGGTGGTGCTGTGTAATGACCTGCAGCCTTTGTCTGACTCTCTGGAACAGAATCGCGAGCTGTGGCTTGACCAGCTGCGCCGATTTCTGAAACAGGCGCGCAAGCAGAAGCAGCTCAGAAAAAAGCCAGACCCTGTCGAGCTTGCTTTCACCCTGCAACAGGCCATGAACGGCTTGCTGCATGAGTGGTTAAGAACCGGTCGCCGCTTTGGTCTCAAGGTGCGGGGGGAGCAGCTGGTAGAGCTGCTATTCGCTGGGTTGCCTTACAAATAGACGATAGGCGACCTGGCCGGCAGCTTTTTCCCGGTGTAAAACCCAGTTGGCCGGCAATGTATCCAGCGCCAGCGACTTTTCCGTCTCAATATAAATCATCGCTTCTTCACGCAGCAGGCTGCGACGCTCCAGCATTTCACAGATTGGTGCCACCAGCCCCTTGTGAAAGGGCGGGTCCATGAATACCAGATCGTAGCGGGGCTCCTGATCCGGCTGGCGCCTGTCGAGCCAGTCGAGAGCCGAGGCGGCGATGATCTCGGCGTTTTGCGCCTTGAGCAGATTAATATTGCTTCTAAGTTGACTCACCACTTCCGTGGCCTGATCCACAAAGGTTACCGAGGCGGCACCCCGAGACAGAGCTTCGATACCCAGCGCACCGCTACCGCTGAAAAGGTCCAGGCAGCGTGCCCCCGGCAGGTAGCTCTGCAGCCAGTTGAACAGGGTTTCTCTGACTCGATCCGGTGTTGGCCTCAGGCCTTCTATTTCGGGAAAACTCAGTTTGCGTCCGCGCCATTCACCGCCAATGATACGCACCGTGGATGTCTCGGTATCTCTGGTTTTTTGTGGGCGGTGGTTGTTGCGGCGCGGCATGGGCAGAGTCCTTGAAATTTAGTGCGGCAGAGAGAGGGTGTGATAGTAATCAGACAGCAGCTGTGACTGCAACCACTGCTGCATGGCGGACAATTCCAGTGTTTCCAGTAGTGCGGGCAAGCGCTGCAGGCTGTCCGGAGGCAGTTGATACAGGGCCAGCAGGTCCATCCATTGCTGCTGCCCAGTATTGCCCTCCAGCTGTTTCAGCAGGGTCTGGCGTGCTGTTTCCACATTTTCTTGCTGTAGCTGCTGTGGCAGCCAGGCAGGGATCTCGGGCCACTGTTCGCCTTGCAGCAGTAATGTCACGAGCCCACCGCTTTGAGTCGCTTCCCAGCGCAGGCTGTACCCGGCCTGATGAGCGGGTGCGTCTGCCAGTTGCTGTTTCAACCATCGTGAAAGCGGCTGGACAACCAGCTCCCGCCCCAACAGCAGTTGTGCGAAGTCCTGTATCGATTTCACCTGAGGCAAGGTCCAGCGGTGCAGCTGTAGCTGGGCGTCTGCGGCTGGCGTAACCGGCAGCGGCTTCAGGCTCAGCATCAAATCCTCAAAGGGTGCCGATGATGGTGCCGGGTCAAATATGACGGACGACAATGACTGGTATTTAGGCCCGGTCAGGGTTATTCGCCAGCCTGACGGCTGCAGCTGCCGTGCATAATCAGCCAGCGGATCCAGCGAAAGGTGCTCATTGCTTGAAGGTGGACTGGCCAGCCAGACCTCTGCATTCTGCCTCATCATGTACTGTTCGGCCTGGGTACGCTGCAACAGCGCCGACCAGTCAACTGTGGGAGGTGTTTGCAGTTGCTGCAGCAGTTGTCGCACGTCACTATCGGCAAAGGGTCTGCCGCTTTTCAGCTGCAGCAACCGGTAGCCGGCATTCGACTGCACCTGTACCTCCCAGCCCTGAGCTGACAGCCAGTCACCCAGCTCATCCGGTTTTTGCAGGCGCATGATGCAGGCCTGTGTGATCAGACGCTGTCGCAGCTGGGTACTGGCGTCGAGTGCGGGTGGGTGCGGAGCGATCAGGTGCAGGCGGAACAGTGTCTGCTGTGGGATTACCTGCTGATAGATACGCCGATCCGAGTCGGCACTGATGACAGCTTCTGGCTGTGATTCTGGTCCCAACAGGGACAGCAACAGGATAACAACCGGCAGGACCCAGATCAGCAGTCGCAGCTGGCCCCGGCTTAACAGGGCTGAACGGCGGGATTTGCTTTCCATCATGCATCTCCGGGTTTGTCGGCGTTGGCTCTGTGCTAAGATAGCCAGCCTTGTTGATTCGTTTCATTCATGCCCGTCAGACGGGCTGTTACGGTGGATATTACAGACTATGGAAGCGCTCTACACCTGGATGGCCGATCGCGGTCTTGACCCTGCCACTTTGCCCTGGATTGCAGGGGTTTTTCTGGTCGTTTTGGTACTGGTGATTGCTCAGGTTTCAAAACGCCGCACGCAACGGCTGGAGCAGCAGGCTCAGGCGGATGCTCAGCGCAGGATTGAAGAGACCCGTGCCGCCGAAGTGGCAGAAGCCGAGAAGGTTGCGAAGCGTGAGGCCGAAGCGGCTGAAAAGGCCGAGCGTCAAAAGGCTGAACAGCAGGTAGCAAAAGAACAGGCTGCTGCCGAGGCGGCTGCAGAGGCTGAGCGCCGTGCGGCCGAGAAGGCCGAAGCGGAGGCCAAACAGCAGGCAGAGCAGGCTGCTGCAGAGGTGGCGCTCAAGGCAGAAGAGGAGGCGGCTCGACAGGCACGTGAAGTTGCGCGTCAGCAGGAAGCTGAAGCAGTGGCTCGTCAGGCGGAAGAAGCTGCTTGGAAGGCTGCAGAAGTCGCCGCCGAGGCCGAGCGCCAGGCGGCAGCTGAGCGGGCTGCGCAAGCGCAAGCGGAAATGCAGGCCGAAGAAGAGCGTCAGGCTGCTGCGGCTGAAAAGGCCGAGCAGGAGCGGAAGGCCGCTGAGGCTGCCGAAGCAGCAAAGCTGGCGGCAGAAGCACCTGAACAGCAGAAAAAGCGCCTGTTTGATCGCATCAAGTCTGGCCTTAGCCGTACCAAAGCGAACTTGACCGAGCAGCTGGGTGATCTGTTTCTAGGTGCCAAGGAAATTGATGACGACCTGCTGGAAGAGATCGAAACCACTCTTCTGATGGCGGATATCGGCGTTGAAGCCACCACCGAAATCATCGAGCGTCTGACGGATCGCGTCGAGCGCAAACAGTTGAAAGATGCCGAAGCCCTGAAAGAGGCGCTCAAGCAGGAACTGGGTGACCTGCTCGGTGGTGTTGAACATCCGTTGCGTCTGCCAGAGAAGAAACCGGCTGTCATCCTGATGGTTGGTGTCAATGGCGTAGGCAAGACCACCACCATCGGCAAGCTGGCGAAAAAATATCAGACTGAAGGCAAGTCGGTGATGCTGGCCGCGGGCGATACCTTCCGTGCTGCTGCCGTGGAGCAGCTGCAGGTATGGGGTGAGCGCAACAATGTTCCAGTGGTCGCTCAGCACACCGGTGCCGATTCCGCGTCAGTGATCTTTGATGCGCTGCAGTCCGCTCAGTCCAAGGGAGTCGATGTGCTGATCGCAGATACGGCGGGTCGACTGCAAAACAAGGATAACCTGATGCAAGAGTTGCAGAAGGTGGTACGCGTCATGCAGAAACTGGATCCTGATGCCCCGCACGAAGTGATGCTGGTGCTGGATGCCGGTACTGGTCAGAACGCCATCAGCCAAGCCAAGCAGTTTAAGGAGTCGGTGGGCGTGACCGGTATCACGTTGACCAAGCTTGATGGTACCGCCAAGGGTGGCATCATCTTCGCCATCGCCAAGCAGTTTGGCCTGCCGATTCGATTTATCGGCGTGGGTGAGCAGGTCGATGATCTGCGCCCATTTGAAGCGGACGAATTCGTACACGCTTTGTTCGATTGAGATTTCGCGATGGCAGCTATCCGGTTCAGTAACGTTTCCAAACGCTATGCCAGTGGTCAGGACGCCCTGCTCAACCTGGACTTCGAACTGGAGTCCGGCGAGATGGCGTTTCTCACTGGGCACTCAGGGGCGGGCAAAAGCACCCTGCTGAGGTTGATCATGCTGATGGAGCGGCCCAGTCGAGGTCAGATCTGGGTGGGACAACAGGACCTGTCCCGCCTGCACCGCTCGCAGATCCCCTATCTGCGGCGCCAGATCGGTGTGGTGTTCCAGAATCACCACCTGCTGTTTGACCGTTCGATCTTTGACAACGTGGCGCTGCCGCTCCAGATCAGCGGCTATGACCCCGCCGATGCGGCCCGTCGTGTCAGGGCGGCACTGGACAAGGTTGGGTTACTGGCACGAGAAAAACACAATCCGATCACGCTATCGACCGGTGAACAGCAGCGAGTGGGCATTGCCCGTGCAATTGTGCACAAGCCCCGGCTGCTGCTGGCGGATGAGCCCACCGGTAACCTGGACCCACAACTGTCGGAAGATATCATGCGCCTGTTTGGCCAGTTCAATCAGGTGGGAACCACTGTTCTGATTGCCAGCCATGATCTGTCGCTGATCAACCGGATGAAACATCGCATGCTCACACTCAGAAACGGCAGGCTGGTGGCAGATGGCTAGAAAAGAAACACAGGCCCAGCCCCCTCGACGCGGTGCGCAGCAGCACCGTATTCAGTTTGCCGATCGCAGCCGCAGTTGGCGGCGCCATCATGCACTTGTAGCGCGTCAGGCACTGGTGCGTTTGCGACAGACACCGGTGGCTTCGTTGATGACACTGGCGGTACTGGCGATTGCACTGGCACTGCCGGGGTTTCTGTTTACGGCACTGAGCAACCTGCAGACGCTGACCTCGGGCTGGGATCCGGAGCCGCGCATCGCCCTGTACATGCAGACTGAGCTGAGCGATCAGTCGATCGACAGCTTCAGCCGTGAGCTGCTGTTGCGGGATGATTTGAGCTCGGTTGAATTGATCAGCCGAGACAAGGGACTGGAGGACTTCCGCCGTTATACCGCCTTTGCCGACCTTCTGGACTATTTTGATCACAATCCTCTGCCGGCGGTGATCATGGTGACACCCCTCTCCAGTGACCCGGTCCAGCTGCCGCTGCTGCAGGCTGAGCTGCAGGCACTGCCGGGCGTGAATGAGGCCCAGCTGGACATGGAGTGGGTGCAGCGCCTCAATGCGATCATCGCGCTGGCCAAGCGTGGCAGCTATGTCCTTGGCGGCCTGCTTGCAATGGCGGTCCTGCTGGTGGTGGGCAATACCGTGCGCATGACCATCGAGAGCCGCCGCGACGAGATCATCGTCAGCAAGCTGGTCGGCGCGACTGATGCCTGGGTACGTCGGCCTTTCCTGTACAGTGGTTTCTGGTACGGTCTGATCGGAGGTTTGCTGGCCTGGCTGTTGGTGCAGATGGCGCTGCTGATGCTGACCGAGCCGGCGCAGGCCCTGGCCGACCTCTATCTGAACCGATTTGAGATCAGCGGGCTGGGGCTGGTTGGGACGCTTAGCCTGTTGGCAACGTCTGCACTACTGGGGCTCACCGGGTCTTGGCTTGCGGTCACGCGTCACCTGAACGAGATCGAGCCGGGCGAAAGCTGATACCTTCACTGGGGGGCTTGGAGGGGCTTGCTCTACGGGCCATTTCACGTTAAGTTTTTCGGTCGTTTGTTCGTGACAGTGGCGCAGTGGAACTTTTGTGGCTATAAAAGGTCACTGTAACGAGCAATCAATCCTTGGGATTAACGTATTTTGCGAGGTCATTCCTAGATGGGCACAAGCTTGCAAGTTATTGAACATCTGTCACCGGGCCGTAATATCGATGCCTATGTTCAGACTGTGAGTGCGATTCCGATCCTCACTGCAGATGAGGAACGGGAGCTGGCGGAGCGTCTCCATTACCAGAGCGATCTTGAAGCGGCACGTCAGCTGGTCATGTCGCATCTGAGGTTTGTCGTACACATTGCACGCAGCTATTCCGGCTACGGTCTGCCGCTGGGTGACTTGGTTCAGGAAGGCAATGTGGGCCTGATGAAGGCCGTGAAGCGTTTCGACCCCACCATGGGTGTTCGTCTGGTGTCCTTTGCGGTGCACTGGATCAAGGCCGAGATGCATGAGTTCATCCTGCGCAACTGGCGCATCGTTAAAGTGGCGACCACCAAAGCGCAGCGCAAACTGTTCTTCAATCTGCGCTCACAGAAGAAGTCACTGAGCTGGATGAATAACGAAGAAGTGGATGCCATCGCAGCTGATCTGGGTGTTGATGCCAAGGTAGTACGCCAGATGGAAGGCCGCATGGCCTCCAATGACACCGCCTTTGACGCGTTGGCAAGCGAGGATGAAGACAGCCGTTACTTGGCCCCGTCTGCTTACCTGGAAGACCACTCGGCGGATCCTGCCATGCAGCTGGAAGAGTCCAACTGGGAGCAGGAGTCCCAGCGCAGGCTGATGAGCGCCATGGAGGGGTTGGACGAGCGCAGTCGCAATATTCTGGCTCGACGTTGGCTGGCTGACGAAAAGGCCACCCTGCATGAGCTGGCAGCTGAATATGGTGTGTCGGCCGAGCGCATCCGCCAGCTGGAAAAAAATGCCATGAAGAAAATTCGCGGTGCGATGCTGGAGGCATGAGCCCCGGTTTCGTGTCCATCTTAAAGCCGCCGCTGTGCGGCTTTTTTCATTTCAGGCAGGTGGCGCCAAACCGTTATAATGCCTGCTCAGGAGAGTCCGATGTCCGCGCGTTTTACACTGACAATCGCTGCAGTGCTGGGAGCCGTGGCTGTAGCACTGGGAGCCTTTGCCGCACATGGCCTGCGCAGTCAGCTGAGTGAGCGCTTACTGGAGGTGTTTCAGATCGGTGTGCAGTACCAGTTCTACCATGTGTTCGCACTCTTGCTGGTAGGACTGTTGTTGCAGCGAGATGATAGCCGAGGTCTGCGTTGGGCTGCTGTGCTGTTCCTGCTGGGTATTCTGATCTTCAGTGGCAGCCTGTATGTGCTGGCATTGAGCGGCGTACATTGGCTGGGAGCCATCACACCGCTTGGCGGCAGCGCCTTCATTGCCGGTTGGCTGGTACTGGCCTTTTCGATCTATCAACAGGGTAAGAACAATGCAGATTCAAGTGAACGGTGAACCGCTTGAGGTGGCAGAACAGTCAAATCTGAGTGATCTGGTCGCTCAACTGGAGCTAAGTGGCAAGCGTATCGCGATCGAGCTGAATCTGGAGATCATTCCACGCAGCTCACATGCGGATACGCCACTTAAGGCGGGTGATCGGATCGAGATCGTGCATGCGATCGGCGGCGGCTGATGCAATAACCTTGCAACGGCACAGTACATAACCATTTTCATATCAGGGTACAGATGATGTCAGAACTGGAACACAACGATCCGCTGATCATTGCAGGACAATCCTTCAACTCCCGTTTGCTGGTTGGTACCGGCAAATACAAGGATATGGCTGAAACCGGTGCGGCGATTGCCGCCAGTGGTGCCGATATCGTCACCATGGCCGTACGCCGCACCAATCTGGGCCAGAACCCGGACGAGCCCAACCTGCTCGACGTGATCAGCCCCGAACGCTACACCCTGCTGCCCAATACGGCAGGCTGCTATACCGCTGACGATGCCGTTCGCACTTGTCGTTTGGCCCGTGAACTGCTGGACGGCCATGATCTGGTCAAGCTGGAGGTGTTGGGTGATCAGAAAACCCTCTACCCCAACATCATCGAAACGGTGAAGGCGGCCGAAACCCTGGTCAATGATGGCTTCAAGGTGATGGTCTACACCAACGACGACCCGATTGTGGCAAAGCGCCTGGAAGAGATCGGCTGTGTGGCGGTAATGCCGCTGGGCTCGCTGATCGGCTCTGGACTGGGGATCCAGAACCCGCACAACATTCGCCTGATCATGGAGGAGGCGCGGGTGCCGATCCTGGTCGATGCCGGCATCGGTACGCCTTCGGAAGCGGCCATGGCGATGGAAATGGGCTGTGCCGGTGTGCTGGTTAACTCCGCCATTGCCGGTGCACAAAACCCGATACTGATGGCAAAAGCGATGCAGAAAGCGGTGCAGGCCGGTCGTGAAGCTCACCTGGCCGTGCGTATGCCGCGTCGAGCCTACGCCAGTGCTTCATCACCGCTGGATGGCGTGATCAGCAACTGATACCGAATCCGGGTGCCTGTAGGGGCGCCCGCAACAGACAGATACAAGATGACTGAAGAGCAGAAACCGCTGCGCCGCGTGCGCAGCTTTGTCGTCCGTGCCGGGCGCATGACCGAAGGTCAGCAGCGCTCACTGGATCAGAACTGGCCCCGTTACGGACTTGAACTGGCGGATGGTCGCCTGGATTATGCCGAAGTGTTTGGTCGCGAGGCACCGGTGGTGCTGGAGATCGGCTTTGGCATGGGGGATTCCCTGATCGAAATGGCACGCCGAGCGCCGGAAAAGGATTTTATCGGTATTGAGGTACATCCACCGGGCGTGGGACGCCTGCTGGCCCGTGCGGCCGAAGAAGGGCTTAGCAATATTCGCGTGTATTGCGATGATGCGATTGAAGTGCTGGAGCGCTGTATCCCCGATGCCAGTCTCGATACACTGCAGCTGTTCTTCCCCGACCCCTGGCCGAAAAAGCGTCATCACAAACGTCGTATTGTACAGCCTGAATTTGCGCAGAAGATCCGTCAGAAACTGAAAGTCGGTGGCTGTTTCCACATGGCCACGGACTGGGAAAACTACGCCGAACACATGATGGAGGTCATGTCTGCAGCGGATGGATATCGCAACGCTGCCGGTGCAGGGCAGTATTCGCCTCAGCCGCAGTGGCGACCCGTCACCAAATTCCAGAGTCGTGGCGAACGACTGGGGCATGGTGTCTGGGATCTGATCTTTGAGCGCGTCGATTGAGCGCAGTACGGGAGAGCAATGATGAGCGAAAATCTGACCGTCAACCGAGCAACACTGGACTATCGTGCGGCATTGAAGGCGGTTGCGGCCGCTGCCGAGCAGGCCGAAGCGCTGGGCGTGAATGTGAGCATTGCTCTGGTAGGGCGTTCCGGCCAGCCGCTGGCGCAGTTGAGCCTGAACGATGCACCGCCGCAGACGTCGTTGCTGGCGCTGCGCAAGGCGAGAACATCCGCCGGCTTCAAGGTGCCAAGCAACTTTTTCCGTGACAACAACGCGGATGATGTACATCTGCTGGCGGCACTGGATACCCACCCTGATCTGCTGATGTTGGGTGGCGGTCTGCCGATCATCCTCAATGGCGAATGTGTCGGTGCCGTGGGTGTATCGGGAGCCTCTCAGGCAGAGGACATCGCCTGCGCCGAAGCGGCGCTGGCGACGCTCGGAGCGAACGCCGACTGAAGTCGGCTCCGCCCGGATCAGGGGGGCTTATTCAGCTCCCCGACCGTGATACCACATCCCCTTGTTCCGATCACTCCGATCACGCATCTGCTCCAGTTTCTGCTCCTGTTCCGGGGTCAGAATGTCATACAGTGCTGCCTTGTGATCAGCGCGAGCCTGCATGTGCTTCGCCATCTGCTGCTGTGCCTGCTCAATATGCTGCTGCACCTGGCGGTCATAGTTATCGGCATTCGGATCCAGCCCTTGCAGCCCGTTGCGTGCCATCGCTGAACGTTCTGGTCTGGTCTGCTGCTGCCACAGTGTCTTGATGGCGGCCTGCTGATCAGGTGTAAGCGCGAGCTTTTCGGTCATTCGCTCAAGCCGTTTTTCCGCCCGCTGCTCTTGTCGGCTGTCACGGTCACAGTTGCCCTTCTGGCCTGCAAACACCGCGACACTGCTGCCCAGCACCAGAGAGCCGGCGATCAGGCTGGTCATCAAGGAACGTGTCTTCATGTTTGTTCTCCACTTGTTGCATTCAGATGGCTGCAGTATGGCGCTGTGACAGGCAAAGTTGTGTGCCTGAAGCGTAAAGTTGGGTAAAGCTTTTCCAACCGACAGGGCGGGGGCATTATGATGCCAACAGGAGGACCGAATGATGCAGTCAAAACAGATATTGCTGGTCGATGATGATATCGAGTTGTGTGAGCTGCTGGTGGACTACCTGAGTCACGAAGGCCTTGAACTGGAGGCGGTGCATGATGCCGAAGCGGCGCTGGCCAGGCTGGCGCAGGGCGTGCCTGACCTGATGGTGCTCGATATCATGATGCCCGGTCAGAGTGGGCTGGAGCTGCTGCAGCAGATGCGACCGCGATTCAAGCTGCCGGTTATCATGCTGACCGGGCGCGGCGATGATATCGACCGTATTGTCGGTTTGGAGATGGGTGCCGATGACTATCTGGCCAAACCCTGCAATCCGCGTGAACTGCTGGCTCGCATACGGGCTGTTCTGCGGCGCAGCCAAGGTAGCACAGCGACCGGCAGTATGCCGCAACACGTATTGTCGATGCAGGGGATCTGTCTGGACCCGGGCCTGCGTGAAGTAAAAGTCAATGATGAGGCGCTGGAGTTGACCAGCACGGAATTCAACCTGCTGGCACTGCTGATGCAAAACGCCGGACAGGTACTGGGCAAGGAGCTGCTGACAGAACGGGTACTGCACCGCAAGTTGACGGCCTATGACCGGGCGATGGATGTTCACGTCAGTCGGGTTCGACAGAAACTGGCGACGGCCTTTGGTGAAGAGTGCGATCTGATCAAGACAGTACGCGGTCAGGGCTACCAGTTTGTGCGGGAGGAGCTGTGACAACCCTCTTTCAGCGTCTGCAGTCTGGCCTGTCGCGGGTCTTGGCCAAAGGCTGGTTTCGGCAGCTGTTCTGGAAAATGTTTCTGGTGATCTGGCTGGTGAGTGCAATCGGCATGACCAGCGTATTTCTTTACCTCAGCAGTCGGGTGGACTCGGTGCATCGGCTGGAGGTGCTGGAAGCGCGTGCCCGGGGTCAGGCGCAGCTGATGCTGGAGCGGTATGAAGAGAATGACCCACGCTGGCTGCGAGAGGGGCGGGACCACCATCGTGTGCGGTTGTGGATCTATCCGCAGGGCAGTGATCAACCGATCACAACCTGGCGGCGTGAGCCACCGGCGGATGCTTATGTGTTCAACCTGACATCGGACGCCGGGAGGGAGTACCGCGTGCATGTGCCACGACCTCCCGATGGGGTATTCGCTGACCGCCTGCTGGGACGCCTGTTTTCGTTGCAGATGGGGTTGATACTGGTAGTTTCTTCACTCTCCGGGCTGTTGTTGAGTGCACTGGTGGTTCGACCGATCCGACAGTTGAGTCGACATGTGCATAACCTGCACCGGCAACAGGACCTGAGTCTCAGGGCCGATGACCGACTCAGTCGGCGCCGAGATGAACTCGGTGAACTGAGTCGCGAGTTTGATCAGATGGCGGAATATGTTGAAACGACACTACTGAACCAGCAACGACTGTTGCAGGACGTGTCACATGAATTACGGGCCCCCCTGGCCCGGCTGCAGGCTGCGGCAGGGCTGGCTGAACAGCGCCTTGGCGATGACAACCCGCTGTCACGTCGAATCAACCGTGAGTGTGAGCGCCTGGATGGACTGATTGCGGAAATTGTCGGCTACACCCGATTGCAGCAGGCAGACAGCAACTTTGACACAGAGGTGTTCAGTGTTGAGACGCTGTTTGCCGAACTGGCTGCGGATGTGCATTTTCGGCAGCCTGACCGTCCCGTGCAGATCGCAGTACAGCCCCCGCAACTGAAATTGCACCTGCAACGCTCGCTGCTGCAAAGGGCCCTGCACAACGGGATTGATAATGCACTCAGGCATACACCGGAAACGGCGGCACTGAGGATCAGCGCCAGCCTTAACAATGATACGGTCGAAATTCGGCTGCGAGACCGGGGGCCGGGTGTCAGTGCCGACTTGCTGCCGAAACTGTTTGAGCCCTTTGTGCGGGGCAGTGGGGGGCATGGCGAGGGCTATGGGCTGGGGATGAGCATTGCTCAGCGAGCCATCGTGCAACTGGGCGGAGAGCTGCAGGCGCACAATCACCCGGACGAAGGTCTGGAGCTGATTATCCGCCTGCCCCTGAGTGTGCTGGCAAACTGACCAGCCTGACAGTTTCGCCAGCCTCTACCTCCAGGCAGGCCGCCAACTCTGGGCTGACACGGACCCGGTTAAGGCTGGGATTAAGGCGTGCCTGAGTACAGCGAAAGCCCTGGCAACGGGTATTGCTGATCAGAAAATCGCGAGCATCAGGCGGTACCGGAGCCGTATCAATGACTACTTCGGCTCGGCGGCTGCGACGGATGGCCCGTACTTCGTTCGGCCGGGCCGCCAGTGTCGGGCCAGCATCAAAAATATCCACGTAGTTTTCATAACGGAAGCCTTCAGATTGCAGCAGGCGGCAGGCCGGTTCGGTATTGGGGTGTACCCGGCCGATTACCGCCTGAGCCTCTTCAGGCAACAGGTGGATATAGATCGGGTGCTTTGGCATCAACTCGGCGATCACCACCTTATTGCCAGAACCGGTCAGGAAGTCTGCCTGCTGGTACTGCATGGAGAAAAAGTGCTGCCCCAGCCCCTCCCAAAAAGGGTTTCTGTCATGCTGATCGGTAAAACCGCGCATCTCGGCAATGATCCGATCGGCAAAGCGCTGCGGGTGTTCGGCCATGAACAGAAAGCGGGACCGCGACAACAACCCGCCGCCGCCACGGCCTCGGTAATCCGGTCGAAGGAACAGCGAACACAGCTCGCTGCTGCCAGTGTAGTCATTACACAGATAGAGGGTCTGAAATTCGTTGTGGATATTGAACTGGTGTGACGCATGCACAATGGTACCAATGTGATAGTGATACCAGGGTGCGTCCAGACCAACAGCGGCGGTGACGCCACAGGTACCGAGTACCTCGCCGGTGCCGGTTTCCTCCATTACGAACAGGTAGGTGACCGGCAGCGGCTTTTTCTCCGTGCTGCGCAGAGCCTCGACCGAGCGTTCGATTTTTTGTGCCAGCAGTTCAGCATCATTGGGCAACGAGGTGAACCCCGTGCCTGACTCGGTTGCCACGGTTTGCAGCAGTGCATGGTCATCCATGTCGATGGGTCTTATTCTGAGCATCGAGCCTCCAGCATGGTACCGTTCAGCCTGAGTATAGTCAGCCTGGACACAATGGTCAGGTCCCTGCATGGTGCAGGGGGCTTGGGGGCGCTATGATAAACAAGACTGCAGCAAGAGGATTCACTATGCGCAAAACAATACTTGGCATGCTGTTCGGTGCTTTATTGGTACTCACCGGTGCCAGCGCACTGACCGCTTGCAGCACCATTGAGGGTGCAGGCAAGGATATTGAAAAAGCCGGTTCGGCAATCAAGGAAGCCGCACGCAAGTCTCAGTAATGCTTGGTCAGGTCCCGTGTGACCAACGTTGTTGTAGCTGGCTAAAGGGCACGGGGCGACTGAAATAGAAGCCCTGTCCCGTGCGGCATCCCTGCTGCAGCAGGAACTGTTGCTGCTGTTCGGTCTCGATACCTTCAGCGATCACGTCCAGCCCCAGCTGGCGGGCCATCAGGATGATGGTGGAGGTGATCGCCACGTCATCACGGTCCCCCGGAATATCCTGCACAAACGAGCGGTCGATCTTGAGCTGGTTGACCTCAAGCTTCTTCAAATAGTTGAGTGATGAGTAGCCGGTGCCAAAATCGTCCACCGCGATGGTAATACCACGACGGCGCAGTTGGCGCAGAATATCGTTGATATGACCGAAATTGTTGACTAACAGGCTCTCGGTAATCTCCAGCTCAAGATAATTCCCGGGCAGACCCGTATCAGCCAGGATCTGGTCGACCTGCAAGATCAGTTCAGAGTCTTCAAATTGCCGTGCCGAGAGGTTCACTGCCATGCGAAAGGGGCGCGTGTACAGACGGCGGATGCGCGCGGCAGTCTGGCAAGCCTGCTCCAGTACCCAGCGCCCGATGGGCAAAATCATGCCGGTTTCTTCAGCGATGGGAATGAACTCGTCAGGGGGGATGTTGCCATCAATCGGGTGCTGCCAACGCAGCAGTGCTTCCATACCGATTATCTGTCCACTGCTCAGGTCAACCTGAGGCTGATAGTGCAGGTGTAACTCGCCTTGTTCCAGTGCGTGGCGCAGGTCATGTTCCAGTGTCAGCGTACGGCGTGCTTCCGTGTTCATGCTGTGATTGAAAAAGGCAAAGGTGTTGCGACCCGCTCGCTTGGCTCGGTACATGGCCAGATCAGCGTTGCGCAGCAGCCCGCTGTTATCGCAGGCGTCGATACCGATCAGGGTGATGCCGATACTGGCACTGGTCTGCAGCTCATGGGTACCGATATCCATCGGCTGCGACAGCAGCGCGATCATTTCACTGACCCGCTCGCGGAGAGTATCGAGGCTGTCCAGATTATCAATCAGAATTGAAAACTCGTCGCCGCCAAGGCGGAATACCCGGTCTTGCTCGGGAATGCAGAAGCGCAACCGGTTGGCCACGGTTTTCAGCATCAGGTCGCCCGCCTCATGCCCCATTGTATCGTTTACCTTCTTGAAGTGATCAAGATCGATCAGCAGCAGAGCACGATACTGCTCTGAGGGCTGTTCCAGTAGTTGATCAAGATGCTGGCGGAAGGCGCGGCGATTGCCCAATTCTGTGAGTGGGTCAAAATAGGCCAGCTGCTCCAGCTGACTCTGGTACTCCTTCAGCTGGGTGATGTCATCCCCTACGGAAACCAGGTGTGTAATGGAACCCTTTTCATTGCTGATCGGGGCAATCGACTGCATCGACCAGTACAGCGAGCCATCCTTGCGTCGGTTACGCAGGGTGCCGCGCCACTTGCGATTGGCGCGAATGGTGCGCCACAGATCACGATAGGTGGTGGGGTCGGTTTCGCCCGAGCGCAGCAGTGCCGGTGTCTGGCCCAGTACTTCCTGCAGACTGTAGCCGGTGATGTCACAGAAACGGGAATTGACGTACTCGATGCGGCCGCTGATATCCGTAATGACCACGGCACTGCCGCTGTTCTCGACCGCGCTGGACAGCTGGCGCAGCTCCAGCTCACGCTGATGGTACTGCTGTTCGTCAATCGCCAGTACCAGGCAGCCGCACACTTTGCGCTGCTCGTCGTACAGCACGGAAGCATTTAGTTGAAGAGAAAAGCTATGGTGCTGATGCCGACCGCGAAACAGCGACAGGGAAAAGGCGTGCTGGCGACCGCTGGCCAAATGGGCCAGGTTCTTTTTCAGCAACGATCCCAACGGTGCCTGCAGGAAAAGATCCTGTGGCAGTTCGCCCTCTGTATGGTGCAACAGACGCCGCAGTGTGCGGTTGCTATAGTGGCAGCGGCCATCAAGGTCGAGCAGACAAATGCCAGCTGGTGAGTGCTCCAGAGCCGGCAGTAGCTGTGCGACAAGCGCCGAGTTACAAGGTAGCGTGTTGGCCATGACAGGGCGCCATTTGCTGCTGGTCCATCAGAATACCCCTAGTCTTTGTATAAAAAAGCATCATGGCAGGAGAAAGCGGGGTTGGCAACGGTTATGGTGATTCAGAATAGAGACGTTTATGAGGAGGGGCGATCTTGGTAGTGTATTGAATGCCCGACAATAATGTCGGGCATTGGTTATCAGAGAGCGTCCGGGCCTGCTTCACCGGTACGGATACGGATCACCTGCTCCAGCGGCATGACAAAAATCTTGCCGTCGCCAATCTTGCCGGTATTGGCGGTTTTGCTGACCGCTTCAATCACTTGATCCAGCATGTCGTCATCAATGGCCACTTCAATCTTGACCTTGGGCAGGAAGTCGACAACATATTCGGCGCCTCGGTAAAGCTCGGTGTGGCCCTTCTGGCGGCCAAAACCCTTGACCTCGGTGACGGTCACACCCTGAATGCCGATATCCGACAGGGCTTCACGAACGTCATCCAGTTTGAACGGCTTGATGACCGCGGTGACGAGTTTCATCATTCAAGTCCTCATGATCTGTGGTAATCCCACGGAGCTCCGGCCGAAAGGTCGGCGGAGAAACCAGTGGCGTCAGTATACCCATAATCAAAAGGCCGCGCATATCGGCGCAGCCTGAAAAACACGCGGGAGGCATGCTTGCCTCCCGGAGTTTTGATCTTATTTCTTGCCACCGGAGAACTCGGGGTAGGCTTCCATGCCGCACTCGGCCAGGTCAACCCCTTCGTACTCTTCCTCTTCGCTGACACGGATGCCCATGATCGCCTTGAGGATGAACCATACCACCAGACTGGCGATGAAGACCCAGCCGAAGATGGACACGATGCCCAGCAGCTGTGCACCGTAGCTGGCATCAGCGTTGCTCAGCGGTACCGCCAGCAGACCCCAGATACCCAC
This sequence comes from Marinobacterium sp. MBR-111, assembly GCF_040547585.1. Classification (NCBI taxonomy): domain Bacteria; kingdom Pseudomonadati; phylum Pseudomonadota; class Gammaproteobacteria; order Oceanospirillales; family Oceanospirillaceae; genus Marinobacterium; species Marinobacterium sp. MBR-111. The sequence continues at coordinate 44,799 of NZ_JBEPQA010000007.1, forward strand.
TACACCGTGAACGGAGATGGCACCAACTGGATCGTCGATACGCAGCTTGTCCAGGGTTACGATGGAGAACACCACCAGTGCACCACCGACCGCACCGATCAGGCTGGATGCCAGAGCGGACGGGCTCAGCGGATCAGCAGTGATCGCTACCAGACCAGCCAGTGCACCGTTCAGCGCCATGGTCAGGTCAGCCTTGCGGAACCACAGGCGGGCCAGGATCAGGGCTGCAATTACACCGCCGGCAGCAGCTGCGTTGGTGTTCACGAAGACCTGAGCGACTGCGTTGGCTTCACCCACATCAGACAGTTTCAGTTCGGAACCGCCGTTGAAGCCGAACCAGCCCAGCCACAGGATGAAGGTACCCAGCGTGGCCAGCGGCAGGTTGGCACCCGGGATCGCATTGATCTCGCCGTTCTTGCCGTATTTGCCTTTACGAGCTCCCAGTACCAATACACCAGCAAGTGCAGCGGAGGCGCCTGCCATGTGTACGATGCCGGAGCCAGCGAAGTCGAAGAAGCCCGCTTCACTCAGGAAACCGCCACCCCAAGTCCAGTAGCCGGACGTCGGGTAGATGAAACCGGTCATGACCACAGCGAAGGCCAGGAATGCCCAGAGCTTCATGCGTTCTGCAACAGCACCGGAGACGATGGACATGGCTGTAGCCACGAACACCACCTGGAAGAAGAAGTCGGAGCGGGCTGAGTAGTAGGGCGCATCATCGCCACCGGCCAACACCGCATCAACACCGTTCTCGTCGCCGATCAGGGCGCCAAGGCTTGGAATGATGCCGCCTTCGTCAGAGCTGTACATCAGGTAGTAGCCACACAGCAGGTACATGGTACAGGCGATGGCATAGAGCGCGATGTTTTTGGTCAGAATCTCGGTGGTGTTCTTGGCACGCACCAAGCCCGCTTCCAGCATCGCGAAACCGGCCGCCATCCACATCACCAGTGCACCGCACATGAGGAAGTAGAAGGTATCGACCGCATATTTCAGCTGGGTCAAATCCCCGGCTGTCGCATTGAGTAGTTCTTCCATTGTTTTATCCTCCAGAGAGATAAAAAACGTCGATTGTCAGGCAGGTTCAGAGCGCGTCGTGACCGGACTCACCGGTGCGGATGCGGATCACCTGCTCCAGACTGGTGACGAAGATTTTGCCGTCGCCGATCTTGCCGGTCTGAGCTGCCTTGGATATCGCCTCAAGTACCTGATCGACAATGTCATCTGCTACGGCTGCATCAATGCGAACCTTGGGCAGGAAGTCGACCACATACTCTGCGCCGCGGTAGAGTTCGGTATGACCTTTCTGACGGCCAAATCCTTTCACTTCGGTGACGGTGATGCCCTGCACACCGATTTCCGAAAGTGCTTCACGAACATCATCGAGCTTGAACGGTTTGATGATGGCTGAGATCAGTTTCATGTTTTGGGTCCTCTTCTCAGTACTCATAAGGCCTGCGTCCTCGGGAGCGGGTTGTCAGGCCGTGTGTACTGACTAAGCGAAGCTTGTGCCAATTTGTTTTTATCTTTTTAAAACAGAAGGTTGCGATTTGTATTGAGGACTGAAAGGGCATTTTCGAATGATATGCGGGTGATACAGGTCTGTTTTTATGCACTGGTTTGGTGCAAGTGCTCTTTTGGTGCACGTTCTGGAATCTGACGCCGAGGCCGATCTGGTTTATAGTAGCGGCATTGAGATGCAACCTTGTGCAGGAGCCCCGGATGATCCACCAGAAATTGATCGATAGCCTCTCCGGCCAGTTTAGCCAGCTGCTGGCCGGACGCCCGGACCTTCCCGGTCAGCAAGAGCTGCAAAGCCAGGTGCGCAGCATGCTGCAGGGAACCTTTGCCAAACTGGATCTGGTAACCCGGGATGAGTTTGAAGCACAGCAGGCGGTGCTGATGCGCACTCGCGATAAGCTTGAACAGCTTGAGCAGCGCCTGGCGGCACTTGAACCGTCGGTGGAGAACCCTGCTCCGGCAGCGACGGATAACGATACTCAACTCTGAACCCTTTCCAGCGACACAAGGATCGTGTCATGTCACTTGCTGTTATTCATACCCGAGCCCAGCTCGGAATCGAGGCGCCAGCGGTCACCGTTGAGGTGCATCTGTCGGGTGGCCTGCCCTCAATGTCGATCGTTGGTCTGCCGGAAACGGCGGTCAAGGAAAGCCGTGAAAGGGTGCGCAGTGCCCTTATTACGGCCGGATTCGACTTTCCTCAGCGCCGTATCACCATCACCCTGGCACCGGCTGATCTGCCCAAGGAAGGTGGCCGTTATGATCTGGCGATTGCCGTGGGTATCCTGCTGGCATCCGGCCAGTTGAAGCGCTGGAAGGGCAGCGAAGCGACCGAAATGATCGGTGAGCTGGCGCTGTCCGGTGCGGTACGACCGGTACGGGGAGTTCTGCCGGCTGCCGTGGCGGCAGGTCGCAGCGGCCGCAGCCTGATAGTGGCACTCGATAATGCGGCTGAAGCAGTGATGGCACAGCGCACGGAAGTGTTTGCGGTGGGCCATTTGCTGGAGTTGGTGGCGCATCTGACCGGCAAGCAGCGGCTGGAGCCGGTGCTGGGCTCACTCTCTGTTGCACCTGTTGAGGAGGGGCCTGATCTGGCCGATGTGAAAGGCCAGCTGCAGGCGCGTCGGGCGCTGGAGGTGGCGGCTGCAGGGGGACACAACCTGTTGTTTTCCGGGCCGCCCGGCAGCGGTAAAAGTATGCTGGCGGCACGGTTGCCGGGATTATTGCCGCCACTTGAGACTGAACAGCAGCTTGAAGTGGCCGCAATCTGCTCCGTTGCCGGGCATGATGTTCGACCAGCCTGTCATGGCGTGCGCAGTTTCAGGGCACCACACCATACGGCCTCGGCGATTGCGCTGGTGGGTGGTGGCAGTCACCCCCGTCCCGGTGAAATATCGCTGGCGCATCAGGGGGTTCTGTTCCTGGATGAATTGCCCGAGTATCCGCGCCGTGTACTTGAGGTCTTGCGTGAGCCACTGGAAACAGGCGAGATACTGATCTCCCGTGCAGCGCGGCAGACCCGCTACCCGGCCCGATTTCAGCTGGTGGCGGCGATGAACCCCTGCCCCTGTGGCTATCATGACGATGGGACGGACCGTTGTATCTGCACCCCCGACCAGATTCGGCGCTACCAGCAAAAGATCTCCGGCCCTTTGCTGGATCGGATCGACCTGCAGCTGCAGGTGCCGGCACTGCCACCCGAAGCACTGCTGCAGCCGGATCAGCCGGGGGAGTCCAGTGCTCGTGTGCGTCAGCGGGTGGTAGCAGCCCACGTACGGCAGCTGGAGCGGCAGGGCTGCATGAACCGAGAACTTGGAGGCCGTGATCTCGAAGCATATTGTGCGCTTGATGATGCGACTCGCGCCTTGCTGGTCAGGGTGATGCAGCAGACCCAGCTTTCGGCCAGGGCCTGTCATCGTTTGTTGCGGGTGGCCAGGACGTTGGCAGATCTGGCGGGAGAAGAACGAGTGGGTCAGGAACAACTGCTGGAGGCACTGGCTTTCAGGGGGCTTGCTGGCGCTGACTGCGACTGAGCAGGGCCAGAAACTGTTCTTCGCAGATGGGGCGGCTGAAGAAGTAGCCCTGAACCTGATCACACTCATGCCGAATCAGAAACTCCAGCTGCTCGCGGTTTTCGACCCCTTCAGCAATCACCTGTTTGTTCAGGTTGTGAGCTAGGCTGATCATGGCACGCACGATCTCCTCATCGTCCGTGTTACCGGGTATGCCGGCAACGAAGGACTTGTCGATCTTGAGCGTGGCCACCGGCAGCTTCTGCAGCAGGCTGAATGAAGAGTATCCGGTACCGAAGTCATCCAGTGAAAATTCCACACCCAGCGCGCTGAGTTGGGTAATCGATTCACGTACATGTTCTTCGTCACTGCACAGTGCCGTTTCGGTCAACTCGAACTCCAGGGTTCGGGTATCGATCAGGTGCTGTTTGATCAGGCGTTCAATGGTGGTCGCGAGAAAGCGATCCTGAAACTGTCGGAACGACAGGTTGACACCAATACGACCCTTTAACCCAGAGGCCAGCATGTTCGGCAGTGACTTGCCCACCTGTTGAATGACCCAGTAGCCGAGTGGCACCACCAGCCCTGAAGCCTCGCAGTCGGGAATAAAATGATCCGGAGTGAGCAGACCGCGCTTGGGGTGCTGCCAACGGATCAATACCTCGGCGCCGCAGATACTGCCTTCGTGCAGGTCGATGCGTGGCTGATAGAAGAGCACAAACTCTTCCCGCTGCAGAGCGCGCCAGAGTTCGGGGTTATAGCTGGATGTGGGTTCAGGGTTCTGCAGCTGTTCCAGCTTGCGCAATCGATCATGGCACTGCAGCAGGTTGCTGCAGTAGCGCAGCACGCGGTGCAATGTGGTTTCACAGGCTCCGGAGGACAGAATGTGATCGTTACAGGGGTCCGTCAGCAACGCCTGCCAGCGCTGGTCAGGCGGCTCTTTCAGCAATAATACAGAAGGGGCAATGGGGCAGTGCTTGCGAAGGTGGTTCAGTGTGCGGCTGGCGTGCTCTGGGCAATCGGTTTCCAACAGGATGATCAAAGAAGAAAACTGTTGCAGGATGGGGACGGCGGCTTCTGGGGAGCGGCAGCGATACAGGTGCCCTTGCCACCAGGGTTCCAGCCAGCTTCGCCAGCTTGTTTCCAGTACATCAGACTCGCTGATCAGTACCAGAGCTGGGTGTCCGGGTTCTGTCGGGTTTAGCGGCTCATCATCTGCCAGCATGGTACTGTTTCCCCTTTACACCTGAATAATACCTCCGCAGAGGGTCTGAATTTCATCAGGGGGCCATGTCATAATAGGCGATTGCCATGATCGACGTTCGAGGTTATCACGCTTTGGTGATGGCCAGAAGTACGCGATCCAGCCTTCTGTTTGCAGTATTACAGCAAACAGCTGTATCAAAACTGTATCGGCCGGTATCGATCCGGGTTTAATTTTTTCGAGGTGACATGAGCAGACTCAATCCACGCCAGCGCGAGGCGGTGCACTACATCGGCGGCCCTCTGCTTGTTCTGGCCGGTGCCGGATCTGGCAAAACCAGTGTGATCACGCGGAAAATTGCCTGGATGGTGCAGGACGCGGGCATCGAAGCGCGTCGCATCGCCGCCGTCACATTTACCAACAAGGCCGCGCGTGAAATGAAGGAGCGCGTTAGCCAGTTGCTTGGCAAACAGGAAGGGCGAGGCCTCACCGTGTCTACCTTTCATACCCTGGGGCTGTCGATCATTCGCCGTGAACGTAAGCATTTGGGGCTGAAAAGCGGATTTTCGCTGTTTGATGATCAGGACAGCAAGGCACTGCTGCGCGATCTGATGCTGCAGAATGACGAAGATACCGACCAGCTCAATGAGGTGCAGCACCGGATCTCCAACTGGAAAAATGACATGCTGACCCCGGATCAGGCGCTGGCAGAGGCGCAGCTGCCACAGGATATTCTGGCAGCCCGCGCCTACGAGGCCTACGACCGTCATCTGAGGGCCTACAACGCGGTGGACTTCGACGACCTGATCCTGCTGCCGGTGCAGCTGTTCAGCAGCCATCCCGATGTACTGGAACGCTGGCAGCGCCGTATTCAGTACCTGTTGGTGGATGAATATCAGGACACCAACCTGTCCCAGTACCGTCTGGTACGACTGCTGGTGGGGCACCGCAGCGGATTGACGGTGGTGGGAGATGATGATCAATCGATCTATGCCTGGCGCGGTGCCCGGCCGGAGAACCTGGCCCAGCTGCAGACCGACTTTCCCAGCCTCAAGGTGGTTAAGCTGGAGCAGAACTACCGCTCAACCAGCCGCATTCTGAAGGCCGCCAATACCCTGATCGCCAACAACCCGCATGTGTTCGAGAAAACGCTGTGGAGCGAAATGGGCTACGGCGATCCGATCCGGGTGATTCACACCCGCAACGATGATGCCGAGGCCGAGCGGATCGCCACCGAAATTCTCGACCGTCATCTGCGTGAACGGATCGGCTTCCGTGATTTTGCCGTGCTGTATCGTGGTAACCATCAGGCACGTCTGATTGAGATGAAGCTGCAGCACTATCAGGTGCCCTACAAGCTCAGTGGCGGAACTTCCTTCTTTGCTCGCGCCGAAATCAAGGACTTGATGAGCTACTTCAAGGTGTTGATAAACCGCAACGATGACAACGCTTTCCTGCGCATCATCAACCTGCCGCGGCGCGAAATCGGTCCCAGCACACTGCACCGACTGGGTGAATACGCCTCCGGGCGTGAAGTCAGTCTGTTCGACGCCTGTGGCGAGCTGGGGCTGGAACAGGTCTTGCCGGCACAGGCGGTGGAACGGCTGCGCCGCTTCTGTGATCTGATCGACCGTTTGTATCAGCGCTGTTGTGACGGTGATCCCATCGCCGCCATCCATGAACTGATGGACGAGATCGATTATCCCGGTTGGATTCGTCAGAACGCCTCAAGCGATGTGGTAGCCGAGAAGCGGATGCAGAATGTCTACTTTCTGATCGAGTCACTGCAGTCCACGCTGGAGCGGCTGCAGGAAGAAGATGAAGGTGCCGGTATCGAGGATGCGATTGCTCGGCTGGTGCTGCTGGATATGCTCAACCGGCAGGAGGAAGAAGACGATTCTGATCGGGTACAGCTGATGACCCTGCATGCCTCCAAGGGGCTGGAGTTTCCCCATGTATTTCTGCTGGGTATGGAAGAGGAGCTGCTGCCGCACCGTAACAGCATCGAAATGGATACCATCGAGGAGGAGCGCCGGCTGGCCTACGTGGGCATTACCCGGGCGCAGAAAACACTCACCATGACGCTGGCTAAACAGCGGCGGCAGTTTGGCGAATGGATGGACTGCACACCCAGTCGATTCATTGATGAATTGCCGCAGGAAGATCTGGAGCGTGAGGGGTTGGGTGAAGCGAGCCCGGAACAGAACCGGGCCCGCGGTCGTGCGACACTGAGCGGGCTCAAGGGGTTGCTGGATGACCTCTGAGCAGCCCCTCCGCCTCAGCCGTAAACGGCGTGAGGCAGCCAGGTGGCCAGCCCGCTCTGCCAGGCAATCAGCGCCAGTACCAGCAACTGAATCATGATGAACGGCACCACGCCCTTGTAGATCTGTCCGGTGGACACGCTGTCGGGCGCCACCCCGCGCAGATAGAACAGGGCAAAGCCGAACGGCGGTGTCAGGAACGAAGTCTGCAGGTTAATCGCCAGCATGACACCCAGCCAGATTGGGTCCAGCCCCATGCTCAGCAGAATCGGTGCCACAATTGGAACCACCACAAAAGTGATCTCGATGAAGTCGAGGAAGAAGCCGAGCAGGAACACGATCAACATCACTACCGCCATGGCGCCGACAACGCCGCCGGGAAGGTCGGTCAGAAAGTCACTGACCATCTCGTCACCGCCATAGCCACGGAACACCAGCGAAAAGATTGATGCGCCAATCAGGATCATGAACACCATCGAACTGACCTGAGTGGTGGAGCGCATTACTGCATGAAGGGTCTTGAGGCTGAATGCCCGACGCATCATCGCCAACAGAATGGAACCTACAGCACCCACCGAGGCCGCCTCGGTGGGCGTCGCAAAGCCGCCCAGAATGGACCCGAGTACCAGCCCGATCAGCAGCACAGGCGGCAGCAGAGCCTTCAGCGCACGCATCCAGAGGTTGGTGATCTGGCTCAATTCTTCAGCGGGGATGGCCGGCACCGCCTTGGGGCGGGTAATCGCCACAAACACCATGTAGCCGATATAGGCAATCACCAGCAGCAGACCCGGAATCAGCGCGCCAAGGAACAGATCTCCCACGGTGACGGTATCCGGCGAGAAAATGCCCCGATCAATCTGCGACTGTTGATAGGCAGACGAGATCACATCCCCCAGCAGCACCAGTACGATCGAGGGTGGAATAATCTGGCCCAGCGTGCCTGAGGCGCAGATGGTGCCGGTGGCAACGGCCGGGTCGTAGCCCCGGCGCAGCATGGTTGGCAGCGACAGCAGCCCCATGGTCACAACCGTAGCGCCCACGATGCCGGTACTGGCGGCTAGCAGCATTCCCACCAATGTCACCGAGATGCCGAGGCCGCCGCGCATGGAGCCAAACAGCGCGGCCATGGTGTCCAGCAGCTCTTCGGCAATCTTCGATTTCTCCAGCATCACCCCCATGAATACGAACAAAGGCACAGCAATCAGGACTTCGTTGTACATCACACCGAAGATACGGTTGGGTACAGCCTGCAGGAAAACAGAGTCAAAGTGGCCAGTGAGAATGCCGACGCCGGCAAACAACAGGCCTGTGCCGGCCAGGGCGAAGGCAACGGAGTAGCCCATCAGCAGAATGAAAATGGCGCCGACAAACAGCAGTAAAGGCAAATACTCGATCACAGCGCGTGCTCCTCTTCAGCAGCGGGCAGATGGGCGTAGCCGCTGATCACCAGAAGGCTGCGCAGTAGTTCTGCCAGTCCCTGCAGGATCATCATGGCAGGCATGACGAGCAGTGCGGTTTTAAGCAGATAGCGATAGGCCAGCCCGCCTGACTCTTGCGAGGCTTCCTTGATGGACCAGGACGTGGCTACATAGTCCCAGGACATCCAGAAAATGAAAATGCACACCGGCATAAGCAAAAACAGGGTGCCGAACAGGTTTATCCAAGCCTTGCCCTTCTCGCCCAGCGGACGATAAATGATGTCCACGCGCACGTGGCCGTCGTGCTTCAGGGTGTAGGCAGCGCCTAGCAGAAACACCAGGCTGTGCATGTAAATGATGGATTCCTGCAATGCCGTATTGCCCTGATTGAACACGTAGCGCTGTACGACGACAACGAAGGTACCCAATACCATCAGCAGGGTCATCCAGGCGACCGTGCGCCCGGTCCATTCACTGAAGCAGTCCAGGCAACGTACCAGCACTGCAGCGGGATGAGATTGGCTCATTGTATTTCTCGATTCTGTGAGTGTGACAACGGTGCGAAAGTATATCAGTAAAGTCTGGTATGGCATTAATGCAGATGACTACAGCTTGAGCCGGCTGTGCCGTACAATAGGCCTCAACACATCCCAAGCGGAGACACTGATGAGCGAAATGCTGAACCTGGAGCGCGAGCTGGAGACATTTGAACCCTGGCAGTTGACCGCCTTTTCCGCGGCACTGACGGAGCGCATGTTCCCCAACTTTGCCCTCTTTGCCCGGCTGGTCAACTTTGGTGACCCGGCTCGAATGCGTCTGCTGCTGGATGGCGTCTGGGATAGCCTGGCTGGCACTGGTGCCAAGATAAACTTTGAGGTCCAGCTGGATCAGGTGGAAGCCAACATGCCGGACTTGGATGAGTACGACATGTATGGTGCACTGCCGGCGCTGGACGCAATCGTGGCACTTAATGCCACCATCAACTGCCTGCTGGAAAAAGACCGTTCAGAGGCTGCTAATGTGGGCCAACTGTCCCGCGAGAGTGTGGCGACCTTTATCGAAGTCACCGAAAGCGATGATGAATTGTCTGACGAGGATCTGGTCAGGCTAATCAATACCCATGAACTGATGCAGGCTGAAGATGGCTTTCGTGACGAAGTGATCGAACGGCTGCAGAATCAAAAACAGCCGAGTGCAGCATTTGTGCGCGAGTTGCGTGAGTTGGCGCGCAATGAAGGTGTCAGCAACATCGGCATCAGCGACGAAGACGACTGATCATGCTCAAGCTCGGTCTGTTATTGCTGGTGTTGCCGGGTATGCTGCTGATGGGTGCTTACCTTTATGACCTGTCGCTGGTCGAGGCTTGTCTCGACAGTGGCGGCTCCTGGGACTATCTCGAAGCGCGCTGTGACACCGAACGCCAGCACCCTTTTGTACCCTATATGGCGCGGCACCCACTGCTGGTTAACGGTGGCATGCTGCTTTCAGTGCTGGGACTGCTTTTGTGTATCGCAGGCCTGTACCGGCGTCGTTAATCCTCAGGAGTTTCTGCATGTGGAAAAAAATTCTGCTGATACTGGTCGTGCTGCCCCTGCTGTTCGTTCTGTTTTTGTGGCAGGTCAACCCGAGCTGGTGGCAGTCGATGAAGGCCGAGTGGCTGGCCGAATTCAATGCCGAACGTGCCGAGGCGGCTACCAACTGGCGCAATGATGGGCTGGCGTTCGGTCGATTGAATAATCAGCAAACCTGTCTGGAGCAAAGCCTGAGCAACTTTGACGGCTGCACCGGGTTTGACTGCACTGTCAACTATGGCCGCTTTCTCCGGGCCTGCCTGGAAACCGCACAGACCAGCGAGGGTTTCTGCGAAGCGGTACCGGGTTTTCGTGAAGAGCCGACCGAAGATGACAAGGCTTGGGCCAAGGATGAGTGTTGGGGCCGCAACATCCGCGGCGAAGGCTGCCGCCTGCTGATGCGTCAGCAGCAGCTGTTCTGTGGCCCGGCAGAAGATGAAACGGCGGCATCCCTGCCTAAACCCGAATCAGATGGTTAACACCAGTTTGCCGCGGACATGCCCAGTGGCGCTCAGGCGGTGTGCCTCAGCTGCCTGATCCAGCGGCAAGTTGTCGGTCAGGTTCAACATCACCTTACCGCTGGACGCCAGCATTGCCAGCTCATGTAACTGGCCGGCATCCGGTCGGGCACGAATGCCGCTCACTTTAAGCCCTTTGGCCTCACCGGCCGCGATCACCTCGGCAGCCGTGACGGAAGGCAGGGTGATCATTTTGCCATGGGGCTGCAGACAGCTCAGAGCACGGATGGCCGTTTCACCGCCAACACCATCGATAATCAGGTCAGCGTCATGAATCAGATTGTCTACCTGCTGACGCTGGTAATCGATGATGTCGTCACAGCCCAGGCTTTGCAGGAATGCCTTGTTGCCATGCGAAGCTGTGCCGATCACATAGGCGCCTTTCCACTTCGCCAGTTGTACTGCCAGATGGCCGACGCCGCCCGCAGCTGCGAGTACCAGAACCGACTGACCTCCTTTTAGCTCACCGACTTCAAACAGGGCTTGCCAGGCGGTCAGGCCCGCCAGTCCGAGTCCTGCTGCGGTTACCGAATCCAGTGCACTGGGGCGCTGACAGATCTGGTCAGCCGGGGCGATCAGATACTCGGCATAGCAGCCGGCCGGCTGCGGAAAGCGGATAAACCCCATGACTTCATCACCCTGACGCACGTTGTTGACGCCGTCACCCAGAGCTTCAACACGGCCGGCGAACTCCCAACCGGGGCAAAAGGGCAGGGCTTCAATGAAACTGCTGGCGCCACCACCGGAGCAGGTTTTCCAGTCGATCGGGTTCACTCCGGCCGCGTGGTTGCGGATCAGTACCTCACCCGGCCCCGGTTGTGGCTGTTCCAGCTCGTTGAGCTGCAGGTTTTCGGGCCCGCCAAAGACGTGGATACGGATCGCTTTCATGTGTACTCTCCCCGGATTGTTCGGCTGGTGTGAGCCGCCGTCATCAAACGTTAACTGATACCAAGAGTAAAGTGATCCTGCCATGTCGGCAAATGCTATGTGATCACCTTCAGGAGGCAAGATGAAGGGAAACCCCATACGTGGCGGCAGTTATCTGCTGCGTGGAGCGGCCATGCTGCCGCAACCGGGTATTCGGCGTTTTGTGCTGGTACCGCTGCTGATCAACCTGTTGCTGTTCATTGCCGCCATTTGGCTGCTGATTCAGCAATTCACCCACTGGGTCGAGTATGGGCTGGGATATCTGCCTGACTGGGCCGGTTTTCTCTATTGGCTTTTCTGGCCCCTGTTCGCCCTGGTGGTGATGGTGGGGGTGTATTACGGCTTTTCCATCGTGGCCAATCTGATAGCAGCGCCCTTTAACGGCTTTCTGGCCGAGAAGGTGGAGCATAGGCTGCGCGGTGCTCCGCTGGTGGATGAGGGCTGGGGCGCGGTGCTGGCGATGATTCCACGGGCGCTGCAGCGGGAGCTGCAGAAGCTGGGCTACTATCTGCCACGCTTTCTGCTGTTACTGTTGATTACGTTTATACCGGGCCTGAATCTGCTCTCGCCACTGCTTTGGTTTCTGTTCGGGGCCTGGATGATGTCGATTCAGTACTGCGATTACCCGATGGACAACAACAAGGTCAGCTTTCCACAGATGAAGCAGTTGATGAAGGCGCGTCGAGTAACGTCGATCGGGTTTGGCGGGCTGGTTCAGCTGGGTATGCTGGTGCCGGTGCTGAATTTGTTTTTGATGCCGGCAGCGGTTGTGGGCGCGACTATTTTCTGGGTGGAGGAGTATGCCGCCGAAGCCAGGGATATCAATCCCGGGGCGGCACTACCAGCTCAGCGGGGAAATGGCAGCTGAAGCAGCTGCCCCTGCCAGGCTTGCTGTCGATCTCCAGCCGGGCGCCAAGGCGCATCAATACATGCTTGACGATGGCCAGCCCAAGCCCGGTACCGCCACTGGCGGACGAGCGGCTGTCGTCCACGCGATAGAAACGCTCGGTGAGGTGAGGAATGTGGCGTGCCTCTATCCCGATACCGCTGTCGGTCACACTGAAATGGCCGCCTTTGGCATCAGCCCACCAGCGGATCAGGATATGGCCCTCATCGGGGGTATAACGCACGGCATTAAACACCAGATTGGACAGCGCACTCTGTAGCTCTGCCGGAACACCCAGCAGGTCATGTTGTGGATCTATCTGCAGCTCGAATTGATGCTGGCGCTCTCCTGAAAGGGTAACGGCATCTTCATGAATATGGCTGATCAGGCTTTGGATCAGCACTGGCTTGAGCGTGGCGGCCTGACGTGAGGTGGCCTCCAGTCGCGACAGCAGCAACAGATCCTGGACCAGGTTTTCCATTCGTCGCGCTTGCTGTTGCATTTGACTGAGCCCCCGCATCAGCGGTTTGGGCAGGTCCTGATCGAGGAAGGTTTCAAGGTAACCCCGAATGACCGTCAGTGGGGTGCGCAGTTCATGCGATGCGTTGGCCACGAAGTTCTGCCGAGTCTGCTCCAGCTGGGTCAGTCGGGTGATGTCACGGGCCACCAGCAGGCGATCATCCGCGCCAAAAAGGCTGATCTGATACTGCAGTCGGGTATCGCCGCCCAGCGGTGATGGCAGCTCCAGCGGCTCCTGATAGCGGCCCTTGCGGTAGTAATCCACAAATACGGGATCACGTACCAGATTCAGCAGCGGCTTGCCTCGGTCGGATGCATGACGCAGCCCAAGCAGCCGCTCGGCGGCCAGATTCCACCATTCCAGGTTATTGTTGCGATCGATGATGATGACTGCATCGGGCAGGGCCGCTGAAGACTGCTGAAAGCGTGAGATGACGTTGCGCAAAGAAGCTTCGCGTGCCTGAGTGCGCTTTTGCATGCGTGCCAACGCGTCCAGAATTTCGCCCCAGGCACCGGGCAGCTCGGGTGGCTCTTCAGATGTATCGCCGACCAGCCACTCACGCAGGACATTGAAGCGACGGATCTGAATCACGGCCCACACGATCATGCCAAGGGTGATGCCGGCAATCGGGAAGCCCAGCACCGCACCCAGAATCAGGCCCAGACCGGCACTGAGCAGCAGGCTCATCAGCAGCGAGTGCCGCGCTATGTGCATGAAGTCATTCCATTCCGATCCTGTGAATGTGGTGACCGAAGCCGATCAGGCCACCTGTGCCGAGAAACGATATCCGGTGCCACGTACCGTCTGTACCAGATAGTCGTGACGCTCGCCCAACGCCTTGCGCAGGCGGCGAATGTGGACATCGACGGTACGCTCTTCCACATATACATTGCCGCCCCACACCATATCCAGCAGCTGGCTGCGGGTATAGGCACGATCCGGATGTGTCATGAAAAACTGCAGCAGGCGAAATTCGGTTGGCCCAAGCTCCAGCGGTCGGCTCTCTGCAGTAACGCGATGCGAAACAGGGTCCAGAGTCAGACTGTCCACCGTGACCGGCTCTTCCACCCCCTTGGGTGTGGCGCGGCGCAGCACGGCCTTGAGTCGTGCGACCAGCTCACGTGGCGAGAACGGCTTGGTGATGTAGTCATCCACACCGGCTTCCAGCCCCTGAATCTTGTTGTCCTCATCGGCCTTTGCAGTCAGCATGATGATCGGGATGTCAGCCGTCACTTCATCCTTGCGCAGGCGGCGGGCGAACTCGATACCGCTGGTACCGGGCATCATCCAGTCCAGCAACAGCATATCGGGTTTGTTATCGACGATGCGGGCATGAGCGGACTGGGCACTGTCTGCCTCATCACATTCGTAACCTGCCATCTCCAATGCTACCGCAATCATTTCGCGGATCGGTGCTTCGTCATCAACGATCAGTACGCGTTTGGACGCAGACATGTTTCTGCCTCTTTTACAGACATTTAATCAGAGTCTGGTATTACAAGACGTTTTGGTTACACAAATATGACATTGGCAGATTTTCTTTCACTTGTCAGTGTCGGCTCAGGTGCGCAGCGCGTATTCCAGTATCAGGCCGAGCAGCACCAACAGCTCGGCATAGTGGTTGTTGAGGAAGGCGCGGAAGCAGGGCATCCGTTCGCGGGCGCGGATCAGCCAGTGCTGGTAGACAAACAGGGTGGCGGCACCGGCCAGCCCCAGCCAATACCAGAGCCCCAGTTGCTCAATCTGACCTACCCAGAGCATCACTACCAGAGTGGCCAGTTGCAGCAGGGCGATGATGAGACGGTCGTGGCGGCCAAACAGCACTGCAGTGGATTTGACGCCAATTTTCAGGTCATCGTCACGATCCACCATGGCATACTGGGTGTCATAGGCCACAGTCCAGAGCAGCTTGGCCAGGTAGAGCAGCCAAGCGGTCAGCGGCAGTGCTTCCTGAGTGGCGGTGAACGCCATTGGAATGGCCCAGCCAAAAGCCGCTCCCAGCACCAGCTGTGGCAGGTGAGTATAGCGTTTCATGAACGGGTAGATAAACGCCAATGCAAGGCCGCCGAAGGACATCAGGATGGTCATGCCGTTGGTCATCAGCACCAGCAGAAACGAGACCAGCATCAGACCGCAGAAAAGATAGATCGCTTCACGCTCACGGACTCGGCCTGATGGCAGTGGACGATTGAGGGTGCGTTTGACGTGGCCATCAATATGTCGGTCGGCAAAGTCGTTGATGACACAGCCGGCAGAGCGGGTCAGGAACACACCCAGACAGAAGATCAGCAGCAGATCCAGCGCTGGCAGGCCTTCCGATGCGATCCAGAGTGCCCACAGGGTCGGCCAGAGCAGCAGGTAGGTGCCGATCGGTCGGTCGGCACGCATCAGGTGCACATAGGCCTGCAGCTTCTGCTTTAATGGGTGCTGTGACGGGGTCGTTGCCTGCATGATCACTCCTGAGCGGTCAGAGCGGGTATTGTACGTGCTCCATGGCCGGGAGAAAAACTTCGCATACCAGCAAGGGCTTGTGGTGCAGACGGAACACGGAGCGTCGTGCCCAATAGTGCTGCCCGCCGCTGTCTTGCAGCCGGCAGGCGCGCAGCGGGGCACGTTCAAGGCTGGGGTCACGGAACAGGTAGGAACCGAGGGAGCGCGAGCCCAGTCGCAGCAGGCGTCGCTCCACCCCGGTCAGCGTGGTGGCGGGAATGACCGTTCGAGCGAACACCCAGGGTTCGGCATTACGGCCCAGCAGCTCAACCTCCCGAATCAGGGCGCGACGTCGCGCCCTGATCCCGAGTGCCCGTGCCTCGTCGGCGCTCGGATACTGCCAGCATTCGCTCAGCACGCGAACGCTGAACTCGCCCCCGGCCGCACGCTGCAGGCGCTGGCTCAGCGAGCCCGAGTCATACAGCCAGGGGCGCCAGTGTGCCGGCACCTGGAAACTGCTGCTGCCCGCAAGCAGCCAGTGCCGGTGGGGAGAATGGATGAGCAGAGATTCGCGTGCTGACACCTGAAGGGCTTCCGTTAGTGAGACGGCCCCAAGTCTAGCATTTTCACCCACTCAAGTGCTGTAGTGCGGGTTACTCTTCTGTGCTGCTTTCATCGCTCAGCAGTGTGTCGGCTTCGTCCTCAACGGTCTGGCGGATCTGCTTCAGGCTGCGGTGGCGCACGTCGGTACCGCTGACCTGATAGATCAGGTGCTCGGCCAGGTTACGGGCATGGTCACCGATGCGTTCAAGGCTGCGAAGAGCCCAGATGACACTCAGTACGGAAGAGATCGCACGCGGATCTTCCATCATATAGGTCACGAGTGAGCGCATGGCCGTGCGGTATTCACGGTCCACTTCCTTGTCCTGTTTGGCGACCAGGTAGGCCATCTCGATATCATTGCGAGCGAAAGCGGTCAGGACGTTGCGTACCATGTCGCGCACCAGATTGCCGATGTGGCGCACTTCTTGATGACCGCGTTGCGAAGTGCCGCTCTGTGCCAGTTCGATTGCTTGTCTGCAGATGCGGGACGCTTCATCACCAATGCGTTCGAGATCGGATACGGCACGGCTGATCGACACGATCAGACGCAGGTCGCTGGCTGCCGGCTGACGCCGGGCGATGGTAGTGGTGCAAAGATCATCGATCATCAGCTCCATGGCATTGGTCTGCTGGTCGACCTTGCGTGACGCCTCGGCACGATCCACATCCGCTGTCAGCAGCGCTTCGATGGCGTCATTGACCTGATGTTCCACCATGCCGCCCATGGTCAGCATCTGGGTACGGATGGTTTCCAGCTCTTCGTTGAACTGCTGGGAGATGTGGGTTGAGTAGTTGTCTTTTTCCAGTTCCACAGTGTTTGTCTCCGTTACGGACAGCTGGCCTAGCCATAGCGTCCGGTGATGTAATCTTCAGTCTGTCGTCTGGACGGCCGGGTAAACAGCTTCTCGGTCTCGCCAAATTCGATCAGACGCCCCTGATGCAGAAAGGCGGTGTAATCGGATACGCGGGCAGCCTGCTGCATGTTGTGTGTGACAATCAGGATGGTGAAGTCACGTTTCAGTTCATGAATCAGTTCCTCGATCTTAAGTGTCGAGATTGGGTCCAGTGCCGAGGCCGGCTCGTCCAGCAGCAGGACCTCGGGGCGAATGGCGATCGTGCGGGCGATCACCAGGCGCTGTTGCTGCCCCCCGGACAACCCCAGAGCACTCTCGTGCAGTCGGTCCTTGACCTCGTCCCAAAGTGCTGCCGAACGCAGCGCCCACTCAACGGTTTCATCCACCACTCGCTTTTTGCGGATGCCCTGAATCTTGAGGCCGAAGCTGACATTTTCATACACCGAAGCCGGAAACGGATTGGGCTTCTGGAACACCATGCCGACCCGACGTCGCAGCTCTGCCACATTGACTGATCGAGCGTAAATATCTTCATTATCCAGCAGAATTGTTCCAGAAATATTACAGTCCGCTGCCAGCTCACTCATGCGGTTGAAACAGCGCAACAGAGTCGACTTGCCGCAGCCGGACGGGCCTATAAAAGCGGTTACTCGGTTGCCGGGAAGATCCAGATTGATATTGCTCAGCGCACGGCTATCGCCATAGCGCAGGCTGAGGTCTCGCACTTGCAGCCGGGTGTCCGGGAGGTCAGATTCAGGGCTGGTGGTAGCCGGATCGGCCGATATCTGTGTGTCCAGGCGTATCAAGGCATAGCTCCGTTGATGAAGGTTGCACGCTAGAGTTCCGGTTCCAGTGTTCTGAATCGGGCCCGCAGATGGTTGCGCATCAGGATTGCTGACAGGTTCAGCAGCAGGATCACCAGCAACAACAGCAAAGCGGTAGCATAGACCAGTGGCTGAGCGGCTTCAGTGTTGGCGCTGTGGAAACCGACATCATAAATGTGAAAACCAAGGTGCATGAATTTCTGGTCCAGGTGCAGATAGGGGAAATGTCCGTCTACAGGCAGCTGGGGGACCAGCTTGACCACTCCTACCAACATCAGTGGCGCGACCTCACCAGCAGCCCTGGCGATCGCCAGAATCACTCCCGTCATCATGGCCGGGCTGGCCATGGGCAACACGACTCTCCACAGGGTTTCCGCCCGGGTTGCACCCAGTGCCAGGGCGCCTTCGCGCAGGCTGGACGGAATGGTGCGCAACCCCTCTTCGGTGGCCACGATCACCACCGGCAGTGTCAACAGGGCCAGGGTGGCCGATGCCCATAGCAGGCCGCCAGTGCCGAAGGTCGGTGCTGGCAGGGCTTCCGGGAAAAACAGCGCATCGATACTGCCCCCCAGAAAATAGACGAAAAAGCCGAGCCCGAAAATGCCGTATACAATGGAAGGTACCCCGGCCAGGTTGTTGACGGCGATGCGAATGATTCGGGTGAGCCGTCCCTGATAAGCGTATTCATGCAGGTATACGGCGGCCAGCACGCCGAATGGCGTGACCAGCAGTGACATCAGCAACACCATCAGCACGGTGCCGAACAGAGCGGGAAAGACGCCGCCCTCGGTATTACCCTCGCGGGGTGAGTCAGACAGGAACTCCCACAGCTTGATGCCAAAGTGTTCCAGCCTGTCGACAAGGCTC
Source organism: Marinobacterium sp. MBR-111 (assembly GCF_040547585.1). Classification (NCBI taxonomy): domain Bacteria; kingdom Pseudomonadati; phylum Pseudomonadota; class Gammaproteobacteria; order Oceanospirillales; family Oceanospirillaceae; genus Marinobacterium; species Marinobacterium sp. MBR-111. Next base: position 63,215 of record NZ_JBEPQA010000007.1, read on the forward strand.
ATGCCGTTCGGGCGGTAAGCGCGAATAACGTCCACCATGGCGAATTCCAGCACCCGTCCATCAGCCACTTCAACGTGGAAGTGGTCACGGGTGACCTGCTGTTGCAGGCGGGTCAGCCGTTTCTGCAGCAGATGATAGTCCTGCTCCAGGTCGGCCCGTTCACGGGCCAGAACCTCCAGTTGAGGCACCTTCAGTGGGCCGAGCAGCTCAAGCCGGCGCTGCTCCAGACGCAACTGTTCCAGCGTGCGGTTGATCTGCCCAAGCATGTTGCTTTCGATGCGATCAATTTCCTGCTGCAGTGCCTCTGTACGCTGCCGGCGCTGCTCGAATTCACGCCACAGCATGTCCTGATCGATGTCCGGGCCCTGCTGCAGCAGGGTGCCGTTTTCGCTCAATCCACGCAGATAGCCATACAGCTGTCCCCAACGAGTGCGCTCGAATACAGCCAGATGATCGGGGTAGTGCCGATCTGACAGGGCATTGTCCAGTACCCAAAAATAGTCACTGTCGCTGAATTCCCGATTGCCGCTGTGGATCAGGGTGCGCTGTACTTCAGCCTGTTTCGAGTCGAGTGACAGGCCTGCCTCCTGCAGCTGGCGTACGCTCACGTGCTCATGCTGGATGACTGCACCAATGACGCGCCGACTCTGACTGTCGGCCGTCACCTCTGCCTGCAACAGGCCTTTGGGCCAGAAGTGGGCCAGCCCCTGAATACTGATCAGCAGCAGAATACCCAGCAGGGTGAGCAGACATAGTGCAACGGCACCGGCATTGAGCCAAACCCAAGGGGTATCGGTATGAAACCATCGCATCAGTCGGTTATCAGAGCGCACGGTATTTCCTCCGCAGCTGCTGACGGATCAATTCGGCGATGGTGTTAACGACCAGTGTGAACAGGAACAGCAGCAGTGCGGTCAGGAACAGCACGCGGTAATGGCTGCTGCCGACGCTGGATTCAGGCATTTCGATGGCGATATTGGCGGCGAGGGTTCGCATTCCCTCGAAGATGTTCATCTCCATGATTGGGGTGTTGCCGGTGACCATCAGAACGATCATGGTTTCACCGATGGCACGCCCGAAGCCGATCATCAGGGCCGAAAAAATACCGGCGCTGGCAGCAGGCAGGATCATCCAGGTCAGCGCCTGCCAAGGGGTAGCCCCCAGTGCGAGAGCACCGTTACTGAGGTGGCGCGGTACGGCATGAATGGCATCTTCGGTGAGGGAAAACAGGGTGGGAATAATGGCAAACCCCATTGCAATACCGACGATCAGTGCGTTGCGTTGGTCATAACTGATACCCACCTGATTGCCGAGCCAGAGTACCAGCTGACCATCAAAAAGCCATGCCTCAATAGGCACTGCCAGTAGGAAGGCCAGCCAGGCCACCAGCGGAATCACCCCCAGCAGCAGGATCACGTCCCAGCCTTCAGGCAACAGGAAACGGATGCGTTGCGGCATTTTCTCCCACCCGAAGGCGAACAGCAGAATGCTGATCGGCAGCAGAAGGACCAGTAACAGGATGGCGGCCAGATGAACCTGCATGAACGGCGCCAGCCAGAGACCGGCGAGAAAACCCAAAACCACAGAAGGAACGGCGGCCATCATTTCGATCATCGGCTTGATTTTGCGGCGCAGGGCCGGCGCCATGAAATAGGCGGTATAGATGGCGCCGCAGATCGCCATGGGGGTCGCCATCAGCATGGCATAGAGTGCAGCCTTGAGCGTACCGAATACCAGCGGCACCAAGCTGTATTTGGCGGCTGAGTCCGTGCCATTGGTGGATGACTGCCAGATGTAGCCCGGCTCGTCGTAGTCTTCGTGCCAGATCTCGCTCCACAGGCTGCTCAGCGTGATTTCGGCGTGGGGGGCCTGCAGCTGCCAGCTGCTGACCCGGTTGTTGCGCTCCATCAGCAGGAAGCTGTTGTACGCAGACAGCGCCAGCGCTTCAGGCTCGTCACCGAGCAGATTGGTGCGCAGCAAGGCGCGGCTGGATGTCAGGCTGTACACACTTAGTGTTCCGTTCTGTTCCAGCGTTATGAAGCTGTTGTCCTGCTCTCGCCCGGCCAGCCGCTTGGGTGCTGACTGCAGGGGGTCATATTGACGGATCTGCTGCAACTTCAGGCTGTTATATTCATCCGGAACGAAAAACCACTGTGACAAGGCACCCGATTGATCACCCAGCATCAGGCTGCGCCGCCCCGGCAGCAGCTCAAACAGCGTTATCTCCTCCCGAGCGGCGCGGATCACTTCGTAGGTTTGGCCCTCTCCCTGCAGGGGAATTACACCAATGCGACCCTCAGGGCCCAGTGCAAGCAATCGGGATTGTTGTGGCATCAACAGCAGTTTGCGTGGCTCGAAACCAGGTGTGGGCAGACTGACAGACTGTATAGGGGCAGGCCCGGGTTGGCTCAGATCAAAGCGGAACTGGTGTAATTGGCCGTCATGGAAGCTGATCAGCAGCAGCTGTTTCTGGTTAACGGCCGCCGCCAGAGGGCCGGCGGGAGCCGGTTGCAGGCTCAGGGGTTCGATACCCAGTGGGTAGTGTAAAACCGGTTGAAGATTATTCGTGCCAGAGTACTGTCGCTGCACCGGCAACACGCGTCCGTCACTCAGTGCCAGTACCATCAGGCCGTCGCCGGCATCGGTCAGGTCGGTAATGTGGCTGTTATCGGGCAGGGCAATTCTCTGTTGTTGCAGAAGCGCGCCGCTGGCTGGTTGAAAAAATTGCAGCTCACCTTGTTGCGTGAGCCGTACGCCGATCCGACCTTCGGCATCCAGGGCCATGTACAGACTCTGCCCCGTCAAAGGTTGCTCGATCTGCTGTTGAAGCGGCACGATTCGGGCCGATGTCAGCAGAGGAACCACCTGATACAACAAATAGAACAGGATCATCAACACCGACAGGATCACGCCCAGTCCACCGAGCATGATGAACAGCGTGGCCAGTCGATCCTTGTAGCGGCGCAGCTGTAGCCAGCGCTTGCGCAGTGGTGTCGTGAGACGCAACTCTGGAGGCGGTGGCAGCGGGCTAGTCGACATCCGATATCTTCCCCAGCTGACGAGCGATGGCACTGGCGGGCAATGGTGTGTAGCCCTCTTTCAAGACCACTTCCTGCCCTTCACGTGACAGCACCAGATGCAGAAACTCCCGCACCAAAGGGTGAAGTGGCTGCCCTGGTGGTCGGTTAATGTACATATACAGGGGACGAGCCAGCGGATAGCGGCCATCAATGAAGCTATCTGGCTCAGGTACGACATAATCATTGCCCAGCCGTGCCAGCGGTAACACGCGCACCGAGGCGTTGCGGTAGTTGATGCTGGAGTAACCGATCGCGTTCAACGCCGTTGCCACCGACTGAACCACCGAGGCCGACCCTGGCTGTTCGTTGACTCGACTATGAAAGTCGCCGCGGCACAATGCCTGTTCACGGAAAAAGCCATAGGTGCCGGACACGGCATTGCGGCCGTACAACAGCAGTGGCTGGGTTGCGAGTTGCCCCTCTACACCCAGCTGTTGCCAGCGATCAATCCGGAGCTTTCCCCCGCAGCGCCGAGTGGCTGAAAAGATCGCATCCAGCTGCTGCAGGTTCAAACCTGCTACCGGATTGTCCTGATGTACGAAGATTGCCAGAGCATCCATTGCGACGGTAATCGCTGTTGGGGGGTAGCCGTGTCGGCGTTCAAATGCCAACAGCTCTCGCTCCAGCATGGGGCGGCTCATGGGGGCAAGACTTGCGGTCCCTTCGATCAGGGCTACCGGAGCCGTTGATGAGCCCGGAGCCTGCAGCTGAATATTCACATTGGGATACAGACGATTGAATTCCTGTGACCAGAGCAGCATCAGGCTGGCCATGGTATCGGAGCCGACACTCGACAGGTTGCCGGAAATGCCGGCAACGCGTTGGTAAGGCTGCAGTTCGGTGGCCGTATTGCTCACGTCCGCGCGGGCTCCTGTCGCCAGCAACAGCAGGCCCAACAACAGTAAGAGTCCGGAGTGCTTCAATGTCTGAATCCTGGCTGGGTCAAGTCAGTGGCTGATTGTACAGCACTGGCCGCAGGCAGCCAGGCTGTACACTTAGCGGCACCGCCGGATCAGCCGAAACGACCGGTGATATAGGCTTCGGTCATATGGTGCTCCGGTGCGGTGAACACCTTCACAGTATCGTTGACCTCAACCAGATGGCCAAGATGGAAATAGGCTGTACGGTCTGATACACGAGATGCCTGTTGCATGGAGTGTGTCACGATGACGATGGTATAGCTCTCGGACAGCTCCGAGATCAGCTCTTCCACTTTCGCCGTGGCGATCGGGTCCAGTGCCGAACAGGGCTCGTCCATCAGTACCACTTCCGGGTTGACCGCAATGGTACGGGCAATGCACAGGCGCTGCTGCTGACCGCCGGACATGCCGGTGGCAGTGGAGTCCAGACGGTCCTTCACCTCATCCCACAGACCAGCCTTGCGCAGGCTGTTCTCGACGATTTCGTCCAGATCCGACTTGCGGTTGGCAAGACCATGAATACGCGGGCCATAGGCCACGTTGTCGTAGATCGACTTGGGGAAGGGGTTGGGCTTCTGAAACACCATGCCTACGCGGGCACGCAGCTCAACCACGTCCTGGCGGGGATCATAGATGTCCTGATCATCCAGCTGCAGGCTGCCCTTGACCTTGCAGATGTCGATACTGTCGTTCATTCGGTTCAGGCAGCGCAGGAAGGTGGACTTGCCACAACCGGATGGACCGATGAAGGCAATGACTTCATTCTTGCCGATATCCAGGCTGACATTTTTGATTGCCCGATCTGCGCCGTAAAATACTTCCACGTCACGCAGCTTGAACTTAGGCTCCTTGGCAGCATAGGGCTTGCCAACGGTTTTGCCCTCTTCAATACCGGCATCCGAGCTGCTCTCGATGGCAGTGGACTCAGTGGCCGTGGCTGTAGTCTTGGTCATGGCTGCGTTATCACTCAGAGTTGCGGTCATGTTCATATCTGTTCTCCTTACCAACGGCGCTCAAGACGCTTGCGCAGCCAGATGGCCAATGCATTCATTCCGATCAGAAAGCTCAGCAGCACCATGATGGCGGCTGAAGCACGTTCAATAAAGGCAAGTTCGGGGCTGCCTGCCCAGAGGAATACCTGTACCGGCAATACGGTGGCCGAGTCGAAGAAGCCACCGGGCACGTCAACAATAAAGGCCACCATGCCGATCAGCAGCAGCGGGGCGGTTTCACCCAGTGCCTGCGCCATGCCGATGATGGATCCGGTCAGCATGCCCGGCATCGCCAGCGGCAGGACGTGGTGCAATACCACCTGCATTTTCGAGGCGCCAATCCCTTCCGCCGCTTCGCGGATCGAGGGCGGTACGCTCTTGATTGCGGCCCGGCTGGAAATGATGATGGTGGGCAGTGTCATCAGAGTTAGCACCATGCCGCCCACCACCGGAACCGAGCGGGGCATGCCGAACAGATTGATGAATACGGCCAGACCCAGCAGACCAAAGATGATCGACGGCACCGCTGCCAGGTTATTGATGTTGACCTCAATAAAATCGGTCAGACGGTTCTTGGGAGCGAACTCTTCCAGGTAAATTGCCGCGGCCACGCCGATCGGGAACGACAGCACAAGCGTGACAAACATGGTCAGCAGCGAGCCGACTACTGCGCCCATGATGCCGGCCTTGGCGGGGTCACGAGAATCGCCTCCCTTGAAGAAGACATCGTTGAACGAGGTCTCGATCACGCCCTTGTCCTTCAGCATGTTCACCCATTCCTGCTGCTGTGGCGAGAGTTTGATCGAGTAGGCCTTGTCACCGGCGTGCTTGGAGTAAACATCCACGTCGCTGTGAGCCAGGAAGCTCATCTTGCGAGTGGTGTTCAACCATTCCGGATTCTCTTTTAGCGCATCGCGCAGATCGGCAGACGCATAGGGGTTGATCAGCTTGCGTACCGCTTCACGGTTGGCGTCGGTTGCGTTCGGAATTTCACGCATCAGGGCCTGAACCAGCGGCTCGACGAAGTCGGCCATTTTTACCTGACGAGGATCTGTCGGGTCATCCAGGTACATTACCTCGCCATCCAGCACCACTTCCAGGTTCAGGCTGGTCTTCATGAAACCGCTGTACCCCTTGCCGATGATGTCGGTAAACAGAATCAGCAGGGCCGACAAGGCGATGGCGATCGCAAGAATGCCGTAGGCGCGAAAGCGCTTCTCCTTGCGGTAGCGTTTTTTCAATGACTTGCGGACAATTTCCGCCTGTGTAAGTTGCTTAGTCATACTGTTCCCGATACTTGCGTACGATATGCAGGGCGATAATGTTGAGGACCAGTGTTACCAGGAACAGCATGGCGCCCAGTGCGAAAGCCGCCAGCGTCTTGGCACTGTCGAACTCCTGGTCCCCGGTCAGCAGGGTAACGATCTGCACGGTTACCGTAGTCACGGTTTCCAGCGGGTTGGCGGTCAGGTTGGCTGCAAGGCCTGCTGCCATCACCACAATCATGGTTTCACCGATGGCACGGGATACCGCCAACAGAATGCCCCCCATGATGCCGGGAAGCGCCGCCGGGAAGACAACCTTCTTCATGGTTTCCGACTGGGTTGCACCCAGCGCCAGCGAGCCGTCGCGCAGTGACTGGGGTACGGCGTTGATGACGTCGTCCGACAGGGAAGATACGAACGGAATGATCATGATGCCCATGACCGCACCGGCAGCCAGAGCGCTCTGTGATGAGGCTTCAATGCCAAAGGATGCGGCCAGGTTACTGATGAACGGCGCTACTGTCAGCGCGGCAAAAAAGCCGTATACCACGGTTGGTATGCCGGCCAGCATCTCCAGCAACGGCTTGACCACACCGCGAACTTTCGGGTTGGCATATTCCGATAGATAGATGGCTGACATCAGCCCCACGGGAACGGCGACCAACATGGCGATGCCTGAGATCAGCAGAGTACCGGTAAACAGGGGGATCATCCCGAACGCACCCTGAGACGCGACCTGATCCGCACGCAAGGCGGTCTGGGGGCTCCAGTGAGAACCGAAAATAAAATCAATGAAGGATATCTGCTGGAAAAATCGCAGTGTCTCAAAAGCGACCGAGAAGATGATACCGACGGTGGTCAGAATGGCCAGGCCGGCACAGGCAAAGAACACCCACTTCAGAATGATCTCGACCTGAACCCGGGCGTTAAGCCGCGGATGGATACGCAGCCAGGCCAGAAAACCGGCCAGCACTGCGACGGCCACTACCAGCAGGTTCATGTACAGCCGGCTCTGTTCGCGTAGCTGTACCAGACGGTCCGCTGCTTCGACAATAGCGGGTTCGGCAAAGTTTCGCGGCAGGGCGCCACTGGCCACGTTACCGATCTGACTCAGCAACAGACTGGCCTGGCCCGCACTGTCGGGGATCATCTCCTGTGGCAGCGAACTGACGACCAGTGTCTGGATTACCTTGCCCTGAAAGCCGACCCAGAGCGCCAATATGATCAGTGCCGGAATACCGCACCAGAGTGCGGCGCGGGCACCATAGTAGAACGGAAGTGATTTGAGGTGTCGAATTCCGCCCAGTGGCATGGCCAGCGTGCGCGAACGGGTATATCCCAGCCAGTAGGCGATCGCAGCGAATGCCAGCGTGAAAAGAAGCAGATTTGCCGGTTGCATGAGTGTTCCTGTCTGCGATTTTTCGGTAAATGAATCGAATATTGTCCAGACGTGCAAAGGGGCGCGACCCCGTTTTCAGGACCGCACCCCGAGTTTTGCCTATGCGACCCGCTTACTTGAGCTCGTCAATGGTCAGGTTCGGCATGTTTTCGGCCTTGTCCATCAGCACGGCCAGCTGGTCACGCGGCGGAATGATCAGACCCACATCCTTGAGGTAGCCGTTCTGGCCCAGCGCAGAGTTGCTGGCAAACTCACCCACGTATTCAGCGATGCCCGGAACCACGCCAACGTGTGCCTTCTTGACGTAGAAGAACAGTGAGCGAGCTACAGGGTACTTGTCCGCTGCGATATCTTCAGCGGTCGGTACCATGCCATCGAGTGTAGCGGCCTGCAGGCGGTCAGCATTTTCTTCCAGGAAGCTGAAACCGAACACGCCATACATGCCGGTATCGCTGATCAGTTTCTGAACGATCAGGTTGTCATTCTCGCCTGCTTCAATGAAAACGCCGTCTTCACGAATGCTTTCGCAGATAGCCTTGTGCTCGTCCTTGCTCAGATCCTTGGCTTCCGGCAGTTTGTCACAGCCAGCGGCAAGTGCCAGTTCATTGAAGGAGTCACGGGTACCGGATGTCGGCGGCGGACCCATTACGCGGATCGGCTTGTTCGGCAGGCCAGCGTCGATGTCACTCCAGTTCTTGTTCGGGTTGGCAACCCATTTGCCATCGACCGGCACCTTTTCACCCAGCGCCAGGAACAGTTGCTCCAGGGTGAGATTCAGGTTCTCGGCATCCTTGGAGCTGGCGATAACGATGCCGTCAGAACCGATGCGGAATTCAGTGATATCGGTCACGCCGTTCTTCTGGCACAACTCAAACTCGGAGGTTTTCATACGACGTGAAGCGTTGGTGATGTCCGGGTGCTGGGTACCGATACCCTGACAGAACAGTTTCATGCCGCCACCAGAGCCGGTAGATTCCAGCTTCGGCGTGTTGAATTCGGTGTTACTGCCGAAACGTTCGGCAACTACGGTTGCGAACGGGTAAACAGTGGAAGAGCCCACGATGCTGATGGTGTCACGGGCGGCAGCCGGTGCGGCCAGGCTGATGCCGGCAGCGGCAGTCATGGCAAGTGCAAGAGCTTTGGTGCGCAATTTCATTGAGTTACCCTCTCTGAACTGATCGTTTTTTGATGTGGCCCACTATAGGGGGCAAAGATGACTGATTTATGACAGTTGTCACAAAGCGTAAAAAAGTTTTTCAGAGAGCTTGAGCTAGTGCCGTTTGCGGCCAGATTCTCTATTATGTGCACTGCAGCAAAGAGCGCGTCGTTCGCTCTACCGAATAATAAAAGGAGACAAGCATGAGTTGCAGTGATGACACAGAGGTGCTGAAACCCGCAGGAGAGCTGACACTGCAGCTGCCTGCCGGTCATGAGGCGGTCAACATGTTTGGTGATGTGTATGGCGGTTGGGTAGCCTCACAGCTGGTGCTCGCCAGTGAGATCCGTGCCGGTCAGGAGGCGCAGGGCCGCATTGCCACGGTATCGGTTGGACGCATGAGCTTCATGTCGCCGGTTATGTGCGGCACGGTGCTGAGTTTTTACACTCGGGTATTGGAGCGGGGTAACAGCTCGTTGCGGATTCAGGTTGAAGTCTGGGGGCGCTGCCCGGACGGCAGTGAGTTGCGCAAAGTGACCAGCACCGAATGTGTACAGGTCGCCATCGATCGTCAGGGGCATATCCGCAGCTTGCCCCAGCAGGACTGATGCAAGGTTCCGGCTGCCACTGCGACAGCCGGATCTGGCCGGTCAGATCAGGAGGCTGGCGCCGCCTGCGATGATCGCAATCATCATCACGTTGAGTACCATGCCTGCGCGCATCATTTGACCCTGAGGCAAAAATCCCGAGCCATACACGATGGCATTGGGGGGTGTTGCCACCGGAAGCATGAAGGCGCAGGACGCGGCCACGGCAATGACCACCGCCATGATTTCGGTGGAGAGGCCCATGGAGCCGGCAATACCGACAAAAATCGGCACCAGCAGTGCGGCACTGGCGGTATTGCTGGCTATCTCGGTCAGCATTACCACAAAAGCCGCGACGACCAGAATGAACAGCGGAGCCGATGCACCACTCATCAGACTGCTGACAGTCTCGGCCAGGAACAGGCTGGCACCGGTGGTCGACAGCATGGCCGACAGAGTCAGCCCTCCCCCGAACAGCAACAGTACGCCCCAGTCGGCCGTTTTCTCGATCTGCTTCCAGTTCACCAGCTGCAGCATGCACAACAGCAGAATGGCGAACATTGCCACGATCGAGTCAAAGCCGCCCTTGATGCCCAAGAAACCTGATACCGGCTTGCTGAACAGCCACAGTGTAACGGTCAGCGCAAATACACCCAGCGTCATCCACTGCTTGCTGGTGAGCGGCTCGTGGCGGTGGATCGCCGGGAAACGGTGGTTCAGTTCAGGCCGCAGCAGCGCCCAAAGCACCACAATCATCAGCGGCAGTGACAGCGCAACGGTCGGAATACCGAACCGGAGCCAGTCGGCAAAGCTCAGACCCACTTCAGCGGCGGCAATGGCGTTAGGGGGCGAGCCGACCAGCGTACCGATGCCGCCGATATTGGCGGAATAGGCCACGCCCAGCAGCACGAACCAGTAGGTACGCTCATGCCCTTCATAGGGCAGTTGGCGCAGCAGGCCCAGTGCCAGTGGCAGCATCATGGCAGCGGTTGCAGTGTTGGAGATCCACATGGACAGGCCCGCGGACGTCAGGAACAGCAACACGGCTGCCATCCCCAACTTGCCTTGCGCCAGACGGATCACATGACCGGCGATGTACTTGTCCAGCCCCTGTGCGCTGAGTGCCGCCGCGAGGCCGAAACCACCCAGGAACAGGAAGATGATCGGGTTGGCGAAACTCTTGAGCGCATCGGAGACGCTGAACACGCCCGCCACCACAGTCAGCACCGGAATCAGCAGTGCCGTTACGGTAATGTTGAAGGTCTCGGTCATCCATAGAATGGCAATAACGGCCAGAATGGCCAGGCCGGTACGCAGCTGAGGCTCAAGTGGCGCCAGCCACCAGATACCGGCACCTGCCAGTACCGCCAGCAGGAAGGTGATCCACTTTCCGGGCATGGGTGTCTCCAGGGTTGATTGCAAAAGAGCGCGGATTTTACACAGTTGTCTATCAGTGGGCTACTTTAGTCGCAGGGCCTTGTTGGAAGTGTAGAAAGGCTTAGCCAAAAAACCAGTAGCCACAGGCGATGGCAGCCGTCACCCCGGCCAGGTCAGCGCTCAAGCCACACAGCACGGCATGCCGTGTACGCCGGATGCCGACTGCACCGAAATAGACCGCCAGTACATAGAAAGTGGTTTCGGTAGAGCCCTGCACGATAGAGGCCACCTGAGCGGCGAAGGAATCAACGCCGTGGGTGTTCATGGTTTCCAGCATCATGGCGCGGGCACCGGAGCCGGACAGGGGTTTCATCAGTGCCGTGGGCAAAGCATCGGCAAAACGGGTGTCCAGGCCGAGCAGGCCGATTCCTTCGCGCAGCAGCCAGATGAAGCCCTCCAGGGCACCGCTCTCGCGCAGTATGCCGATCGCCACCAGCATCGCCAGGAGGTAGGGGATGATCATGATGGCGGTTTCGAACCCCTGCTTCGCCCCCTCGATAAAGGTTTCATACACGTTGACGCCGCGTCGCTGCGCCAGCAACAGGAACAGGATGATGACGCTGAACAGCAGGAGGTTGCCGGTCAGTGCTGACTGGCGCTGCAGCTCTTCGGCACTGAGCGTGGCGAAATAGCCGACGAAGGCGAGCAACAGGGCTGAGCCGACCCCGAACCAGAGCAGCAGGGTGCGTTGCAGCAGGTTGATGCGCTGAATCCAGCAGGTGACCAGCAACCCCACCAGTGTTGAGCAGCTGGTGGCGATCAGGATCGGAATAAAAACGGCGGTTGGGTCGCTGGAGCCCTGCTGGGCGCGATACAGGAAAATGGTGATCGGGAACAGGGTGACCGCCGAGGTGTTGAGCACCAGAAACAGGATCTGGGCGTTGCTGGCGGTTTCCTTGTCAGGGTTGAGGCTCTGCAGATCCTGCATCGCCTTCAGCCCCAGCGGGGTGGCGGCGTTGTCGAGACCGAGAAAGTTGGCGGACAGGTTCATGGTCATGGAACCGATCGCCGGATGTCGCGGCGGCACCTCCGGCATCAGCCGGGTAAACAGAGGGCCGAGCAGACGAGCGATGCGATCTACCAATCCCGAGGCTTCGGCCAGTTTCATCATCCCCAGCCAGAACGCCAGCGTACCGATCAGGCCGATGGACAGCTCCACGGTGAGTTTCGACATGTCGAAACTGCTCTGGATCAGGCGTTGGAACACGGCAGAGTCACCCATGACCAGCCACTGCCAGAGTGCCGCGACAAAGGCGATCAGAAAGAAACCGAGCCAGATCCGGTGCAGCATGGAGGACGTCCTGTGGAAAACCTGCCTCGATTCTAGCGACCGAAAGCAGGTCTGGCCACAGGGTTAGTCATTAACCCTGTAACCGCCAGCAGGTAACCTCCGACAGCGTATGCTGGAACTTGCGCCGGGTTTCGCGAATTACGAACGGGACAGCCTCAGGTTCGTGGATCAGTTCGAAGTGCTCGTCCAGCACTTCATGCAGACCGTCCAGTGTGGTGACATTCTCACCGTCACGCTTGAAACCTCCCAGCCACTCCTCTTTTGGGGTGTGTTCCTCCAGCCAGGTGTAGGGCGAAGCGATCAGCAGCAGGCCGCCGGGGTTCAGACGGGTATGCACCTGTGACAGGAACTGACGCGGGCTGTAAAGACGGTCGATCAGGTTGGCGGCCAGAATCAGGTCATAGCCCTTCAGGATCGGCTTGAGGTTGCAAGCATCCCCCTGCATGAAACTGACGCGATCAGCCGTATCAGCCAGCCCCAGTGAAGTCAGGTCTCGCTCGTGATAGCTGACCAGTTCACCTTCGTCTGGCAATGTATAGCGCAATCGGCCCTGCTGCTGTAGCTGTACGCCCAGATTGATCAGGCGGGCAGAGAAATCGACACCGTCTACCTGCTCAAAATGGCGCGCCAGTTCGAAGCTTGCGCGCCCGGTGGCGCAGCCCAGGTCCAGAGCCTTGCCGCTGCGTTGGCCAACCAGCTCAATCGCCAGTCGGGCCAGCGCCTGCGGAAAGTTGGCAACACCGAACTGCTCGTCACCGTAGTGGAACTCGGCGTACTGGGACGCCAGTGCATCGCTTTCATACCGTGATGAGGGCACTGCCTTTGGAGGTGCGCCGGCCACATAGCGGAAACCGGCATGCTGAAAGAAGTGGCGTCGAAAGGCGTAACGGGCGCTGCGCAGGCTCTCGTTGCCACAGGAGATCCAGCTGCCGCCCTTGATCAGGTTATGGCGATCGTCAAAGGTGGGTGTGGTGAAATCATCGTAGCAGGGGTGCACTTCAAACCCCTCAAACGGGTAGATCGGTGTTTGCGTCCACTGCCAGACATTGCCGCTGACATCGTAAAAATCACCCTGGGCAAAACGATACACCGGGCAGGATGACGCGAAGTGGTCCAGATGCAAGTTGGCATTAACCGACGCTGTGCTGTCCGGCTCGGCCACGCGGGCCAAATCGTAGAGCCGATACCATTCATCCTCGCTGGGCAGACGGATCGATTCGCCGGTCTGCTCCGATTTCCAGCGGCAGAACGCCTCCGCCTCGTGACAGTTGACCTCGGCTGGCCAGTCCCAGGGCATGTAAACCTGCTCGCACATGAGGCGCAGTTGCCAGCCGTCCTCCGATTCAACCCAGAAGGTCGGATATACGGCACCGGTGAAGTCACGCCAATTCCAGCCTTCCTCACTCCACCAGCGGCGTTCGGTATAACCGCCTGCTTCTACAAAGGCCAGAAACTCCTGGTTGGAGGTCAACATCTGTGCCGCCTTGAAGCTGTCCAGCATGATTTCGCGATGGCCGTATTCGTTATCCCAGCCGTAGCGGGAGTCTTCACGTAACTTGCCCAAAACTGCCTTGCCGGCCGGCACTTCAATCAGCTGATTTGCAGGTGCTGGTCCTGAGTCGCGACACACTGGCCAGGCAGGGTGGGGCTGTACGTACCTGAGTTCGTGCTGGCGGATCAGCACGGATGAGGTTTCCAGGTGGATACGCTCGTGCTCGATCCCCATCACAATGGTCCACCAGGGATGGTTCCAGTTGATCGGGGATGTCAGCGGCGCTTCACGAATGATCCGATCCAGTGTCTGACGCACCTGGTCACGGTAGGCCTTTACCTCAGCGACTGACGGCCAGTTGTAGTGATCATCGTTCAAATCATCCCAGCTCATCTCATCGACGCCGATGGCGAAGATCGACTCGAAGTGAGGATTGATTCGCTGTTCCACCAGTCCGCTCAGCAGTAACTTGTTGATGAAAAAGGTGGCGGTATGGCCATAGTAGAATATCAGCGGATGGCGCAGGGCGATCGGCTTGACGAAGAAGGCTTCGTCACAGGTCAATACCTCGAACAGCTGCTCGTAGCGATCGAAGGTGGTATGAAAATAGTCCAGTATCTCGTGACGCAAGGTGTCACTGTCCGGGTTGTCCAGCCGAGGGGTACGGTTAAGGCGTTCCATGTGCAGTCCTGATCCGGTTAACGACGGTAACGTCAGTTCAGTATAGACAGCCGGATAAGGTGGGAGGACAGGTGCCGGCTGCAGAGTATGGGTCTTGTTACTGCTGACAGAAGGATTTGGATCAGTGGAAGACGTCGGCAGGCGGGCGCCTGCCGACGGATACAGCGGGGTTGGGCTTAGTCGAGCATACTCAGGTCACGCACGGCACCCTTGTCGGCCGAAGTAGCCAGCAGGGCGTAGGCCTTAAGGGCTGCAGATACCTTGCGTGGTCGCTCTTCGGCCGGCTTCCAGCCCAGCTTGTCCTGCTCGGCGCGACGGATCGACAGCTCCTCATCGGACACCAGCACGTTGATGGTGCGGTTGGGGATGTCGATGCGGATGCGATCGCCGTTTTTCACCAGACCGATGGCACCGCCTGCAGCGGCTTCAGGCGAAGCGTGTCCGATGGACAGGCCGGAGGTACCGCCGGAGAAACGACCGTCGGTCAGCAGAGCACACTCCTTGCCCAGTCCCTTGGATTTCAGGTAGGAGGTCGGGTACAGCATCTCCTGCATGCCCGGGCCGCCTTTCGGGCCTTCGTAGCGAATTACAACGACATCACCGGCCTTCACCTCATCGTTGAGAATTTTTCGGACCGCCTCGTCTTGTGATTCCATCACGTTGGCGTTCCCTTCAAACACCAGAATTGACTCATCAACACCGGCACTTTTTACCACGCAGCCATCCAGAGCGATGTTGCCGTACAGCACGGCGAGGCCGCCTTCCTGAGAAAAGGCGTGATCGATGGAACGGATGCAGCCGTGCTCTCGGTCACCGTCCAGTGTTGGCCAGCGCGTGGCCTGACTGAACGCTTCCTGAGTCGGGATGCCGGCAGGACCTGCCTTGTAAAACTCGATCACCTCTGGCGTGGGGTTGCGCATGATATCCCACTGGTCCAGAGCGTCTTTCATTGTCGGGGCATGGACGGTGGGTACGTCTGTGTGAAGCTTGCCGGCACGGTCCAGTTCACCCAGGATCGCCATGATGCCGCCGGCGCGGTGTACGTCTTCAATGTGGTACTTCTGAGTATTGGGTGCCACCTTGCACAGCTGGGGAACGGTGCGAGAAAGCCGGTCGATATCTTTCATGGTGAAATCGATTTCAGCTTCCTGGGCGATGGCCAGCAGGTGCAGGATGGTGTTGGTGGAACCGCCCATGGCGATATCCAGAGTGATGGCGTTTTCGAACGCTTTCAGGCCTACGGCCCTGGGTAAAATTTGAGCATCATTCTGCTCGTAGTAGAGTTTGGCCATCTCAACGATAGAACGGCCGGCACGCAGGAACAGCTGCTTGCGATCCGCATGGGTCGCTACAACCGTGCCGTTACCCGGCAGCGCCAGACCCAGCGCTTCAGCCAGACAGTTCATGGAGTTGGCGGTGAACATGCCGGAGCAGGAACCGCAGGTCGGGCAGGCGGAGCGCTCGACAGCCTCGACCTCTTCGTCAGACGCATTCGGGTCCGCAGCCAGTACCATCGCATCGACCAGGTCCAGTTTGTGCTCGGCAAGTTTGGTCTTGCCGGCTTCCATCGGTCCGCCGGTCACAAAAATGACCGGGATGTTCAGGCGCATGGCGGCCATCAGCATCCCCGGGGTGATTTTGTCGCAGTTGGAGATGCACACCAGCGCATCGGCGCAGTGGGCATTGACCATGTATTCGACTGAGTCGGCGATGATGTCGCGGCTCGGCAGCGAGTAGAGCATGCCGTCGTGGCCCATGGCGATGCCGTCGTCCACGGCAATGGTGTTGAATTCCTTGGCTACGCCACCGGCTTTCTCGATCTCACGAGCAACCAGCTGGCCCATGTCCTTCAGGTGGACGTGGCCGGGAACGAACTGGGTGAAGGAGTTGGCCACGGCGACGATCGGCTTGTGGAAATCTTCATCCTTCATACCAGTGGCGCGCCACAGTGCGCGGGCACCCGCCATGTTGCGGCCGGCGGTGGAGGTCTTGGAACGATACTCAGGCATGGGGCTCCCCTCGGAATTCGGTTGTGCAAACAAGCCTGAGTATATCAGATAAACGCCTAGCGCCGAGGGGAGTAAAAGCCGAGTCTTTTCAGCTAGACTGAAGAGCAGAACTCAGAGCACAAAGGAGAGAAGGCCATGCGAGTCGGTGTGCCTAAAGAGATCAAGAATCACGAATACCGGGTGGGAATGACCCCCATGGGCGTGCGGGAGCTGACCGAGCAGGGCCATCAGGTGCAAGTGGAGCAGAATGCTGGTGCAGCCGTTGGTTTCAGCGATGCGGATTATGAGCAGGCCGGCGCCGTGATCGTGGATGATCCACGTGCCGTGTTTACCTGGGCCGACTTGATCGTCAAGGTGAAAGAGCCGCAACCCGATGAATGCAGTTGGCTCAGTGCCGATCAGGTGCTGTTTACCTACCTGCATCTTGCCGCAGATCGCCAGCTGACGGATGCCTTGTTGGCCAGTGGCTGTACCGCCATCGGATATGAAACCGTAGAAGATCAGCACGGAGGACTGCCACTTCTGGCGCCGATGAGCGAGGTAGCCGGGCGAATGGCTGTGCAGGCGGGTGCTCACTGTCTCGAAAAGGCACAGGGCGGACGTGGAGTGTTGCTCGGCGGTGTACCGGGCGTGAGCCCGGGGCGGGTGATGATTATTGGCGGGGGAGTAGTGGGTGAAAACGCGGCCCGAATTGCGCTGGGTATGGGCGCACAGGTATGCCTGCTGGACAAGTCCATTGCCCGACTGCGGCAGCTGGATGAGCGTTTCAACGGAGAGCTGATCACCCTTTACTCTACGCAGGAAAATATTGAGCAGCAGCTGGCACAGGCCGATCTGGTTATTGGGGCCGTGCTGCTGCCCGGTGCGGCAGCGCCGAAGCTGGTGACACGCGGTATGCTGGGGCTGATGCGGCCAGGTGCAGTATTGGTGGATGTGGCGATCGATCAGGGTGGGTGTTTCGAAACCAGCCGCCCGACAACCCATGCCGACCCGGTGTTCGAAGTGGATGGCATCATCCATTACTGTGTCGCCAACATGCCGGGGGCGGTTGCCCGTACCGCCACACTGGCCTTGACCAATGCAACCCTGCCCTATATCGAAGCACTGGCACAGCATGAGTGGCGCCGGGCCTTGCAGGATATCCCGGGCTTCATTCACGGGCTGAACATCCATTCGGGTCGTGTTGCCTGTGCCGGGGTAGCCGCGGCCTTTGATATGCCCTTTAACCCGCCCCAGATTGAATTGGGCAGTGCTTGAACCAAACCGCCGGCGGCTCTATGCTCGACACAGATATAAGGAGTATCTGATGCAGGAAAATAACAGGATCGGCTCTGATATCTGGCTGCGACGGTTGATGAAAACCGGCATTCCATTGGCACTGATCTGTATTCTCAGCCTGTGGCTGGGGCAGACATTTGGTGTACCGGCGCTGGGTTGGCTGTTTGTGCTCAGTGCACCGCTGGTACTGCTGATCGGATTTGCCTATAACCTGAGGTATCTGCTGCTGGTACAACGTCGCAAGCGTACCCGGCAGAGCTGAAATATCATCGAGGAGACTGCAATATGGAACGCAATATCGGTGTACTGGATCAACTGGTGCGAATCCTGATTGGATTGGTGCTGATTGTACTGATCTTTTTTGGACCTCAGACATGGTGGGGGTTGATTGGCGTGCCGATCATCGCGATCGCCATCTCCGGAACCTGCCCTCTTTACAGCCTGCTGGGCATGCGCACCTGTCGTAAGTGCGGCTGACGTTCACGCGCGATTCAGATCAGGATCTTTAGCCTACGCATCCATTGACGGGTGAAATCGGTTGCGGTTCAGCCGCAACCGTTCGCCGACCATAGAAGGTCACATGAGGTAGAACCATGCCAGCCGAGCGTCATCACCGCTCTGTACATACCGCTGTGATTACAGCCCTGTTGATTACCCTGCAGCTTTGGAGTGTAAGCCCATTGCTGTCGGCGGAGCCTGTCGAGGGTTCCGGTGCTCGTACCCCTGTGGCGGTCAATTTACTGCAGGCTTCCAAGCGTGTACGTGATGAGCTGGGAGGGGAGGTGATCAAGGCGGAACTGATTGAACACGAGGGGGTGCCTGTTTATACCATCCGCCTGCTGGAACAGGGACGTATCCGTGAAGTACTGGTGGACGCCGCCAGTGGCAAGATGTTGTTACCTGATGAGATAGCGGAGGCAGCTGACTGATGAAGGCCCTGATAGTTGAAGATGATGCCGACCTGAGAAGGCAGTTGTGCAACCTGCTGGAGCAGCGGGGTTACACTATTGAGCAGACCGGCAGTGGTCGTGAAGCGCTTTATCTCGGTCAGGAGTATGAATACGATATCGCGGTGGTTGATATCGGCCTGCCGGAGATGTCCGGTCTGGACCTGATTCGGCAGTGGCGGGAAGAGGGACACACCATGCCCGTACTGGTTTTGACGGCGCGTGGTGATTGGCAGGACAAGGTCGAAGGTCTGGAAGCCGGTGCGGACGATTATCTGGCCAAACCCTTCCACACCGAAGAGCTGCTGGCGCGTCTGAATGCATTGGTGCGCCGTGCATCCGGCCATGCCAGTCCGATATTGCGCTATGGCCCGCTGGAACTGGATACCGCAGCTCGGGTGGTGAGCCTGAACGGCACTGAGGTCAGACTGACCAGCTACGAGTACCGCACGCTTGAGTATCTGATGCTCAACGCCGGCAAAACCATCTCCAAGGCAGAGCTGACTGAACATCTTTACCATCAGGACTATGATCGAGACAGCAACGTGCTGGAGGTGTTCATCCGCCGCCTGCGGCAAAAGCTGGATCCGGATCAGAGTCTGCAGCCGATCACCACCGTGCGCGGCCTGGGCTATCGCTTTGCCCTTGGAGGCGGACCCGCCGCGTGAGTTCAGAAATCGCCGTATCCCTGTCACTGCGTGCACGTCTGCTGCGGGCCTCGGCGGTTATACTGCCGCTGGTGATTATTTTGGCGGGGGTAGCGCTGCTGAAAGCCTTTCATGGCAGTCTTGAAAATGCTGAAGCGTCACAGGCGCGGCTGCATGTCTACCTCTTGCTGGGAGCTGTTGAAGTGGATGGCAACCAGCTCAAATTGCCCAGCACTGTGCTCGAACCGGGGTTCAGTCGTGATGGCTCGGGTGTCTATGGCTTTATTCATAATGCAGACGGCAGTCTGCTATGGCGTTCCCGCTCCAGTCAGAGTATCGATCCGGATGTGGTGCAGCGGCTGCCGAGTTCATTGCTGCAGCCGGGACAGGCACTGTTCAGTCACCTGCCACAGCAGGGGTTGTATCTGTTCCAGTATCCGGTGATCTGGGAAGCAGACGGTACTGATATTCGCTTTCTGGTGTCGGTATTGCGCAGCGATAGCCATGTAGTCTCCGAGATGAAAGCGTTCAGTCTGCAGCTGTTGGGGTGGCTCAGCGGGGTGGGGCTGGTGGCACTGTTGGCGCAATATTTCATCATGCGATGGGGGTTACGGCCACTGGATCAGTTGGCGGCTGACCTGCAACGCATCGAGGCGGGCACGACCGATCATCTGGATGGACGCTACCCGGAGGAAGTGCAGGGAGTGACGCAGAGCCTGAATCGGTTGATTGAGTCCGAGCGGCGTCAGCGCGAGCGCTACCGCAATACGCTGGCCGATCTAGCCCACAGTTTGAAGACCCCTCTGGCAGTGATACGCGGTGCAGGTGACGACTGCGCCGATCAACACAGTTATCGCCGGCTGGTGGAAGAGCAAACCCAGCGCATGCAGCAAATTGTACAGTACCAGCTGTCTCGAGCCGTCAAGAGTGAGGGGCGGGTGTTGGCACAGGCAGTGGCAGTCGCTCCTTTGCTGGAAAGACTGGTGCGGGTGATGGAGAAGGTATACGCCGCCCAGCCGGCAGAAGTCAGCCTGTCGTTGCAGCCGGATGCAGGGTTTGCCGGTGACGAACGCGACCTGATGGAGCTGTTGGGGAATTTACTGGATAACGCCTTCAAGTATGGCAATGGACAGGTGGCGGTTGAGGCGGGTCTGGACGCGGACCAGCTGGTGATCAGCATCAGCGACAATGGTGCAGGTGTGGCACCGGCGCAGCGGCAGGTGATTTTGCAGCGTGGCGCCCGTCTGGACAGTCAAACCCCAGGGCAGGGAATCGGGTTAGCCGTAGCGCTGGATATTGTCAGCAGCTATGACGGTGCGCTGGAGGTCAGCAGCTCAACGCTGGGTGGTGCCTGTTTCCGGGTTGAGCTGCCGGGTGGGCCGGTCAGCCAAGACGCTTGAAGAACACCTTGGAGTTGCGCTGGAAGTTGTAGAGCGCCTTTTTCTCGCCCGGAAGCTCATCCAGCGGTGCATTGCCAAAGCCCCGTTCAAGGAACCAGTGGGCTGTACGGGTTGTGAGTACGAACAGTCGCTTCAACCCCAGCGCAATGGCCTGATCCTCGATTGCTTCCAGCAGCATGTCACCACGCTGTCCGCCCCGGTAGGTCTGGTCGATGGCGACACAGGCCAGCTCTCCAATCGCTTCTTCCGGGAAGGGGTAGAGCGCGGCACAGCCGATGATGGCGCCATCACGTTCTACGACCGTGAAGCGCTCAATCTCGGCTTCCAGTCGCTCGCGGGAGCGACGCACCAGTACTCCTTTCTCTTCCAGTGGGGCGATCAGCTCCAGAATACCTCCCACATCTTCAATATTGGCGGGTCGCACCTGCTCATAGGAATGACTCACGACCATGGTGCCCTGGCCGTCGCGGGTGAAAAGCTCTGCCAGCAGTGCACCGTCGTCGTGGTAACTGATCAGGTGGCAGCGCGGTACGCCCTGCTGGCAGGCGGTCGCGGCGGCTTCCAGCAGGCAGGCGGTTTCACTGTAAGGCTGTTCGGGGTCATCCAGTTTGGCCAGATATTGCTGTACCAGGCGCGCGGCGGTTGACGCCAGCAGTTCGCTGCGCAGCTCACCCTGGCTGTCCTGAATGCCGGGGCGAGAACCGAACAGAATCAGTTTGTCGGCCTTGAGGGCGATCGCAGCCTGAGTGGCGACTTCCTCTACCGATAGATTGAATACTTCGCCGGTAGGCGAGTAGCCCAGATTGGACAGCAATACGATCTGATTCAGGTCCAGCAGGCGGCGCACACCTTCATGATCGATCCGCCGCAGCTCGCCGGTGTGGCCCATGTCTACGCCATCCAGTACACCCACCGGTCGGGCCGTGACAAAGTTGCCGCTGCAGACACGGATACGTGCCCCGTGCATCGGCGTGTTGGCCAGCCCCATTGACAGCTGGGCTTCGATTTCGGTTCTGAGGCTGCCTACGGCCTCGATCACGCACTCCAGTATTTCCGGTGTGGTGACGCGCAGGTCGTGGTGCAGTCGTGTTTCCACCCCGCGTGCCTGCAGCCGCTGCTCCGCCTGCGGACGAGCGCCGTGCACCAGCACCAGTCGTACGCCGAGGCTGTTGAGCAGAGCGATGTCATGCACCGTGTTGGCAAAGTTGGCATCGGCAATCGCCTCGCCACTGAGCATCAGTACGAAGGTCTTGCCCCGGTGCGCATTAATGTAGGGTGACGAGTGGCGAAACCAGTTAACGTATTCGGAAGTCACGGCGCTCAAGTCAGGCTCCTGCTGTTCTGTATTAAAGGCAGTAGTGGGCAATCAGGTTGCGTAACAACTCCACCGTGGGGCTGATCTGATCCAGTGCCAGGTATTCGTCCGGCTGGTGGGCCTGATCAATACTGCCTGGTCCCATCACTATGGTATCCATCCCCAGCGATTGCAGGAAGGGGGCTTCAGTGCCAAAAGCTACCGCTTCGGCGCGGTGGCCGGTCAAGCGTTCGGCCAGCCGTACCAGCTCCGAGTCGGCCGGTGTCTCGAAGGGTGGAATGCCCGGAAACTGGGAGTGGGTCTCGATTTTAACGCCAAAACGGTCATTCAGCGGTCGCAACCGCTCACTGATGGCGTTGCGCAACCCGTCAATGGACATGCCGGGCAGTGGCCGCAAATCATACTCCAGCTCACAGCGACCACAGATCCGGTTGGAGCTGTCGCCACCATGAATGCAGCCCAGGTTCAGGGTGGGTATGTCGACCCGGAACTGGGCATTGCGGTGTTTCTGTTGCAGCTCGCTGCGCAGGGTCAGCAGTTCGCTCATCACTGCATGCATCGCTTCCAGTGCGTTGGCACCCAGTGAAGGATCGGACGAATGGCCTGATCGGCCCTGTATGCGCACTGACTCCATAATGATTCCCTTGTGCATTCGGATCGGCTGCAGGCGGGTGGGTTCGCCGATCACGGCGGCACGGGCCAGTGGGCGACCCGCTTCGGCCAGCGCACGGGCACCGGACATGGAGCTTTCCTCGTCGGCGGTGGCCAGAATGATCAACGGCTGCTTCAGGGGTCGATCGAGGAAGTGCTTGGCGGCCTCAATGGCGAGGGCAAAAAAACCTTTCATGTCGCAGGTACCCAGCCCGTACAGCCGGTTGTCACGCTCGGTCAGGAAAAAAGGGTCCGAGCGCCACAACTCCGGATCACAGGGGACGGTATCGGTATGCCCTGACAGCACCAGCCCCCCCGGGCCGCTGCCCAGAGTGGCGATCAGGTTGGCCTTTTCAGGATGTCCCGGCACCGGCATCACTTCAGTGTTAAAGCCAAGCGCTTCAAGCCATTCATGCAGCTGTTCGATGACAACCAGGTTGCTCTGGTCATGGTGTACAGATGCAGAGCTGACGGAGGGCGCGGCGATAAGCCGGCGCATCATTTCAAGGGTACTGAGCGAGTGTCGGGTCGAGTGTGTGGTCATGATGGGCTCCACTGTTTGACCCATTTTGCTACCTTTGCGGTTGCGGGTCCATGAGTGTGAAGCGAGGGGTGGTCAGATTGACCACCCCGGGCGAGCTGTCAGGAGA
The DNA here is from genome assembly GCF_040547585.1 of Marinobacterium sp. MBR-111. Lineage (NCBI taxonomy): Bacteria > Pseudomonadati > Pseudomonadota > Gammaproteobacteria > Oceanospirillales > Oceanospirillaceae > Marinobacterium > Marinobacterium sp. MBR-111. The sequence goes on from NZ_JBEPQA010000007.1 coordinate 86,412, forward strand.
ACATGCCCTTGAGCATGAAGAAGAACATGATCGACAGGATGGCACCGGCCGGCAGTGTCACGATCCAGGATACAAAAATGGTGCCTACAACGCGCAGGTTGAGCGCAGCCATGCCACGGGCAAGGCCCACACCCAGCACCGCACCCACCAGCGTATGAGTGGTGGAGATCGGCAACCCTGTACCTGAAGCGACCACCACGGTGCTGGCGGCCGCCAGCGTGGCCGCAAAACCGCGGCTCGGGGTCAGCTCGGTAATGTTCTGGCCGACGGTGGCGATCACCTTATGACCATACATCACCAGGCCGGCAACAATGCCAGCACCACCGAGCAACAGAATCCAGGCGGGCATGGCCGCTTTTTGCGCCACCTCACCACCTGCATTGACAATGCCGACAATGGCGGCCAGCGGGCCGACGGCGTTGGCCACATCGTTGGAGCCGTGAGCAAAGGCCATGGCGCAGGCGGTGAACATCATCAGGACGCCAAATACCTTTTCCACGCTGGTGAAGTGGAAGTCGCGATTGGCTTCGGGGTCAAGCTTGATGCCGCGCTGCATAAATATGCCGATACCCATGGTGACCAAGCCGATCAACACCGAAACCGCAGCGCTTTCGCCCCAGCTCAGGTGCAGGCCTACATGCTTGAGGCCCTTGGTGAAGGTCACCATGGCGATGATGAAGCCCACCAGGAAAATATACATGGGTACATAGCGTTTGGCATTGGCGAAGGGATTCTCGGTATCAAGAATCAGCTTTTGTACACTGCGGAACAGGAAGAAAGCGATGACGCCGGCCGTGACGGGCGATACTACCCAGCTGGCCACAATATTGCCGACCTTGTTCCAGTGTACGGCCTCCATGGAGATACCAACGGCTGCAAAGCCGACAATGGCGCCGACAATGGAGTGAGTGGTGGAAACTGGCCAGCCAAAGTGGGTCGCAATCAACAGCCAGATGCCCGCTGCCAGCAGCGAGGCCATCATGCCGAAGACCAGAAGTTCCGGGTTGGCACTGAGCATGGAGGGCTCGATAATACCTTTACGGATTGTGTCGGTTACGGCCCCGCCGGCAAGATAGGCACCAGCGAATTCGAACAGAATGGCGATCAGAATGGCCTGTTTCAGGGTCAGGGCGCGGGACCCGACAGAAGTCCCCATCGCGTTGGCTACATCGTTGGCACCTACACCCCAGGCCATGAAGAAGCCGAAGATACAGGCCATAACCACCATGATGGTGCCGTACTGAGCAATGATTTCCATAGGTTTAAGCCTTGGTCGTCTGTGTAGTTAACGGGCCAGCAGCAGCTGCAGTCGGCTGCCAACCTGCTGGGCACGGTTGGCAAGATCGCCAACCCACTGGATGATCTGATAGAGAAACATGACATCGATCGGCCAGAGGTCGCGTTCAACACGGAACAGTGATGCACGCAATTCGCGCTCATGTTCGTCGGTCTTGTGCTCCAGTCGGTCCAACTCGGTAATCAGGCGTTCAACGATATCCACTTCATGGCCGCGGAAACCCGCTGCCAACAGCTCGTCCAGCTCACTCAGTGCCAGTACGGCCTGTTCAATCGTTTGCAAAGCGGTGCGGAGCAGCTCGCGCAGCTCGTCCTGGATCGGTTCCGGGATCTGCATCTGGCGACCCAGCATCAAACCGGCAATATCCTTGGCTCGGTTGGCGATCTTGTCCTGCATGCGCAGAAGGTCGAGCAAATCGGTGCGGGGGACAGGCAGAAAAATGCTGGCAGGGAGACGCTGGCGGATATCTCGTTTCATGTCATCCGCTTCACCTTCAATGACAGCGATACGGTGCTGACATTCGGATGCCGTGTTCCAGTCGTTCGCGATCACCGCATCGAAGAAGGGGATCAGTTCTGCGGCGCTTGCCTGCGCCTTGATGATGTGCTCCTGCATCGGCTTGAACGGGGAACGGGCGAACATCTGCATAATTGGGCTATTAACCATGTTGCGTTCCTGTTGCAGGTGGAAAAAACTGGGCGCAAGTATACGTGCTGCTGTCACAGATCTGTAGTGATAGTGTCATAAAAAGCGTCACAAATTTTGCGCGAATCTGATGATGATCAGGACACTGGATTCGGTACACTGGTGAAAGATCAACAAGGTGTCTGAACGATGGCAACAGAAACAGAACTCAAGCTGCTGATCGAGCCGGCAGCAATGGAACGGTTGAGCCGGCATTCACTGCTGTGCCATGCAACCGGGCAAGCGGCCCGCCTGCTGCATAACACTTACTATGATACAGCGGCCCTTGACCTGGCCCGGGCAAAGGTGGCACTGCGGGTTCGGCGTCAGGGGGAGCGGTTTATTCAGACGCTGAAAACACGGGGGCAGAGCATCGATGGACTGCACCAGCGGGGTGAATGGGAGTGGGATTTGGCCAGCGAACAGCTCGATCCCGCCCTGCTTGAAGCCGACATCTGGCCCGCCGAGCTGATTGCGCCGGATCAATTGGCACTGATACCGGTGTTTACCACTGACTTCACGCGACGTCTCTGGTGGCTGACTTTTGAGGGTGCCGAGATCGAAGTGGCACTGGATCTGGGTGAAGTGGTGTGCGACTGCGGGGATGGTCGTCACCTGACAGATCCGATCAGTGAGTTGGAGTTGGAGCTCAAATCAGGCCCTGCCGATGCTCTGTTTGCGCTGGCACATCGGTTGGCCGAGCAGGCAGAACTGCAGCCTGGCGATATCAGTAAGGCACAGCGCGGCTATCGACTGTTCAGTCAGTGTAGCCAGCACTCAATGGATTGCAGGGGAGACGCATGAATGTCGATTGATGAACAGAAATTGCAGAACGTGCCGGAACAATTGCGGCCTTTGCTGCAGGATAACCTTGCCCGCATCGAAGCCGCCCTCGGTGAGTTGCAGGATCAGCCGGATTGGCTGACGGTTGAGTTGCAGCGAACACTGATTGGCAGTGATTTTGTTGCCGAGCAGCTGCAGCGTCACCCTGACTGGCTGGCTCAGCTGATTCAAAGCGGAGACCTGCAACAGGCCTACGGCGAAACTGAGTATGCCGAACGACTGCAGGCGTTGCTGACACCGATTGAAGATGAGAAGGAACTGCACCGCCAGTTGCGTCTGTTCCGTCAGCGCGAAATGATCCGCCTGATCTGGCGTGATCTCAACCGGCTCAGCGACATGCGAGGTACCACCCGCGAGCTGTCATGGCTGGCGGATGCCTGCATTGATCGCACATTGGAGTGGTTGTACCAGCAGGCCTGCCAGCGCTGGGGCGTGCCACACTCGCGGCCGGACGCCAAAGGTCAGCGTCACCCACAACGGATGGTGGTGCTCGGGATGGGCAAACTGGGTGCGCATGAGCTGAACCTGTCATCCGATATTGATTTGATTTTTACCTTTCCGGCCAATGGCGAAACTGACGGCGAGCGCAAGAATCTGGAAAATCAGGATTTCTTCATCAGGCTGGGGCAGAAGCTGATCCAGGCGCTGGATAACCTGACCATCGATGGCTTTGTGTTTCGTGTCGACATGCGCCTGCGGCCCTTTGGCTCGGCTGGCCCGCTGGCGTGCAGCTTTGGTGCCATGGAAAGCTATTACCAGGATCAGGGTCGCGACTGGGAGCGTTATGCCATGATCAAGGCACGCGTTGTAGCCGGTGATCAGAAGGCTGGAGAGGAACTGATCCAGCTGTTGCGTCCCTTTGTGTATCGCAAGTATATCGACTTCAGCGCCTTTGAGTCACTGCGCGACATGAAAGGCATGATCAACCGTGAAGTGCGCCGCAAGGGGTTAAGCCATAACGTAAAACTGGGAGCCGGTGGCATCCGCGAGGTGGAATTTATTGCGCAGGCGTTTCAGTTAATCCGGGGCGGTCGCGATCATGAGCTGCAGCAGCGTGAGCTGCTCAATATCCTGCCACAGCTGCCGGAGAAGGTGGGTATGCCTGAAGTGGCCGTGGCCGAGCTGACCGATGCCTATACTTTCCTGCGCAATGTAGAACATGGTATTCAGGCGATCGCCGACAAACAGACGCAGGAATTGCCGGAAGATGAAATGGGTCGGGAGCGTCTGGCCTTTGCTCAGGGCTTTGCCGATTGGGATGCGCTGGACCAGGCGTTGCAAAAATGTCGGGCGGATGTGTCGCGTCACTTTGCGGATGTGATCGCTCCGGTGGATGAGGGAGAAGAGCAACCTGATGACCTGCGTGGTGACTGGCTGGCACTCTGGCAGGGGCTGATGGAGGATGCCAGTGCGCTGGAGTTTCTGGCTGAGCAGGGTTATCAATCCCCTGAGCAGGCACTGAAGGCGCTGCAGGATCTCAAGGGTTTGCGCACGGTACAGATGCTGCAGAAAGTGGCACTGGAACGACTGGAAGCGGTATTGCCGGCACTGCTGGAGAATGTTGGCCAGTGCAGTAACCCGGAGATTACGCTGGAACGGGTACTGGTGTTGATTCAGGCGGTATTGCGCCGGTCCGCCTATCTGGTGTTGTTGAACGAAAATCCGGCGGCATTGAAGCAGCTGGTTCAACTTTGCTCCGCCAGTGCCTGGTTTGCCGAGCAGCTGTCGAAACAACCGGTTCTGCTGGATGAGTTGATCGACCCGCGTACACTTTACACGCCGCCGAACCTGACGGCGCTGCGTACCGAGCTGCGCCAGCAGTTGCTGCGTATACCGGAAGATGACATCGAGCAGTTGATGGAGACCCTGCGCTACTTCAAACATGCCCACATGTTGCGGGTGGCGGCGTCTGATATTACCGGAGTATTGCCGTTGATGCGGGTCAGTGATTACCTGACCTGGCTGGCGGAAGCCGTGCTTGAAGCGGTGCTGGATATCGCCTGGCGCAACCTCACCGAGAAACACGGCGTGCCACAGAAAAGCCCCGGCGTGCCCTGTGATCCCGACTTTATCATCATCGGTTATGGCAAGGTGGGTGGCATAGAGCTGTCCTATGGTTCTGATCTTGACCTGGTGTTCCTGCACGATGCGGCTGGTAACCTGGAAACCGATGGTGGCAAGCCCATCGCCAACAGCGTCTTCTTCAACCGGTTGGGGCAGAGGATCATCCATATCCTCAACACGTTCACCCCATCCGGGATTCTGTATGAAGTGGACATGCGCTTGCGCCCGTCCGGCAACTCCGGCCTGCTGGTCAGCTCACTGAACGCCTTCCGAGAGTATCAGCAGAAGGAAGCCTGGACCTGGGAACATCAGGCGTTGGTTCGGGCGCGTGTGGTGGCCGGCAGCCCGGCCCTGGCGGAGCGGTTCCAGTCCGTGCGCCGTGAAATATTGGGACAGCCTCGGGAAGAAGCAAAACTCAAATCGGATGTGACCACGATGCGCGAGAAGATGCGCGGGCATCTGGGCAGCAAACCTGCGGCCGATGAAGAAAGTCGTGTATTCCATCTGAAACAGGACCGTGGCGGTATCGTCGATATCGAGTTCATGGTGCAATATCTGGTGCTGCGCCACGCAGCCGAGATGCCTGCTCTGATGCGTTGGACTGACAACATCCGCATTCTGGCCAGTGTTGAAGCCGAAGGGTTGCTGGCATCCGATGAGGTGGAATTGCTGCGGGAAGCCTACAAGGCCTATCGTGCCGCCGGCCACCGTCAGACGATGCAAAACCTCTCCGGTGTGCTGGGCGATCAGGAAATGGCCGCCTATCGTGAAGGTGTGGCCGAACTCTGGCAGAGGCTGCTGGCGCCGTAATTTGGCATCAAAATCCGACCCGGTGTAAGCCGGGCCGGCTGTTCAGAATCAATAGTCGTGCTGTTCGATCAGAGGCTGGTCAGCCAGCTGTGCTTGTCCTCGGCTCTGCCCCACTGAATATCATTCAGAGCGCGGCGCAGGCGCAGGGTAGTTTCGCCAATGCCGCCGTTACCGACCTCATACTCCTTGCCTTTGTAAATGAACGTGCCTACCGCGGTCAGAACCGCAGCGGTACCGGACAGCGCGGCCTCGCATCCTGGGCGTGCACTGCGCTCAAGCAGCTCTTCAACGGTGAGCTGACGCTCGGACACGGTCATGCCCATGTCTCGAGCCAGTGTCAGGATGGAATCGCGGGTGACGCCATGCAGGAAAGTCGAATCCAGCGCTTTGGTGATGATCTCATCGCCATCGATCAGCAGGAAGTTGGCCGCACCGGTCTCCTGAACATCACCGCCCGGGCAGAACAGTACCTGATCGGCCTGATACTCCGCTCGCGCCTTCATGATCGGCTGCAGTGCGCTGGCATAGTTGCCACCGCTCTTAACCACACCCATGTGCGGTGAACAGCGCATGCCCTCGTCGTCCAACAACAGGCGCAGCGCCTTGTCACCGCCGGTGAAGTAATCACCTACTGGAGACAGCAGCACGTAAAGGCATGAAGTCAGTGACGGTACAGCAGCCTTGCCGATGGCGGGCTCGGTACCGATATGAGTTGGGCGAATGTACATGGAGCCAGGCGCCTCAGGTACCTGGTCGGCGAAACGGGTGACGATATCAACAATCATCTGCTCCAGCTGTTCAGGTGCAAACTCCGGCAGTGCCAGAATGTCAGAACTTTGCTGCAGGCGGGCGATATTGCGGTCCATGCGGAAAATCTTGACCGAGCCATCCTCATGGCGAAATGCCTTCAAGCCCTCGAAGCAACTGCTGGAGTAGTGCAGCACGTGTGCCCCGGGGTGCAGCTGAATACTGTCGCTCGATACCACCTCGGCGTTGCTCCACTGTGAGCCGTCGAACCAGGAAATTGCCATTTCAGGCATGAAAACGGAACCAAAAGCAGACATATCACCTTCCTAACAAGCTGGGCTAAGACCGAAGGCTGGCGGGGCGGAGCCAGCAGACACGAGCGATCCGAGAAATTCAGACCCTTAGATTGTATGCATTCAGCGAAAAAATGGAATTGCCTGGCGGATAAATAGTGTTGCAGCCTTCGTTGCACAGCGGCTGCAATGGTATCATTTGATGCCTATGGCAAGCGTCTGGTCTGTTGGGCCAAGCGTATTGGAAACAGCAAAGTGGGTGCGCGTGAAACAGATCCTGATTATCAGCGATGGCAAGCCCGGGCATCGCAACCAGTCAATGGGACTGGCCGAAGCGATTGCCCGCCGTACTTCGGTGGAGATCAGCGAGCGCGAGCCAATGGGGCGCTTTGAGGCACTGAGGCTCTTCCTGGGCGGCGCCTTGCCGCAACTGGATGACTGCCCTGATCTGCTGATCGGTGCCGGACACGACACGCACCTGACCTTGTTGGCGCTGCGCAAACTGTACCGTGTACCCGCCATTGTACTGATGAAACCGTCTATACCGATGGGGTTCTTTGATCTCTGTCTGGTGCCTGAGCATGACCAGCCCCCGAAACGTCCCAATATCATTGTCACTCACGGGGCGCTCAACCGGATGCAACCGGGCAAGAAGGCTCCAGGCAGCGGTGTAATACTGATCGGCGGGCCGTCAAAACATTACAACTGGGATGAAACCGGCATGCTTGTACAGGTGCGTGCACTGCTGGAACATGCGCCGCGCAACTGGCTGATCGGCTCGTCACGGCGTACGCCTGCCAGTACTGAGCAGGCTTTGTCTGAGTTGTGCGGCGATCGCTTTGTACCCGCCGCTGCAACCGGCCCTGACTGGCTGCCGCAACAACTCGCCCGGGCCGAAGTCTGCTGGGTGACTCAGGACAGTGCATCCATGGTGTATGAAGCGCTGACGGCCGGTTGTCGGGTGGGCGTTTTGCCATTGACTGGTGATACAGACAGCCGGATCAGCAAGGGTGTTGAACAGCTGACAGCGCAAGGGATGGTGGTGCGTGCACCGGACTGGTCGATGAACGGACTGGATGCAGAGAGCATCGTATTGAATGAAGCAGAGCGCTGTGCCGAGGAAGTACTCAGGAGGGAGTGGCTGTGAAGGTTGTACAGGTATTGCCAGCCCTTGAGCTGGGAGGCGTCGAGCGAGGTACGCTTGAAGTAGCCCGTGGATTGGTTGCCGCTGGCCATGAGTCCATTGTTGTGTCGGCCGGTGGGCGCCTTGTTGAACAGCTTGAACGTGAAGGCAGTCGCCATGTGCAATGGGAGCTGGGCAAGAAATCGTTGCTGACGCTGCTGCAGGTGGCCGGGCTGCGCCGTTGGCTGGCCGAAGAAAAGCCGGATATCGTGCATGTGCGCTCACGCATGCCCGCCTGGGTTGTATGGCTGGCCTGGCGCAAGATGAACCCGGAGACTCGGCCGCGCTTCATCACCACCCTGCATGGCATGCACTCTGTAAATCGCTACAGCGCCATCATGGGGAAGGGGGAGCGCGTGATTGCCGTATCTGAAACGGCCAAACGCTACCTGCTGGACAACTACCCGGAAGTGGACCCTGCCAAGGTAACCGTGATTCATCGGGGCATTGACCCGGAAGAATTTCCGCGTGGGTATCAGCCCACAGAGGAGTGGAAAGCACGTCTCTTTGATGACTGTCCTCAGGCCCGGAACAAACACCTGATCTGCTTTCCTGGCCGCATTACGCGCTGGAAAGGGCATCTTGATCTGGTCAAGGTAGTGTCAGAGCTCAGTCAGCAGCGGCAGGACTTTCATGTCCTGATCATCGGCAGTGACCCCAAGAACAAGTTTATTCATGAGGTAAAAGCTGCCATTAGTACGGCTGGACTGGATGAATATTTCTCTTTCCTCGGTACCCGCTCGGATATGAAAGAGCTGTATGCCATTTCAGATGTGATGTTGTCTCTTACATCAACAACCGCAGAAGCGTTTGGGCGAACGGTTGTGGAGTGTTTGTCGATTGGTACACCGGTGGTGGGGTATGCCCATGGGGCAGTGGCTGAAACCTTGGGGGCCATTTATTCGGAAGGAAAAGTCCCTACAGGTCAATATTCACTGGCTGCTCAAAAGGTGAATTTCTGTTTGGATAGTAAGGGATGTGGTGACATGCTGGAGGGGCCGTACACACTTGATAAAATGATACAGAAAACTCTCTCGCTATATGAAAAAATATGAATCAAATTCTGACAGAAAAGACGCAAACGGCTCTATTTTTAGAATAATAGCCTGTTTCTTTATCGTAAATTACTTTGTTTGGCCAGGGCTGTACAAGGATTTTTTCTACCTTGTTTCCATTTTTTGTATTATTGGATTTTTTTTTGGTTTTAAAATTGATCTTCGGTTTTCGAGACTTTTTTCCATAAGTCTTTTGGTTTTTATCCTGCCTGACATTATTAACATGACAAGAGGTTATTCTTCAGTAAGTGATATTGAAAAAATATCACGTAATGTGCTCCTGGTGTTGCCGGTTGGTGCTATTTTATATTACAGGAATATATCGAATGATCTTCTGACGAAAGCGATTGTTCTGATGTTTTTCTATACATTGTTCTTTCTTTTTCTTCAGGAAGGAGGAATATTTGCAAGTCAGTCCGAACACTATGACGGTGAATATCCAGGCTTATGGTATAACAAGGGAACATTTTCAACAGCTGTCGTGTTTTTTTATTCTTTATTGGCAGGTATGTTTTTTGTTCCTTTGAGAAAGACGCCCTTTGGCTGGCTGTTGTCGGGATTCGTGGCGGTATCGGTTATTCTGGTCATGACTGAAGCCAGAGGACCCATTTTAGCCTTTACCATCATAAATATAATCATGGTTTTCATACATTACAGGTATAACCTGAAAAGTCTTTCAAATTTCAAGATGTTGTCATTTTTTGCTCTGGTAATATTGCTTGTTATTTATTTTTTACTTTGGGATAGAATAACTCTTGCCTATATTGAAGCAAGCAATTATTTGGTGGCAGGTGACATATCCTTTGATAACTCTATAGCAGTAAGAATAGAGTCATGGCGGCTGGCATGGGATGTTTTTTTGCGCAACCCTATTTTCGGCTATGGTGTAAAAGAAGCCTTGGAAGTGAAAAAGGAAATCTTGGCATCAGGAAATTATCCTGATTATATGTTGAGTTTTCATACCCACTCTGAGTATTTTTATATGCTGGAGAGAGGTGGTATATTTGGACTGATCTGCCTTTTTTTGTTTGTATTGTTCCCCTTTTACATACTTCGTTATTACGGGGTTTCGCTTGTTGAAGCAGCGCCAACTTTTTTTGTGACAGTGTCTTTTTTGGTTATTGGTTTGACCAGTGCGACATTACGTAACAATCTCGGTGCTAACTCTTATCTTTTATGCTTGGCGTTATCAATAGCTTACTCCATCATTTCAGCGAATGGGAAAATGAAAAATGAGATCGCCAGTTAGGCTTTATTATCAGAACTCTGAAGGTAACTTCGGCGATATCCTTTCCAGAGAAATTACACAGAAAGCATCTGGCGCTGATGTTGCGTTCAGTGATTTGAAATATGCTGATCTGGTCGCGATAGGAAGTCTTGCCGAGCGTGTTGTCAAAAAGCGTTTCAAACGTTGGCTAATCAATCTTGGTCGGCCTTTGCATATTTGGGGTACAGGCTTTTTGGCACCTGGAGAGTCAACATCTGGCAGGTTTATTCGTGCGCATGCACTTAGAGGTAAGCTGTCGGCGGCTCGCTTCAATATGGATATTGATAAAATCTGTTTGGGAGATCCCGGGCTGTTGTGCTCTCATTTCTTTCCGTCGGATCACCTGAGTAAAGGCCAGCACGTACTATGCCTCCCTCACCTTCATGACCACCACTCCGGTAAATGGATCGATACAATTCGTTGTAAATTTCCAAATGATAACGTTGTACAGATGAGTTTGGCTGATGATCATGTGACTATTATCGAAGCGATAATGTCTGCCAAGTTGGTGATTACGACAGCTATGCACCCTTATATAGTAGCCCACAGCTATGATGTCCCCACTGCTTATCTACAGACAGGAAGCAATATTCATGTTGGTGGCGACTATAAGATATATGACTACCTCTCGGTATTTGGCCGCGAGGCACTGTGCTCAGTTGACTGCTCGGAGCTTACAAAGGGGAGGATCACTGCTGAGCAACTGTATGATGTCGCGGAGAGTGATCGAGTCTCTGTTGAGGCAGTCAAGCGTATACAAGAAGAGTTGTTGGACTCTTTTCCGCAGGAATACAAGGCATGAAAATCGTACATGTGCTTTGTTCCAGCCAGAAAGGAGGGCTGGAAACGGCTTTTGTTAATATAAACAGGTTGCTGATAAGACTGGGCCACGAAGTTGAGGTGTGGCTACCGTTTGAATCACCCTATCGTGATTCTTTACAACGGGATAGCCACAGTTATTACGCATTTTCTCCCCGGGGCTATTATGATGTTTTTCGTATTATTCAGGCACACCTGCGCTTGAGGACAGTCAAGCCGGATCTGGTGCTAACGCATAACGCCCGTGCTACCAGTATTCTTGGTCTGGCCTTAAAAAGCCTGACGACGCCACTTGTTGGATTCTCTCACAGCAATAAAATACGGCGAATGCTTGAGGCAGACTACCTGATTGGTCTTACTGAAGACATGTGTCAGCGCTTTTGGGACGCTGGATACGAAAAGGATAGAACAGCGATTTTGCCCAACTTTGTATTTGAACGACCACCTTTTGTTAAAAGTATCAAAAAAGACACGGGCAATGTTGGATTTGTCGGGCGTATGACAGCTGAAAAAGGGCTGGATACGCTATTAACGGCATTTTCTCAAGTGGTTGAAATAATGCCTGACACGCAGTTACATCTTGCTGGCAGCGGACCGGATAAAGAGGATATTCTTGCTCTTGCAGAGTCCCTTTCTATCCGTCACAAGGTTCATATTCATGGTTGGGTGGAAGATATTGGTGGATGGCTGCGTGACATTGATCTTTTAGTCGTGCCGTCTTTGAGTGAAACCTTTGGTATCGTTATATTGGAAGCGGCTGTCCATGGTTGCCCAGTCATAGCCAGTGATGTGTCGGGACCTGCCAGTCAGATCCAATCAGGCAGTGACGGCTGGCTGGTGCCCCCGAGTAATGCGCAGCAGTTGGCAGACGGTATTTGTGCTGCATTGCAGCATGCAGAGCATAGAGCATCTGTTGCCACAATGGCGTATAAACGCAGTGAAAGTTACACTGTAGAAGCAATTCAGCCCCGTTTGAAAGCTATACTGGAGCAGAGTATTTATCTAGGTCGAAAAAAATAATCGCAAGAGGGTTACTTTTTTCGCTCAGACTCATAAAGTTTTATCTGCCTTAAAAATCGGCTATACGCAAAGTTAACCGCATAGATATAACCCATCAGTCCGCCACGCCAGTAGCCGCGGAAGAAGTAACCCACGATAAAGGCGGTCCAAAATTCGGTCAGAATGCGAAAGGTCGATGGTTTGCGGCCACGGGCCAGCAGGTCTTTGGCCTGCGCCTCGGTGTACTCGTTCATTTTTTCTATGCGATGGTGGAAGGATTTGAGCGAATCGTGTGCCATGCGACCCTTGAGTGTGGCGGTTTTCGCCCCTGCCTCCATTTGTACGCGATCATGCACCGGGCTGGTGCTGTAGCGTCCTTTTGACTTCCGATACAACCGTACCGGTTTGTAGGGTGTGTAAGCACTCAACCGGTCGGTGCAGTAAAGACGGTCGTGAATGGCAATGAAGTAGCCATCGGCATCGGGTGCCTGAGTAAACATGGCGACTATTTCCGCCTGCAGCTCAGGCAGGATACGTTCGTCCGCATCAATGTTGAAGATCCAGTCATTCCGGGCCTGATCTTCTGCAAACCGCTTTTGCAGGCCATACCCGGGCCAGTCATGATGAACGACACGCGCCCCCAGTGATGCTGCGATCTCCTGAGTACCGTCAGTGCTGCCCGAGTCCACCACGACAACCTCGTCGACCCAGTTCCGCACACTTTCGATCGCCATGCCGATGCGGTCCGCTTCGTCCTGAGCGATGATGGTGACACTGATGGGCAGGGTGGTGTCGGTCATGTGATGCCTGTTGGTTTCAAGGGTCTGGAGGTTGCTATAATCGCGCTCTATTGTCGGGGCAAACAGGTTCGCCTGGCAAGTTTCGCACAACGACAGGAGTTCCCGTGAGCCGGATTCAAACGCTTCAGATCATCGGCAGCAAGAAACTGGGTGGCGCCGAAAGTTTTTTTGTTCGCCTTCACCAGGCCTTCAACCAGACGAATGATCTGGGCTCAACTGCCATCGTTCCGCATAGAAGTGAACTGCTCAGTAGCCTGTCTGCCCCTGTAGCGACCAGTGCCATGCGCAGTGTGTTCGACCCTCTGTCGCGTTTCAGTCTGGGGGCCTTGATCCGGCGTGAGCAGCCCGACATAGTCCAAACCTGGATGGGACGGGCAACGCGTCTGGTTCACCTGCGCCCAGGCAAGGGACCGGTTCATGTGGCCCGGCTCGGAGGCTTCTACAATCCGGATCACTATCGGCATGTACATGCGCTGGTTGGCAATACCCGGGGGATTTGTGATTATCTGATCAGGCATGGTTACCCTGCAGATCGCGTACACTACATCAGCAACTTTGTTCCTCCTCCTGAACCGGTTGAAGCTGAACAACTGCAGCAGTGGAAGATGCGGTTAAACCTGAAAGATGACCTGGTGATCTTTGCTCTTGGGCGGCTGCATACCAACAAGGCTTTTGACACGCTGCTGGATGCCTTTTCGGCCTTGCCGGAAGAGATCGGTGGGCGTCGTGTGCAGTTGCTGCTGGCGGGGGATGGCCCTCTGGCCGATCAGCTCAAGGATCAGGCGAGCAAAAGTACGGCCAGTAACCGCATCCATTTTCTGGGCTGGCAGTCGGATCCAGCTCCCTTTTTTGCCATGGCAGACCTGTTCGTCTGCCCCTCACGGCATGAGCCACTGGGTAATGTGATTCTTGAGGGCTGGGCGCATGGTGTCCCCGTTGTTTCCACACGCAGTGATGGTGCGTTGGAGCTGATGACGGATGGCATTGACGGTGTGCTGACAGAGGTCGATGCCTGTGAGGCGCTGACCGCCGCCATGCAGCAGGTACTGACCGCCTCTGATGATCAGAAAGCCGCGATGATAAGTGCCGGGCGTTGTACGTTGGAGCAGCGTTTTGGCCAAGAGGCCATTGTATCGGCCTATCACGCCTTGTATGAGCAGCTCTTGGCGGGGGCTCGCTGATGTGCGGAATAGCCGGCATCTACACCCCAGGGCGTGACATTGATGCTGAACTTCCTGCTCGGATGGCGGCTGCGCTGTCTCATCGCGGACCCGATGGGCAGGGCATGTTTGCCGAGCAGGGTGTCGCCCTCATCCATACCCGACTTTCAATTATCGATCTGGAACACGGACAACAGCCGCTGTATTCACAAGACCGGCAGCGGGTCCTGGTCGCCAATGGGGAAATCTATAACCATGTGGAGCTGAGGCAGTCGCTGCAGGGGCGGGGTGAAAGATTCAATACCGGCTCTGACTGCGAAACCATTTTGCCACTGTCTGCATCGGACTCAGGCCCCGACGCAGACTTTGCACATCAACTGGAAGGCATGTTTGCCTTTGCGCTTTATAACCGCAGCAACGGTGAGCTGCTGCTGGTACGCGACCGCTTCGGTATCAAACCGCTTTATTACTGCGAATTGCCCGGCGGCATTGCTTTTGCTTCGGAAATCAAGGCGTTGGTCAGGGTGTTGCCGGACAAGCTGCAGCCCAATCTGGAAGCGGTAGGGCGATTCCTGCAGATCAACTTTGCGCCTGGTGATGAAACGGCGATCAAGGGTATTTGCCGTGTACCACCGGGTGGATTCCTCAAGGTTTTGCCGGATGGAAATATTGAGACAGGCATCTGGTGGTCGCTGGAACAGTCGCTTAAAGAACAGCCGGTATTCAAGGGTGACGAGCAGGCTGCCCTGGAGACCTTTGATGAGCTGCTGCAGGATGTGCTGCAAAAGCATCTGCGCTCCGATGTGCCGGTGGGGCTCTTTCTGTCCGGAGGTGTTGATTCATCAATATTGGCTACAGAGCTCAGTCGTTGCAGTTTTGGTAAACAACTGCCCAAAGCCTGGAGTCTGGCCTTTAACAGCACAACCGTGCATGACGAGTCAGAGGCCGCCGGTGCTGTGGCCCAGGCCTGTAGCCTTGAGCTTGAATACGTTAAATCAGAGCCGATCAGGCTGTTTGACCAACTGGTATATGCGATTTGGGCCAGTGATGATCTGATGGGTGACTTCGCGTCGCTGCCAACGCTGGTACTGGCTGACAGAGCCTCGCAGAGTCACAAAGTGGTATTGAGCGGCGAAGGTGGCGATGAAGTGTTTGCCGGTTACGGTCGTTATCGCATGCCCATGTTTCAGCGATGGTTAGCTCAGCTGAAGGCTCCTGGCAGTGGTGGTTTTAGAACCAAAGGCCGGTTTAACCGGCCGCAGGCACTGGGTCTGATCAAGCCTTCACAGCAGGCAAGACTGTTTGGCCATTGGCGGGCGCCCTTTATCCAGAACTGGAAACGGTTTGCAGGCCTTGATCGTTTGACACGCATGCAGGCGACCGATATCGCGACCTGGCTGGCGGATGATCTGCTGGTAAAGGCGGATCGGATGATGATGGTCAAGGGTGTAGAAGGCAGGGTGCCTTTTCTGGATCATCGACTGGTTTTGTTCGGACTGTCGCTGCCGCAGTCGTTACGACAGCGTGGGCGAACCGGTAAATATCTGCCGCGCAAATGGCTTCAGGCACACCTTCCTCAGGTTGAGCAAGGGCGCAAAAAAGGCTTTTCCGTGCCGGTTGCCGACTGGGTCAGATCACTGGATCCTGTCAGGCTTGAGCAGGCGCTTATGGGGTCCCCGTTGTTGGCCGAGATACTGGATAGAAAGGAGCTGCAGGGCCTGCTTGCCAAACTGCCACAACTGGACAGGAAACTGGTAGAACCTGTTGCTGCGCTGATTCAGCTGGCGATCTGGTATCGCCTGTTTGTTGAACAGGCGGGGGCCAGGCCGCCTGAAACCGTAGACCCGCTGGAGTGGCTGCAGAGCTGACTATGGCTGCCTGCGATACAGGTAATTCTTGCCCTGTGGGTGCGTTTTGAAGCGACGGTGCACCCACATGTACTGCGCTGGGTCCTTGCGGATGGCACGCTCAATTTCGGCATTGACCCGGGCTGCATCGATCTCTTCATCACCGGTCGGGAATGGCTCGATTGCAGGGAACAGTTCCAGTTCGTAGCCCGAGTCGTCTGGCAGGCGGTGCTGTGCCAGCATCAAAATCGGTGAATTGTTCAGCTTTACCATGCGTGTGGTTGCGGTAATGGTTGCTGCAGGAACGCCGAAAAAGGGTGCATACACCGACTGGTGACTGCCAAAGTCCTGGTCAGGTGCGTACCAGACAATGTGGTTGTTGCGCAGAGCCTTCAGGACGGTTCGAATCTCCGAGCGCTCAATCACCAGCTCGAAACAGCGTTGGCGGCAACGGGTAATGATCCGTTCCAGTAGTGGATTGTTGTGGCGGCGATACATGGCATCGACTGGGTAAAAGTCTGAAAACAGAAGTCCGCCCAGGTCGAGGGTCGAAAAATGTGCGCCCAATAAAATAACGCCCTTACCCTTGGCCAAGGCAGCATCCAGGTGCTCTTGCCCCTTGAGTGTAAAGTGACCCTTCAGCTTTTCCCGTGGAGTCCACCAGGCCATGGCTGTCTCGAACAGGCCGATGCCGTTGTTGGCAAACACCGAGCGGACCAGTTTCGCTTGTTCAACGTCGCTGAGCTCAGGAAAGCACAGGCGGATGTTGACCTCTGTCACATGGCGCCGGCGCGGGCTCAGATAAAAAAGAATATGCCCCAATACGCGGCCGAGACGGATCTGCCAACGCCAGGGCAGGCGATTAAGCAGCCATAAAAGACCGATACCGATTCGGGCAGGCCAGAATCGAGGGCTCATAAAGCGGTTGTCAGGTGCGGTGTGTTGGCTCACGGGCTCTCTTGCAGCAGGTCATGACAGGGCTGATTGTAAAGTGGTGACATCCAAGCGGCAAACCGATACGGGCTGTAACATCCCTGCCCGATTTTCTCATGGTATGATGCACCACTTATCTTCGGACCCGATAGCTGAAAGGTTATAGATGAAAATAGCAGTTGCAGGCACAGGCTACGTAGGGCTTTCCAATGCGGTATTGCTGGCTCAGCACAACGAGGTAGTAGCGCTGGATATCCTGAGTCATAAGGTGGATCAGCTTAATCGAGGCGAGTCGCCAATCGAGGATGTCGAGATCAGCCAGTACCTGGCCTCCGGCAAGCTGCAATTGCGGGCAACACTGGACAAGCACGAGGCGTATGCCGGTGCCGAGTTTGTCATCATTGCCACGCCCACCGATTACGACCCACAGACCAACTACTTCAACACCCGCAGTGTTGAAGCCGTGGTGCAGGATGTACTGGCGATAAACCCACAGGCGGTGATGGTGATCAAGTCCACGGTGCCGGTGGGCTATACCCGTGAGCTGGCACAGCGTCTGGGCACACACAACCTGATTTTCTCGCCGGAGTTCCTGCGCGAAGGCAAGGCGTTGTATGACAACCTGTATCCTTCACGCATCGTCGTGGGCGAACAGTCCGAGAGAGCCGAGCGCTTTGCAAGCCTGCTCAGGCAAGGCGCGCGGAAGCAGGATGTGTCGGTTCTGTTCACTGACTCCACTGAAGCCGAAGCGATCAAACTTTTTGCCAATACCTATCTGGCGATGCGTGTTGCCTATTTCAACGAGCTTGACAGCTACGCTCAGTCGCATGGCCTGAGTACCCGACAGATTATTGAAGGTGTTGGACTCGACCCACGTATTGGTAACCACTATAACAATCCTTCTTTTGGCTACGGCGGTTACTGTCTGCCCAAGGATACCAAGCAGTTGTTGGCCAACTATGATCAGGTACCCAACAACCTGATTCGCGCCATCGTGGATTCAAATACCACCCGCAAGGACTTTATCGCCAACTCCGTGATTGCGCGTAACCCGAAAGTGGTGGGAGTCTATCGTTTGGTGATGAAATCCGGCTCGGACAACTTCCGAGCCTCTGCCATACAAGGCGTGATGAAACGGATCAAGGCCAAGGGAATTGAAGTGGTGGTATATGAGCCTGTGTTGGATGAAGACTATTTCTTCAACTCCCGCGTGATTCGTGATCTGAACGAGTTCAAACAGATCAGTGATGTAATTCTGGCCAATCGGCTGGCGAACGAGATTCAGGATTGTGAAGCAAAGGTTTTCACACGAGATCTGTTTGGCAGCGACTCCTGAGGCGATACCATGAAAGTACTGGTCACCGGCAATGCCGGATTTATTGGTTTCCATACCGCGATGAAGCTGCTCCAGCGTGGTGATGAGGTGGTCGGTTTTGACAACGTCAACGACTACTATGACACCGGTCTGAAGGAGGCTCGCCTGAGCTGTCTGGAGCAGACGGCAGCAGATACCGGCTCAACCTACCAGTTTATCCGCGCCAATCTTGCAGATCGTGATGCGGTTGAATCCTGTTTTGCCGAACACCGGTTTGACCGAGTCATTCACCTGGCCGCTCAGGCGGGTGTGCGCTACTCAATTGAAAATCCTCACGCCTATGTGGAAAGCAATCTGGTCGGTTTTGTAAACGTACTGGAGGCGTGCCGACAGCATCAGGTCGGGCATCTGACCTATGCCAGCACCAGCAGTGTCTATGGTGCCAATACCCACATGCCTTTCAGTGAACATGACGGCGTTAACCATCCGGTACAGTTCTATGCGGCCACCAAACGCTCCAATGAGTTGATGGCGCACAGTTACAGTCACCTGTTTGGCCTGCCCACCACGGGGCTGCGCTTTTTTACGGTATATGGCCCCTGGGGGCGCCCCGATATGGCGCCTCATCTGTTTACCAGTCGTATTCTGGCCGGCGAGCCGATCAAGGTGTTCAATAACGGCAATCACTCGCGTGATTTCACCTATATCGATGACATCGTTGAAGGTGTGATTCGCGCCAGTGATCAACCGGCCTGTTCAAACCCGGACTGGGACAGCGATCATCCTGATCCGGCCACCAGCAAGGCACCCTTCAGGCTTTACAACATCGGCAACAGTGATGCGGTCAAGCTGGGTGATTTTATCGCTGCAATCGAAACGGCCACCGGCAAGAAAGCGCGCAAGGAAATGTTGCCACTTCAGCCGGGTGATGTGCCTGATACCTTCGCCGACAGCAGTGCGTTGCAGCAGAGTGTTGGTTACAAGCCGGCCACGTCTGTTGACGAGGGGGTGAATCGATTTGTGCAGTGGTATCGGGAGTACTATGCAGTCTGACCAGACCTTGAAAAGTGAAAGTCATCCGGAAGTAGACAGCGCCTGGCAAACGTACAAACGCTTGCTGGTCTATGTGCGCCCGCTTTGGCTGATATTTTTGGTCAGCTTTATCGGTTTTGCCATCTATGGTGCAGGCCAGGCGCTCTCAGCCAAATGGCTTGAAATGGTGGTCGATACAGTACAGCGCAATGACTATGACCAGCGCTGGTTTCTGGCCGCTGCCGTGATGGGGATTTTCATTCTGCGAGGCTTGGGGGCCTTTATTGGCAACTACAGCATCGCTTATGTAGGACGGGAGGTGATCCATCGCCTGCGTACCCAGGTTTTCGAACGCCTGTTGTTGCTGCCTTCTCATTACTACAGCCACAAATCCAGTGGCGAACTGTTGGCAAAACTGACCTACAACGTCGAGCAGGTAACCGAGGCCGTAACCAATGCAATCAAGGTTCTGTTCCGTGAAGGCCTTACGGTTGCGGGGCTTTTGGGCTACATGTTTTACCTCAACTGGAAGTTGACCCTGATCTTCATTGCCGCCGGGCCATTGATCGGGCTGGTGGTATCCATGGCCGCCAAGCGGATGCGCAAGTTAAGCCGCCGCATTCAGAAATCGGTGGGTGATATCACCGAGTCGGCCTCCGAATCGATCAAGGGCTATCAGGTGGTGCGCATCTTTGGTGGTGCCGAAGCCGAGCGGGGGCGCTTTGAGCAGGCCAGCCTGCACAACAAGCGTCAGTTCATGAAGCTGGTTGTGACCCAGTCGCTCAATACTCCGATCATTCAGTTGTTGGTCGCGCTGGCATTGTCGGCGCTGCTGTTTCTGGCGATGCACCCGGATGTGATGGGCAGCATGAGCACCGGTGGCTTTGTAGCGTTTCTGACCGCAGCCGGCATGATCACCAAACCGCTGCGCCTGCTTACCGATATCACGTCTATCGTGCAGAAGGGGATCGCCGCAGCAGAAAGTCTGTTTGAAGTGCTGGATGAGCCGGTTGAACAGGACAGTGGCAGCCGCACGCTGGAGCTGATCGGGGATATCGAATTCCGCCACCTGCATTTTGCCTATCCCGGCACGGACAAGGAGGTGCTGCAGGATATTTGCCTGAGCCTGCCGCAGGGGAAAAGTGTTGCTCTGGTGGGGCGTTCCGGCAGCGGCAAGACCACGATGGCCAGCCTGTTGCCACGTTTCAATGATGGCTGGACGGGTGAGTTGCTGGTCAATGGCGAGCCACTGGAATCGTTTACGCTGGATAGCCTGCGTAGCCAGATATCACTGGTGAACCAGAATGTGGTGCTGTTCAACGGCACTATCGCCGAAAATATTGCCTATGGCGCCATGGCCGGTGCCAGTGAGACCGCCATTCTGGCGGCGGCAGAAGCTGCTCACGTAACCGAGTTTGTCGAACGTCTGCCGCAGGGAATTCATACCCGAGTGGGTGAAAATGGTGTGTTGCTCTCCGGCGGTCAACGTCAGCGTATCGCCATCGCCCGCGCCATTTTGAAGGATGCCCCGATTTTGATCCTGGATGAGGCGACATCGGCGCTAGACAGTGAGTCTGAGCGGCACATTCAGGATGCACTGGAAGAGGTGATGCGTGGTCGAACCACGCTGGTGATAGCACACCGCCTGTCCACCATTGAAAAAGCCGACATCATCGTGGTGATGGAGGACGGTCGCATCATTGAACAGGGTTCTCACTCCGAACTGCTGGAGCAGCAGGGGGCCTATTCCAAGTTCCATATTCTGCAGACCGATACGGAGTAGCAGGCATGAAAACCGCGCAGTCGATCTGTTACCGCGGGCTGCTGTGGCTGCTTGCACTGCAGTTGATCAGCTGGGCACTGCTGCCGGGTTTGCTGGTTGAGAGTCTGCCGCTCGATGTGGTGGAGGGTGTCTACTGGGGGCAGGAGTGGCAGTGGGGCTATTACAAGCATCCGCCGCTTCCGGCCTGGATTCTGTACCTGTTTGAGCGCGCCCTGGGTGATGTTGGTCCCTTCCTGCTGAGTCAGCTGTGCATCGGCCTGACTCTGCTCTGTGTCTGGCATCTTGGCTGCCGCACCCTGGATCGGGAACGTGCGGCCTTTGGCGTGTTGGCGCTGCTGGGCGTGTATTTCTTTACCTGGCCCACCATCGAATTCAACCACAATGTGGCACAGATGCCGATCTGGGCGGCGGCAGTGTTGTTTTTTCACCGCGCCATTAGCCAGGATCGCTGGCTGAACTGGCTGCTGCTCGGGTTGGTGTCCGGGCTTGGACTGCTCACCAAGTATTCCTACATCATGCTGCTGGCGCCCATGTTCCTGTGGCTGGTTGTACATCCACCGCTGAGGAAGAAGCTGCTGAAGCCGCAGCTCTGGCTCGGTGTGCTGGTAATGGGGCTGGTTTTTTTGCCGCACCTGCTCTGGCTGGTGGCGCATGATTTTCTGCCGTTCAGCTATGCGGCGGCACGCTCGGCTGCAGCGTCTGCCACCGAGTCCCGCTGGCTGGGGCCGCTGAAGTTCCTGCTGGTACAGCTTGTAGACCATCTGCCGTTGCTGCTGTTGCTGTTGATGGCGGGCTTCTGGCGCCGGAGTTGCTGGCAGCGTCCCGTTGAAGGCGCCGCCTTTCTGTTCTGGATCGGGTTGATGCCGGCACTGCTGACGGCGCTGGGAGCCATGATCACAGGGGCTGGCACCCGTGACATGTGGGGCGCGCCCATGTGGAACCTGTCCGGTCTGATACTGGCATCGATAATTCCGCTGGAGGTGCTGCGCCAGCGCTGGAAGCGCCTGCTGTGGGCATTTGCCATTTTCCTGCTGCTGCTGAGCGTATTGATGATGCTCTTTGTGGGCTTCAAGGATCAGGTTCGTGACAAGCCGTCTCGCACCGGTTGGCCGGATCAGGCATTGGCCAACACCCTGCAGCAACAATGGCTGCAGCATACCGACTGTCCGCTGCAACTGGTGGCCGGTGACTACTGGCTGGCCGAGACTGTGGTGATCAATCTGAGCCCACGTGCCTCAGTCATTCCGGATGCGGATCTGGCGCTGGCGTCCTGGGCTGATCAGGCGCGTTTAGAACAGCAGGGCGGGGTGTTGATCTGGGAAACAGACAACAGCCGTTGGCAGTCAGCACTGCCGGAAGCGGGGCAATGGGATGCCGAGGGTAAATTCAGTCTGCCTTGGCCACGTTTGCCTGACCGGGCGCCACTGTCGATCAGCTGGAGACTTTGGTTGCCTGAGGCCGATTGCAGCCGATAGACGTTTCCAGCCAGTAAACAACGGCTCAATCCAGTGCAGGCATGACCGCAAGCGAGCGTTGACTCTGTTGCAGGGCTGTGGCGAAGGCATCGCTGGCGAGCCAGTCGTATTCCTGTTGCCGTGCACGGGCCAGTCCGGATTGGCCATCGGTGTGCCCCGGGTGGCACATGATCAACGCACCTTCGGGTAGCGTTTTCAGCCAGTGTTGCAGCATGCGTTCAAAACCGACATCTGGTTGCAGCGAGTACATGCCGGCGAAACTTCGATTGCCGGCAACGGCGTGCTGTCGTCGCTGCCGCTCAAACCCCAGTCCCATCAGTCGCAGCACCAACGCCTTGAAACCCGCGTCATGGCCGCCAATGGGCGGATTGGATACTCTTATCCAGGGGCGTTGCCGCTGATAACGCTGCTGCAGGGTCTGCAGCACAATATTGCGAATGCCCGGAAACATCTGAATGTGCTGGTGGCCGTCGACAAAGTCCGGTGGCCGTCCGGTCAGGGCCTCGAAACGATCCAGCTGTTGGTTCAGCGCCTGATGTACCCTGTCGGTATCCAGCTGTCCCAGCAGGCTCTGCTGCATCAGCTTACCCAGGGGGATGGGATTATCGCCTTCGGTCAGATTGAAGTGCAGGCCCAGCGCGGCGCGGTCATGTCGTGCAATCAAAGCGGCAGCGGCGCCTTCTGTCCAGGCCGGCATCGTGGTCATGCAGCTGGTGGCCGACAGGCGACCAAGGTCGATCAGCTCCAGAATGGCACGATTGATGCCGTCAGCCAGGCCGAAATCATCGGCACACAGCACAAGTGATCGAGTCATGCGAACGCCCAGAACTTGCCCAGCAGATAGGTCAGCACGGCCACCGTACCCAGTACCAGCAGCATGGCGATATCGTAGCGCATTGGGGTGAGAGTCAGCAGCGCCCAGTACATCGCCTCATTCACCAGAAAGCTGCTGGCCGCGACAGCCGCAAAGCGCGGCAGTGTCTGGCGGTGTGAGCGGTCACTTGCGCGAAAGGTCAGGTGGCGATGGCCAAAGTAGCTGACATTGAACGCCACCAGAAAGGCGATCACGTTGGCGATCAGCGGGTGCAGTCCGGCCAGAGGGACCAGTGCAATTACTACCAACCAGTGTACCAGCAGGGCACTGACCCCGACCGCGATAAAACTCAGGGCTTCACGCGTCATCGCTGTTATCCCGAGTTTCGGCACGATCGCGGAAGGAAACCTGACGTCCAACCAGATACAGCGGACGCGCCTTCACTTCAGAGAAGATGCGGGCAATGTACTCGCCCAGAATCCCCACCGAAAACAGCTGAATACCGCCAAGAAAAGCGATTCCTGCCGCGATGGTGGGCCAGCCGGGTACGTCTGAACCGAAAATCAGTGTGCGCAGCACGATAATGAACGCATACAAGACTGACAGCACCGAGACCCCGGCTCCGATCAACATCCAGATGCGCAGCGGCGCACTGCTGAAGCTGGTGAAGCCGGTCAGGGCCAGGGACGACAAGTGACGCAGGCGGAAGTTGGTGCTGCCACCCATGCGCGGTGCGACTTGAAAGGTCACCGCCTTGCTGGGAAAGCCGACCCAGGCATACAACCCCTTCATCATGCGCGAGCGCTCAGGCAGTTGGCGCAATGCCTGCACCACCTTGCGATCGAGCAGGCGAAAATCACCGGCATCCGGGTGGATGTCGATCTCGGCACTGCGGCTGAGGATTTTGTAAAACAGATTGGTCAGATGACGCTTGGCATGGGACTCGTCCGAGCGATCTTCACGCACGCCATAGACCATCTCCCAGCCCTGGTGCCAGTGATGAAAGAACTGATCGACCACGGCAAGCGGATGCTGACCATCGGAGTCCATAAGCAGAACAACGTCACCATCGGCATGGTCGATCCCTGCACTGAGCGCTGCCTCCTTGCCGAAATTGCGTGACAGCTGCAGCAGCGTGACGGGATATTCATGGGTCAGGGCCCTGACCAGGGCAGCAGTATCATCCTGACTGCCATCGTCGACCACCAGCAGCTCAATCTCATCGGAGAATTTCTGCAGGTACTGGCTCAACTCCGGGATCAAGTGACGCAGGTTTTCCGCCTCATTGAAGGCCGGCAGTATGCAGGTCAGACTTGGTCGCTTCGGCCGAGAGTCGGCCTCGTGCAGATGTTGAGTGTTATCCATATTCAGATCCGCTGAACGGTGGCAGTTGCCTGCATTGTCCCCGATATGCGCCGGGGGTTCCAGCGTTCGGCTGTATGCTCCGGCAGTGTTACACTGCAGGCTTTATTCAACCATGTATCGGCGCCTATGCGACAGCTCTACACTCTCCTGTTCTACCTGCTGCTGCCCATCCTGCTGCTGCGCCTCTGGTGGCGTGGTCGCAAGGCACCCGGGTATCGGCAAAACTGGTCTCAGCGGCTGGGGCTTGGGCCTGCCGTCGGCCAGCCGGTGATCTGGATCCACGCCGTATCAGTGGGTGAAACGGTGGCGATTGCGCCCCTGGTGAACCGCCTGCTGGCGCGTTATCCACAGCATCGGCTGTTGATCACCAATATGACACCCACCGGTGCGGCTCAGGTGCGCACGTTATTCGGTGATCGAGTTGAACAGCGCTTCTGTCCCTGGGACCTGCCGCTGGCGCTGCGGGCTTTTTTGCGTCGAACCCATCCCGAGCTGTGCATCATTGTTGAAACCGAACTCTGGCCCAATCTGGTCAACCAGTGTGCCCGCGCCGAGGTGCCGGTGCTGCTGGCCAATGCGCGGCTGTCGGAGCGTTCGGCGCGTGGCTATCAGCGCTTTTCGGCCCTGACAAAACCGATGTTGCAGCAACTGAGCTTGATCGCCGCACAGGCGCCGGCGGATGCGGAGCGCTTTGCCGTGCTGGGCATGCCACCTGAACGGGTCGAGGTGATCGGCAGTATCAAGTTCGATCTGCAGCCGGATGCCGCGAAGGTGGCAGCGGGACGGGCGTTGCGAGAGCAACTGGGCAGCGAGCGCCCGGTGCTGATCGCCGCCAGTACCCATCAGGGCGAGGATGAGATTCTGCTGCAGGCCTGGCAGCAACTCAAAGCGGTGCATCCCGAGCTGGCGCTGATCCTGGTGCCTCGACACCCGGAACGCTTCGATGCCGTGGCGGAATTATGCTGTGGCTACAGCGACAGGCTGGTGCGGCGCAGTCGCGGCGAGCAGCCGGACGAACATACCGAATTGTATCTGGGCGACAGCATGGGCGAGCTGATGCTGTTCTACGCGGCGGCGGATATCGCCTTCGTCGGCGGCAGCTTCAGCGGTACCGGCGGGCATAATCCGCTGGAGCCGGCGGCACTGGGGCTGCCGGTGGTGATGGGACCGGACTGTTTCAACTTCCAGAGCATTACCGATGCGCTGAAGGATGCGGGTGGACTGGTGAGGGTCACCGATGCGACTGGGTTGAAGGCGCAGCTGTCAGTCTGGCTTAAAGACGCGGACCAGCGGCGTGACGCAGGGCAGCAGGCGGCGGTCTTTGTCGCCGCCAATCGAGGCGCGCTGGATCGGCTGGAGCAGGCGGTATCACGCCTGCTCACTCAGGGCTGAAGGGCAGTGACCCGTTGAATCGGGTGGGGCGCTGGTGCCGGGTTCGCCCCGTCCCGCCCCTCAACTGAATCAAATTTCACTGAAAATCAGATGCCCTGAAAATCGAAGCTTTCACCTGCCTGTTCGGCAAAGGCGGCTGTCAGCACTTCGGTCAGGCTGGCGCCATCGGTATCACGCAGCCACTGTTCGCCATCATGATCAAAATGGAAGCCGCCATTGCGGGTGGCAACCCAGAGCTGTTTCACCGGTGGCTGGCGGGTAAAGATGATCTGGCTGCCGTTTTCGCATTTCACCGTCATCATGCCGCCCTGGCTTTCATAATCCAGATCGCTCTCGGCGTCGTCCAGGATCTCTTCGATCCGTTCCAGTGTTGCATCCACTCGGCTCATGAATTCGGATTCGGTCATTGGGTCACTCTCTGCAGGTGTGTATGGGCGATGAGTATAACTCAGCCTGCAGCGGTACTCAGCCCCCGTGGCTAAGGGTATAATTGCCGGTTAAACACTGCCCTTGGTGGGTGGTCAACCGATTAAAAAGGGATTGATGATGCTGAAACGCTGCTGGCCCGCACTTCTGCTGGGCGCTCTGCTGCTGTCGGGCTGTGGTCAGAAGGGCCCGCTCTATCTGCCGGACGAGACGGCGGCTCACCACATCAGTCACAACGAGAGTGTCCATGGATAACTTTGAATACCGCAACGGCCGCCTGCACGCCGAAGAAGTGGCTCTGAGCCGCATCGCTGAAGAGTTCGGTACCCCGACCTACGTTTACTCCCGCGATGCGCTGGAGCGGGCCTATCTGGATTACGCCCAGGCACTTGAGGGGCGTGATGCGCTGGTGTGCTACGCCGTCAAGGCCAACTCCAACCTGGCGGTGCTGAACGTACTGGCGCGTCTGGGTGCCGGTTTCGATATCGTCTCCGCCGGCGAGCTGGAGCGCGTGCTGCGTGCCGGCGGCGATCCGCGCAAAGTGGTGTTTTCCGGTGTCGGCAAGCAGCCCGCCGAAATTCGTCGCGCGCTTGAAGTGGGTATTCTCTGCTTCAACATCGAATCCGATGCAGAGCTGGATCGCGTCAATGCGGTCGCCGGGGAGATGGGCGTCAAGGCACCGGTCTCCTTCCGCGTCAATCCGGATGTGGATGCGGGCACACATCCCTACATATCGACGGGGCTGAAAGAGAACAAGTTTGGCATCGATATCGATACGGCCGCTGATGTCTATCGCCGCGCTGCGGCGCTGGAGCATGTGGACGTGGTGGGTATGGATTGCCACATCGGCAGCCAGCTGACCGACGTCAGCCCCTTCCTTGATGCCATCGATCGTCTGTTGGCGCTGCTGGATACATTGGCGAAGGAAGGAATTCATATCCACCATCTGGATCTTGGGGGCGGGCTTGGGGTTTGCTATACCAATGAAACACCGCCGGCACCGGGTGAATACATTGCCGCAATACTGCAAAAGCTTGCAGGGCGTGATTACAAACTGATCTTCGAGCCGGGTCGTTCCATCGCTGCCAATGCCGGTGTCATGCTGACAAGGGTCGAATTCCTCAAGCAGACCGGTGACAAGAATTTTGCCATCATTGATGGTGCCATGAATGACCTGATCCGCCCGTCTCTGTACGGTGCCTATCAGGAGATCATTCCGGTCGAGCTGCGTGACGAGGGCGAAAGCAAGCACTGGGATCTGGTGGGCCCCGTGTGTGAAACCGGTGACTTCCTCGGCAAGGATCGTCAGCTGAACCTGCAGCCAGGTGATCTTTTGGCGGTATGTTCCGCGGGCGCCTACGGTTTTGTGATGGCGTCCAACTACAATACGCGTCCGCGCCCGGCGGAGGTGATGGTAGACGACAATCAGGCCTGCCTGGTCCGTGCGCGCGAAACGCTTAATGATCTGATGCGCGGCGAACAGCTGTTGCCTGAAGCCTGACGGAGTCTAAGCATCATGCTGGTTCGCTTTACCAAAATGCACGGCTTGGGTAACGATTTCATGGTGATCGATGCGCTGTCACAGCGGGTTCGTCTGACAC
The DNA here is from genome assembly GCF_040547585.1 of Marinobacterium sp. MBR-111. Classification (NCBI taxonomy): domain Bacteria; kingdom Pseudomonadati; phylum Pseudomonadota; class Gammaproteobacteria; order Oceanospirillales; family Oceanospirillaceae; genus Marinobacterium; species Marinobacterium sp. MBR-111. The sequence continues at coordinate 114,416 of NZ_JBEPQA010000007.1, forward strand.
CCAAAATCGTGCGCAAACTCGCCGATCGCCATACCGGCATCGGCTTCGATCAGCTGCTGCTGGTGGAGCCGCCAAGCCGACCGGACATGGACTTCCGTTACCGCATTTACAATGCAGACGGTTCCGAGGTGGAACACTGCGGTAATGGCGCTCGTTGTTTCGGTCGTTTCGTGCGCGAGCGTCGGCTCACCGTGAAGGACGAAATCCATGTGGAGACGGCTCGCGGTCAGGCCATTCTGTATCTGCTGCCTGACCGTCAGGTGGATGTGGACATGGGTGTACCCGAGCTGCGTCCCGCCGAGGTGCCGTTCAGCGCCGAGCAGCAGGCGGTTGTCTATCCAGTTGGGGTTGATGGCGAGACGATTGAATTGAGCGTTGTCTCCATGGGGAACCCCCATGGTGTGCTGTTGGTGGATGATGTGGATACGGCGGCGGTGGAAACGCTGGGGCCGGCACTTGAAGCCCATCCGCGGTTCCCGAAAAAGGCCAATATCGGTTTCATGCAGGTGATCAATCGGGGCGAGATTCGCCTGCGCGTGTATGAGCGTGGCGCCGGGGAAACATTGGCCTGTGGTACGGGGGCCTGTGCCGCTGTGGTGGCTGGGCGTTTGCGTGGGCTGCTCGATGAAGAGGTATTGGTACACCTGCCTGGTGGTGAGCTTCGCATCCGCTGGCCGGGTGAAGGCTCGTCATTGCGCATGACCGGCCCGGCAGCAACCGTTTACGAAGGACAGATCTACTTATGAATGATGCAAGCAATGTGCTGGAGGCACCCACGCTGAGCGCCGAACAGGTCGCTGACTATCTGGCGAGTCATCCGGATTTCTTTACCGAACACACCTGGCTGCTGGAAAAGCTCTATGTCCCGCATCAGCGTGGGACGACGGTGTCTCTGGTGGAACGCCAGACCTCGTTGCTGCGTGAGCGCAACCAGCTGTTGCACGGTCATCTTGCCGATATGATCGATGCCGCACGTCACAATGATGTGCAGTTCGAGAAGACCAAGCGCATGGTGCTGGCGCTGCTGGAGGCCTGGACCCTGGATGATGTGGCTGTGGCGGTTGAAGAGAGTCTGTGCCACGATTTCTATGGTGATGAAACCGCACTGCTGCTGTTCAGTGAGCGTTCGCTGGAGAGCAACAGCATCCGTACCCTGGCACGAGCCGAAGACTCGCTGGTGCAGCCGCTGATCGAGACCAATCTGCCCAGCTGCGGTCAGCTGTCGGAGGCGATGAACCGTTTCCTGTTTCAGGACCGCGCGGTCAAGGTACAGTCTGCGGCAGTGGTACCGCTGGTTAAGGGTGATACCCTCGGCCTGCTGGCGATCGGAAGTTATGATCCCAATTACTTCCAGAGCAGTCAGGGTACCCTGTTTCTGAGTTATGTGGGGGAGGTCCTCAGCCGCATCATCTTCCGCATTCTTCAGGAACAGCGGGGCTGACATGGCGGCTCCGGGCGTACATGACTGGCCCGATACCTTTCTGCACTACCTGCGGGTGGAGCGTCAGCTCTCCCCGCACACCCTCAAGAATTACCGTCGCGACCTTGAAACCCTCCATGCCGAGCTGAGCCGCACCCACCACGAGTGCTGGGACCAGCTGACCGAGCCGGTGCTGCGCCGCGCCATTGCAGGATTGCATGGTCAGGGCCTGTCAGGCCGCAGCCTGCAGCGACTGCTGTCGGCAACCCGCAGCTTCTACCGTTTTCTGGCGCGTGAAGGTTGGGTACAGAGTAATCCGGCACTGGCTGTGCAGGCCCCTCGGGCAGGACGTCGTCTGCCGCAGACACTGGATACCGAACAGGTATCGGCACTGCTGGAGGTGGAAGGGGACGAACCGCTGGATATTCGCGATCGAGCCATGATGGAATTGATCTATTCGTCCGGCTTGCGTGTATCTGAACTGGTTAGCCTGAACATGCGCGATATCGATTTGGCTGATGCCAGCCTTGTGGTAACGGGCAAGGGTAACAAGATGCGCCAGCTTCCGATTGGTCGATTGGCGGTACAGGCGATACGCCAATGGCTGGGGGTGAGGCAGGGGCTGGCCGCGCCGGATGAAACGGCACTGTTTACAGGCCAGCGAGGCAAGCGCTTGACTACACGTGCGGTAGAGCAACGCCTGCGCAAGCGCGGTGAACAACAGGGCACGCAGGGGCGGGTCTATCCGCACCGTCTGCGTCACAGTTTTGCCAGTCACCTGCTGGAATCCAGCGGTGACCTGCGTGCGGTGCAGGAGCTGCTCGGGCATGCCAATATCAGCACCACCCAGATCTACACTCATCTCGACTTCCAGCATCTGATGGAGGTCTACGAACAGGCCCACCCGCGGGCAAGGCAGAAAACGGATGATTAAGTGCGTAACCTTCGACCTGGACGATACCCTCTGGGCGGTCGACCCGGTGATCCATCAGGCAAACCGTGAGCTCTGGGATTGGCTGGAACAGAATGCGCCGCTGTTTACTCAAAACCATGTGCTGGCCGATCTGGCCGAAGGTTCGGCCATGCGTCAGCGATTGCTGCAGCAGGAGCCGGATATTGCGCACAGCATGACTCAGGTGCGCCTGCGCCTGCTGGAACAGGGGTGCCTGAGTGCCGGTTATTCTGATGATCAGGCTCGGCAGATGGCGGCAGCGGCCTTTGATGTGTTTATCCGTGCCCGCCATCAGGTTGAACTGTTTGAGCACGCCCAGGCGATGCTGGAACAACTGCGCCGGGATGGTTATGTGATCGGTGCGCTGAGCAACGGTAATGCCGATGTAGGTCAGACACTGATCGGCAGTTTGTTTGATTTCCAGTACAACGCCGATGGGGTCGGTTCGGCCAAGCCGCACCCAGGCATGTTCGAGAAAGCGCTGGAACATACTGGGTTGCGGCCGGAGCAGGTGGTACATGTGGGTGATCACCCGATCAATGATGTGCAGGCGGCTCGGCAGGTAGGCATGTGGACAATTTGGGTGAATCTGCCAGGGCAAAACTGGCCACAGCCGGCTCGTGCGGATGCGTGTGTCAGCTGTCTGTCGAAGATTCCCTTTGAGGTGCAGCGGCTTGCGTCACAGGGCGAGAGCCGAGTGACGCTCTGACACCGTTCAGGTGCGGAAACGGGAAACAGCCGTCTGCAGCTCGCTGGCTTGCTCAGCCACCATGTGGCTGGCATCCGCATTCTGCCCCACCTGGTCATTTGCGGTCGTCATAATGCCGCGGATATGCTCGATGTTGCGTGTGATCTCGGCAGCCACCGCGGCCTGCTCCTCGGTGGCCGATGCCACTTAAGTGGTCATGTCGACGATGCTGGCAGCGCCCGTAATGATGGTATCAAGGGCGTCAATGGTGGCACTGGCTTCTGCTGCACTCTGTTCACTGTTGCTGACGCTTTCCTGCATTAACCGGCTGACGTTGTGGGTCTGCTCCTGCAGGCTGCGAATGCGCCTCTCAATGTCAGCGGCAGACTGCTGTGAGCGGGATGCAAGGGTGCGCACCTCATCGGCAACGACTGCAAAGCCACGGCCCTGCTCACCGGCCCGCGCTGCCTCAATGGAGGCGTTCAGCGCCAGCAGGTTGGTCTGCTCGGCAATATCCTTGATCAGATCCAGCATGGTGCCGATGCTGTCGCTTTCGCAGCGCAGCTGATCGACGACGCCTGCGGTTTCACGTGCCTTTTCGGCCATCAGTTGCAGGGCACTGATGTTGCCGCGCACACGGGTGGCACTGTCGCTGGCATCCTGTTGTGCCCGCGAGGCGGTTGCAGCCGTGTTTTCGGTGTTGCCGGCTATCTCCTGCATGGAGCTTTCCATTTCCTGTACGGCGGCGGCAACCTGCAGTACCTGTGCCTGCTGCTGGTTAAGTCCTGTCGAGGTGTCCCGGGTTGTCGCGGACAGTTGTTCGGCCGCCGTGGCCAGTTGCCCAGAGGTTCCGGCGACCCGTGCGATCAGTGCGCGGAAGCTGTCCATCATGCTGTTGAAATCCTGCGCCATCCGACCGACTTCGTCCTTGCCATCGGAGGCTATTCTCAATGTCAGGTCGTGCTCGTCACTGGCCCGCTTCATCGTGGCGGCCAACGTATTGATGGGACGCAGGATGCTGCGCCCCAACATTAGCGCCGGAATCACTGTCGCCAGGATGGCCAGTGTCATGGCAATCAATGCGGTGGTCATCAAGCGTTGCTGTTCACGCTCCATACGATGGTTGAGATGCTCTTCAAGTTTGATCTGCAGCTCATCGGTGCTTTTGACCGCCTGGCGCATCTGGCCCATCAGGCCACTATCTACGGTCAAGCCCAGCTGGACGTAGGCATCGACCAGACGCTGAAACTGGTCACGGTACTGCACCAATAGTGGTTCCATGGAAGCACGCTGAGACGGCGGCATTAGCCGATCGATCTGTTGGTTGAACAGAGAGATTTCTTTCAGGAAACGATCAAGATATTTGGTGTCCAGACGCAGAAGAAAGTCCTTCTCATGGCGACGCAGCATCAGCAGGGTGCTGAGCAGTTCGCTGTTGTCAGCTGATCGGATTTCATCTTCAACAGCATGAATTGCCCCCCGAAGCTGACCGAGAAGGCCGGATTTTTCGTCCAGTCCTATTTCGGTTCGCAGCTCGCTGACCGCGGCGAAAGAGCGGTCGTAAATCTGCATGCGATTGGCGAGTGTGTCGAGTTTATCCTGCAGCTCCGGTTCTGGCAGCAATTGTCTCAACTGACTCAGTTGGGTTTTGAACTCACTGTAGGTGTTGCTGAAGTGCTCAAGATAGCGTGCGTCGTGTCGTGCTAGAAAATCCTTCTCGTAGCGTCGCAGATCCTGTTTGCGAGCCTCCACATGGGCCAGGGTCTCACTGATCAGTACAAGGTCACGGTATTGCCCCAATGTGTGGAAAATGATCGCGCCCATGCCGATAAAGCCAATCAGTATGAGTGCGATCAGGGTGCCCAATTTCTTTTTTATGGTCATATGCGCGGATTTCCAGTGTCAGGTGACAGGACTAACGCAGGGGGCAGTGTATTAACGCAATCCTCAGTTCAGAAACAGGGACAGCAGGTCATTCAGGAACAGGCGTCCCAGGGGGGTTGGTGCCAGCCGGGTTGTGTCATTGATCAGAAGTTCGCGTTGCCGTGCCTGCTGTAACAGGGTCTCAACTGAAGACAGGCTAACGCCTGTTCGTGTTTTGAACAAGTCTGAAGATACTCCTTCGCTCAAGCGCAGGGCATTGAGCATAAACTCGAAGGGGCGGTCCTCCAGTGCGATGGGCTCGTTGCCCGCCAGACGGCGTGCCGGGTCGAGATAGGCCTTGGGCTGTCGCTGCTTGTGGCGGCGTTGAATCTGCAGCTGGCCCGTGGCATCGAAACGGCTGATTTTTCCGTGGGCTCCCGCACCGATACCGATGTAGTCACCAAACTGCCAGTAATTCAGGTTGTGTCGAGCCTGCTGTCCAGGCCGAGCGTAGGCTGAGATCTCATACTGCCGGTAGCCGGTCTTTTCCAGTAGTGCTTGCCCCTGCTCCTGAATCTCCCACAGCGCTTCATCCAGTGGCAGGCTCGGTGGGCGGGCGTGAAACTCGGTATTGGGTTCGATGGTCAGCTGATACCAGGACAGGTGACCGGGGTTAATCTCCAGTGCCTGCTGCAGATCATCCATGGCTTCGGCCGGTGTCTGCTCCGGTAGTCCATGCATCAAATCCAGATTGACCCGCGGAAAAATTTCCACTGCGGCACGAGCCGCGGCAAAGGCCTCGATCGGATTGTGAATGCGTCCGAGGCGCTGCAGATGCTCGGCATTGAAGCTTTGCACGCCGATGGAAAGGCGGTTGACGCCAGCGTTCCGGAAACCCTCAAAGCGGGCCAGTTCAAAGGTGCCGGGGTTGGCTTCCAGAGTGATCTCGATATCGTCGGCAAACGGTGTTCGGGCAGCAACACCCTGCAGGATCTGTCCGATGGCCTGTGCGCTGAACAGGCTGGGTGTACCGCCACCGATGAAGATGGACTGCAAGGGCCGCCCCTGTATCAGTGGCAGTTCGCTGTCCAGATCATCCAGCAGGGCCTGCACATAGGCATCTTCCGGCAGCTGCTCTGGAGCGGCATGGGAGTTGAAATCACAATAGGGACATTTGCGTACACACCAGGGGACGTGTATGTAGAGCGACAGAGGCGGCAGGCTCATGCGTGCTTGAGCCAGGGGCCGATCTGTTCGATGAACTGGCGCACCGCTTTGCCGCGGTGGCTGTATTTCTGTTTCTGCTCCGAGCTGAGCTCGGCGCTGGCGCAGTTGAGTTCGGGAACGAAAAACAGCGGGTCATAGCCGAAACCATTATGACCGCGTGGAGTATCCAGAATGACACCTTCCCAGCTTCCCTGACAGATCAGAGGGGTCGGGTCCTCTGCGTGACGCATGAACACCAGCACGCATTGGAAGCGGGCACTGCGCTGCTCGGCGGGCACTTGTTCAAGCGCCTGCAGCAGCTTACGGTTGTTCTCGTCATCGCCGCAGCCGGCGCCGGCGTAGCGCGCCGAGTAGATCCCCGGTGCACCATTCAGCGCATCCACTTCCAGCCCTGAGTCATCAGAGAGTGCCGGCAGGCCGGTAACCCGAGCGGCATGTCGTGCCTTGATGATGGCGTTCTCGACGAAACTGAGGCCTGTCTCATTGGCATCCTGCACCGCAAAGTCGGACTGGGGCATTACGTCGATCTGCAGCGGTGCAAAGATTTCGTTGAACTCTTTCAACTTGCCGCGATTACCGCTGGCCAGCACGATTTTGTTGATCATGTACTCATTCAATCCGTGTAAAAGGTCTGTTCAAATTCAATATTGTAGGGAGACTCATTCGGATCAGGCTGTACTTCCAGGCTGATTTTGAGACGCTCTTCCTCAGTAAAGCGGAAACTGCCGATGTAATACAGCGCATTGCCTTCGTCGATCTTCTGAAATTCCATCTGTTGAGCCTGCCCCAGTAGATTGGCGGCCTGCCCGTTCACGATAGCGGTGACCGGTGTCTTGCTGCCATCCTCCTCAAACTTCAGTACCGACACATTCACCAAAGCGCGGTATTTGCTTCGGGTAATATTGTTGAGCTGCGCCACTTCAGGGGTGATGAAGCTGGAGTTGAAGGCGTTGTAATGAATTTCATAACGGCCATCAGAGATCATCTGTTCCGCCAGAGCCGTCGTGCTCAGCAGCAGTGTGCTGCTCAATAGCAGCCGGGTCAGGTGGGTGGTAATCAGGTTCATGTCAGGCCTCCTGTCAGCGGGTAATGCGGTAGATGGCGATTTCGCCCAGCATGTTGGGCCACAGCTTTATCCACCAGCGATGGCGATGGGCGTGGTCAACCACGGTCCGCTCCAGGATTTCGATATTGCGGTCAACACACAGTTGCTCGAAATCCTTGAAAGTACAGAAATGAATGTTCGGTGTGTTGTACCAAGTGTAGGGCAGAAACTTTGAAACCGGCATCTTGCCCCTGAAGGTAAGATAGCCACGCGCACGCCAGTGTGCAAAGTTGGGGAAGGTTACAATGCACTCGCGTCCTATACGCAGCATCTCGTCGATGATGAGATCCGGGCGGTGCATGCTCTGCAATGCCTGGGTCATGATTACGTAGTCGAAACTGTTGTTGCGAATGCTGGTCAGGCCATCGTCGATATCCTTCTCGATCACGCTGACGCCGCGCTCGACACAGGTGGTCAGATTGTCGTGGTCGATCTCAAGGCCGTAGCCACTGACCTGTTTGTGCTGCACGAGGTGCGCCAGCAGCTCACCATCACCGCAGCCCAGGTCAAGCACCCGTGAGCCGGGCTGAATCCACTCGTCAATAATTTCCAGATCAGCGCGCATTCAGTTCTCCTTCGGCCGGTGTCAGACTGTTGGCGATGCGGTTCATGTAGCCACCGAACACCTCCATGTAGCGCGGAATCGGAATCAGGAAGGCGTCGTGCCCCTGTGGTGCGTCAATTTCGGCATAACTGACCGGCTTGCCGGCGGCGATAAGACCATCCACCAGCTCACGTGAGCGCTCTGGTGAAAAGCGCCAGTCGGTGGTAAAGGAAACCACCAGGTAGTTGCAGCGGGCCGGTGCCAGGGCCGCGGCCAGGTTGTCACCCTGTTCACCGGCTGGATCGAAGTAGTCCAGCGCCTTGGTCATCAACAGATAGGTGTTGGCATCGAAGGAGGATGAAAATCGCTCGCCCTGATATTGCAGGTATGACTCCACTTCAAACTGCGGGTTGAAGTCGAAACTGAGCTTACCGTCTTTCAGTTCACGGCCAAATTTTTCACGCATGCCATCGTCCGACAGATAGGTGATATGGCCCACCATGCGAGCCAGCATCAGCCCGGTACGCGGCACAACGCCTTCCTCATAATAGTGGCCGTTATGGAACTCCGGGTCCTTGCTGATGGCCTGCCGGGCAACCTCGTTGAACGCGATGTTCTGGGCACTCAATTTGGCAGCCGAAGCGATCACGACGCAGTGGCGCAGTCGCTCGGGGTAACTGATCGACCACTGCAGGGCCTGCATGCCACCCAAGCTGCCGCCGACCACAGCGGCCCACTGAGTGATGCCGAGCCGGTCCGCCAGCCGTGCCTGACTGTTGACCCAATCCAGAACCGTCATGATCGGGAAATCGGGGCCATAGGGTTTGCCGGTGTCAGGGTTGAGGCTGTTCGGGCCGGTGGAGCCGTGGCAGCCACCCAGGTTGTTAAGGCTGACCACAAAAAAACGGTTGGTGTCGATGGTTTTGCCGGGGCCAATGGCCGAATCCCACCAGCCGGGCTTGCGTTCATCCATGTCGTGGTAGCCGGCGGCATGGTGGTGGCCGGACAAGGCATGGCAGATCAGCACGGCGTTGGATGCATCGGCATTGAGTTCACCGTAGGTTTCCACCATCAGGTCCCACCGTTCAAGGCTGCGGCCGCAGCTCAGCGCCAGTGGCTGATCGAAATGGATTTTCCGAGGTGTAACCAGACCAACGGAATCTTCAGGGATTACAGCGGGCATTTTTGTCTCTCAATCGATTTCAGAACGCCAGCAGTCGACCCAGCTGGGACTGCAGGATCTGGATCACCAGAAAAATAAGAATCGGCGATAGATCCAGTCCGCCAATCGGCGGGATTACCTTGCGCGCCAGTGCAAACAGGGGCTCGGTCAGCTGCAGCAAAAGCTGTGGTGCTGGGTGATAGCTGTCAGGCGAGATCCAGCTGATGATGACGGCACCAATCACCGCCCAGAAATAAATTGTCAGAATGGTATCAATCACCCCGACGGCAGAGAAGATCAGTAGCTGCAATGGATTGATCGATGCCTGGGCCAGTGCGCCGGCGAGCTGAAAGATCAGCAGCAGCGTTACGGCCTTGACCACCAGTGCAACAATCAGTGGCGAGGCATCAAAGCGACCACGCGGGCGCAGCAGCATTTGCAACGGACGCACCGGTGGTTGTGTCAGGCGTACCACGGCCTGGGATATCGGATTGTAATAATCAGCTCTGGCCAGCTGCAGCAGAAAGCGCAGCACCAGCATGAAGACATAAATCTCACCCAGCGTGCGAATGATGAGGGTGATCGGGTCCTGTCCCATAATGGCTCCTGTCTCGGTAATCAGTCTTGGCACAGCTCACCGGCCAGCTCCACAGAGCGGTCACGGCAAGCGGTGAGTGCGTGTTCAACCAGTGCGTCGAAACCTTCGGCCTGGAACGTTTTGATGGCGCGTTCAGTCGTACCGTTGGGCGAGGTGACGCGGCGGCGCAGCTCGGTCGGGTTCACCTCACTGTTGCTGGCCATACGTGCGGCACCCAGGGCGGTCTGAAGAGTCAAGCCGCGCGCGGTCTCTTCGCTGAGACCCAGTTTGACACCGGCAGCGGTCATTGCTTCCATCATCAGGAAATAATAGGCCGGGCCTGATCCTGATATGGCGGTAACGGCATCCAGCTCAGCCTCACTTTGTACCCAAAGTGCGATGCCGACCGCTTCCAGCACGGTGGTGGCCTGCTGGCGTTGTTCGGCACTGACACGGCTGTTGGCAAACAGGCCACTGGCACCGGTTTGTACCAGTGATGGAGTGTTGGGCATGCAGCGCACCAATGCGATCTCGCCGCCAAGCCAGCGATCAAGCGCATCCAGGCTGATACCGGCGGCGATCGATACCATCAGCGGCTGACGAGACTGAACAGCGCTTGCCAGATCAGTGACAACGGCCTTCATCACCTGTGGCTTGACTGCCAGCACTACAATATCGGCGGCGGCAACCGCGGCACGGTTGTCGCTGGTCACATTAAGGCCACGCTCGGCCAGATCCTGCAACCGCTCGGTATCCGGCTCGGAGGCCCAGAGGTCAGCGGCAGCAAAGCCGTTTTCCAACAGTCCGCCGATGATGGCGCGGGCCATGTTGCCGGCGCCGATGAATGCAATTACGGGTGACTGGCTCATAATGTCTGTCTCAATCCTGTAGGTGGCTTAACGGGTTGAAGGCGGGTTGCGTGGACCAAACAAGGCGGTACCGACACGTACCATGGTCGAGCCTTCCAGTATGGCTGCCTCTATGTCAGCTGACATCCCCATCGACAATGTGTCCAGCGCAGGTTGAGTGTGCTGCAGCTGCTCCAGCAACTGCCTCACCTGTGCAAAGACCGCTCGCTGGCGCTGCGGATTATCTTCCGGTTTCGGGATTGCCATCAGACCACGCAGGCGCAGATTCGGCAACCGGGCAACGGCGTCGGCCAGTGCGGGCAACTCATCTGGTGTACAGCCGGACTTGCTTGCCTCATCACTGATATTCACCTGCAGGCAGATGTTCAGAGGTGGCAGCTGTACCGGACGCTGTTCTGAAAGGCGGCTGGCAATTTTGAGCCGATCCACGCTGTGTACCCAATCGAAGTGCTCGGCAATCGGGCGTGTCTTGTTGGACTGTATCGGGCCGATGAAGTGCCACTCGAGATCCAGGTCAGACAGGGCGTCAATCTTGTCCAGTGCTTCCTGCAGATAGTTCTCGCCAAAGGCACGCTGGCCACAGTGGCTCAGTTCGCGTACTTCATCGGCACTGCGCGTTTTGCTCACGGCCAGCAGTGATACGCTGTCAGGGCTGCGTGCGGCATTTTCACATGCCAGCCTGATCTGCTGGCGTACGGCTGAATATTTGTCTGCTAACATAAGGCTGTATGAATACTGACGACTGTCATTGGCAGGCTGTACCTATTCTGCTAGAACAGTAAAGTTTAAAGGAAGCTGCTGCGGATCTCGACTGATTATGGATATTACAGAACTTTTGTCATTTGCCGTACAACAGGGCGCATCCGACTTGCACCTGACCTCCGGCATGCCGCCCATGATCCGTGTAGACGGTGATGTGCGCCGAATCAAGTTGCCGGCACTGGAGCACAAACAGGTGCACACGCTGGTGTACGACATCATGAACGACAAACAGCGTAAGGAATATGAAGAGAATCTGGAAGTGGATTTCTCGTTCGAAGTTCCCAAGCTGTCCCGTTTCCGTGTTAACGCTTTCAACCAGCACCGGGGCGCGGCGGCGGTTTTCCGAACTGTACCCAACAAGGTGCTGACGCTGGATGACCTGGGCATGGGCAAGGTGTTTCAGGATCTGGCGGAACAGGCTCGTGGTCTGGTCCTCGTCACCGGTCCTACCGGCTCCGGTAAGAGCACCACCTTGGCGGCCATGATCGATTACGTCAACGATACCCGCTCCGACCACATTCTGACCATTGAAGACCCGATCGAGTTTGTCCACGAAAGCAAGAAGTGCCTGATCAACCAGCGTGAGGTCCATCGTGATACTCACAGTTTTGCCAACGCGCTGCGTTCGGCGCTGCGTGAAGACCCGGACGTGATCCTGGTGGGTGAGATGCGAGACCTGGAAACCATCCGCCTGGCGTTGACCGCAGCGGAAACCGGTCACTTGGTGTTCGGCACCCTGCACACCACTTCGGCGGCTAAGACCATCGACCGTATCATTGACGTGTTCCCGGCGGCGGAAAAGGACATGGTGCGTTCCATGCTGTCGGAGTCACTGCAGGGGGTTATCTCTCAGACTCTGCTGAAAAAACCGAAGGGTGGACGTGTCGCGGCGCACGAAATCATGATCGGTACTGCTGCAGTACGTAACCTGATCCGTGAAGACAAGGTGGCGCAGATGTACTCGGCGATTCAGACAGGTGCCGCCTACGGCATGAAAACGCTGGATCAGTCGTTGCTTGAACTGGTTCAGAAGGGCCTGATCTCGCGTGAAACGGCCCGTGAAAAGGCGAAGACCCCCAGCTCATTCTGAGCCTGATTCAACAGGAGCAATACAGTGGATTTTACTCAACTGCTGAAGGTAATGGTGGACCGGGGGGCATCGGATCTGTTTGTCACAGCAGGTGCCGCCCCATCGATCAAGGTAGACGGCACCATCCGGCCGCTGACCAAGGAAACACTCAAACCCAGCCAGACACGCGCTCTGGTGTACAGCACCATGAACGACAAACAGCTGGCCGAATTTGAAGGCACCAACGAGTGTAACTTCGCCATCAGTGCGCCCGGCATTGGCCGTTTCCGTGTCAGTGCATTCATGCAGCGCAATACGCCGGGGATGGTGCTGCGTGCCATCAACAACCATATTCCCACCATGGATGAACTGAAGCTGCCGAACGTGCTGCGTGAGCTCTCCATGACCAAGCGTGGACTGATTCTGTTCGTGGGTGGTACCTCGACCGGTAAGTCTACCTCTCTGGCGTCGATGATCGACTATCGTAACGATAATCACGCTGGTCACATCATCACCATCGAAGACCCAATCGAATATATCCACAATCACAAAAAGAGCATTGTCACTCAGCGTGAAGTGGGGATCGATACAGAATCCTTTGACGTGGCACTGAAAAACACGCTGCGTCAGGCACCTGACGTGATTTTGATGGGTGAAATTCGCTCGGCTGAAACCATGAAATTCGGCCTGCAGTTCGCCGAAACTGGCCACCTGTGCATGGCAACCCTGCACGCCAACAACGCCAACCAGGCGCTGGATCGCATCATCTCCTTCTTTGGGCCCGAGCATCATGACCAGATCTGGATGGACATGTCACTTAACCTGAAGGCGATTGTGGCGCAGCAGTTGCTGCCGACCGTGGATGGCAAGGGGCGTCGTGCGGCAATTGAAGTAATGATCAACTCGCCGCTGATCCAGGATCATATCCGCAAGGGTCAGGTGCACGAGATCAAGGATGTGATCAAGAAGTCTACCAACCTGGGTATGCGCACCTTCGACCAGGCGCTGTTCGAGCTGTACCGCGATGGTATCATCACCTACGAAGCGGCATTGGCTCACGCCGACTCGGCCAACGACCTGCGCCTGATGATCAAGCTGGATGAAGAAACCAGTGGCAAGGCCGATGGTGCGGCGGACGATATGCCAAGTTTCACGCTGCAGGATGAAGATGACAGTCTGAATTTGAAGGGCAATGTGGACGTGAAGGGGATGTAATCTCTTACAGATACATGATGGTTGGGCAGTCAAAAAAAGGGAGCAGCCGTATGGGCGTGCTCCTTTTTTGTTTTCAGAGTGCCTGGCGGCCTCAACGCCGGAACACGATGCGGCCATCCATCAGGGTGGCTTTGACCTGTCCCTTAAGTGTCTGATCGAGGAATGGTGTGTTCTTGCCAGCGGACCTCAGGCTGTCCTCGCTCACAGTCCACTCGGTTGCAGGATCAAACACGCAAATATCGGCCTGGGACCCCACTTCCAGTGTGCCGGCATCCAGACCCAGAATGCGGGCAGGGGCAATCGTCAGTGACTCAATCAGCTGCGGCAGCTCCAGCAACTGCTGTTCCACCAGTCGAAGACTCAGCGGCAACAGGGTTTCCAGACCGCTCATACCGGGCTCGGTTGCCGCGAAGGGTGCCTGTTTGGCGATGGGGTCATGCGGCTGATGGTCGGAGCAGATGGCGCTGATGGTGCCGGTAACCAGTCCCTGGCGTAACCCGGCTCGGTCAAGCTGGCTGCGCAGCGGCGGCTGCACATGATAGGCCGAGTTGAAGCCGTTGACGCTTTCATCGGTCAGCAACAGGTTCTGGATCGCCACATCGGCGCTGACCTGCAGACCGCGCTCACGGGCGGCTTCGATCATCCGTACCGAGCGCTCACAGGAGAGCTGACCGAAGTGGGCGCGCACACCGGTCTGTTCCACCAGCAGTAGGCAGCGTGATACCTCGATGGTTTCGGCCGCTTCGGGAATGCCGTTCAGGCCCAGCCGGGTACTGGTGGTATCGTCATGCATGCAACCGTTCGCAGCCAGTGCAGCATCCTGTGCCTGGAACACCACCAGCAGGTCGTGGGTGGCCGCATATTCAAGGCAGCGCAGGAGAATCTGGCTGTTACCGAAGGGACGGCGCAGGTTGGTAAAGGCGATGCAGCCGGAGCTGGCCAGTCCGTGCAGCGGTGCGAGCTGTTCACCCTGCAAGCCCTGGGTTAGAGCCCCCATGGGCAGGACTCGGGCAAAGCCGATATCGGCGGCGCGATCCTGGATCAATTCGGCCACGGCAGCGGTTTCCACTATCGGACTGGTGTCGGGCGTCACGACAAGCGTGGTGATGCCACCGGCCGCGGCCGCGGCGGTTTCGCTGGCGATGGTGCCCTTGCGGGTCTGGCCCGGCTCGCGCAGGGTAGTGCACAGGTCGATCAGGCCGGGGCAGACGATCTGACCTTCAGCATTGATCACCTCATCGGCATGAAAACCTTCGGGAGCGGCGCCAATGGCGCAAATTTCACCCTGGCTGATATACAGGTCGGTGATCTGGTCAAGCGATTGAGCCGGATCGATCACGCGGCCACCGGAAATCAGAATATTCATCAACTCAGGCCTCCCGTGATGCATTGTCAGTGGCGGCTCGCTGGGACAGCTGACCGCTCATCGCTTTGGACATGACAGCCATACGTACGGCGATGCCATTGGTTACCTGATCCAGAATCAGCGAGCGCGGGCCATCGGCGACCTCGGACTCGATCTCGACGCCGCGATTGATCGGGCCGGGGTGCATCACCACCGCATCCGGCTTGGCATAGGCCAGTTTGTCGCGGTTCAGGCCGTAGAGCTTGTAGAACTCGGCTTCACTCGGCAGCAGGGCGCTCTGCATGCGTTCCTTCTGCAAACGCAGCATCATGATGACATCCACATCGCGCAGCCCTGATGCCATCTCGGTATACACCTTAACGCCCAGTGCCTCAATGTGGCGCGGCAGAAGGGTTTTGGGCGCGATGACGCGTATCTCGTGTACGCCCAAGGTGCGCAGGGCATGGATCTGCGAGCGGGCTACGCGGGAGTGCAGAATATCACCCACAATAGCGACCTTCAGCGGGGCGAATTCCCCTTTGTGACGACGAATGGTAAGCATGTCCAGCATCGCTTGAGTCGGGTGGGCGTGACGGCCATCACCGGCGTTGATCACGGCAACATTGGGTGTCACGTGCTGGGCGATGAAATGGGCGGCGCCGCTGTCGGCATGGCGAACAACAAACATGTCGGAGTGCATCGCCTGCAGGGTCATCAACGTGTCCTTCAGGGTTTCCCCTTTCTTGGTGGACGAAGTGTTGATGTTCAGGTTCAACACGTCCGCCGACAGGCGTTTGGCGGCCAGTTCAAAGGTGGACAGGGTACGGGTGCTGTTTTCGAAAAAAAGGTTGGCAACGGTTTTGCCACGCAGCAGCGGGACTTTCTTCACCTGCTGCTCGCCCATGTCGACGAAGGAATCCGCTGTGTCGAGAATCTCGATCAACAGCTCTCGCGGCAGCCCCTCGGTGGTGAGGAAGTGCCGCAGCTGACCGTCAGCGGTCAGCTGAATGGAGTTCGGGTCATTGGCCTCAAACATGGATGCAGTCTCTTGTCGGTTCAATCACGCTGACGGATGGTCAGGGTAAGGGGTTCCGGGCCGTTCAGCTTGACCAGCTGGTCCGGTCCCAGTGCCAGAGTGCCGCCGATCACATCGGCCTGAATTGGCAGCTCACGGCGCTGCAGATCCAGCAGGGTAATCAGGCTGACGGAAGCGGGACGGCCATAGTCAAACAGTTCGTTCAAGGCGGCGCGAATGGTGCGGCCACTCATGATGACATCGTCCACCAGCAGAATGTCCCGGCCTTCGGTGGCGCAGGGCAGTTGGCTGGGCTGTACTTTCGGGTTGATGCCCACCTGAGTGAAATCGTCACGGTAGAAGCTGATATCCAATACGCCCAGCGGGCTGGTCAGTTCCAGCTGCCGGTGCAAGCGCTCTGCCAGCCAGACACCGCCGGTACGGATGCCGATCATCAGCGGGTCCTTGAGATCGCGACGGGTGATCAGGGCGCGGGTTTCGCTCGCCATCTTGTCGAGCAGTGCATCAACACTCAGTGTTCCCGATACCATAGAGGTCCTCCAGTCGGGTGTGGCTGGGAATGCGGTCGGGACTGTTGAACCAGTCCTCCAGAATCAGACGGGCGGCGATACCGTCGACCGATTCCTGCTTGAAGTTGGTGCCGCCGCCGGCGTCCAGGTGAATGCGTTTGGCTTCTGCGGTGGTCAGGCGCTCGTCACAGAGATAACAGGGCAGCTGGTAGCGATCCTGAATCCGGTTGGCGAACTTGCGTGCGCGGCGTGCCATTTCGGAGATGGTGCCGTCCATATTGAGTGGAATGCCCACTACCAGTGCGTCAGGCTGCCACTCGGCAATGGCTGCATCCAGTTGTGACCAGT
Source organism: Marinobacterium sp. MBR-111 (assembly GCF_040547585.1). Lineage (NCBI taxonomy): Bacteria > Pseudomonadati > Pseudomonadota > Gammaproteobacteria > Oceanospirillales > Oceanospirillaceae > Marinobacterium > Marinobacterium sp. MBR-111. Next base: position 131,107 of record NZ_JBEPQA010000007.1, read on the forward strand.
CAGGCATGCCGTCGCGAGCCCGCACTGGCTCAATCGGGGTGGCAGTGGCGGTCAGGCTCTGGCCGATGGCCAGACCTATGCGTGTGGTGCCGAAGTCAAACCCCAGCACCTGTTGGGTGTCGCTGCTCATCAAGTCCGTTCAGTCAGGCGTGTCCGGCATGGGCCGGCAACAGGTTCAGATTGATACCCAGAGTCGCGGCAGCCGCCTGCAGGCGGTCTTCCAGCGGCAGATGGAAAAGTATATCTGAATTTGCCGGACAGCTTAACCAGAGGTTGTCGCACATTTCCTGCTCCAGTTGCTCTGGACCCCAGCCTGCGTAGCCCAAGGCTACCAGAAAGGTATCGGGTCCCTCGTTGCGTGCGATCGCCTCCAGAATATCAAGCGAAGTGGTCAGACTGATTTCGTCATTGATGGGATGGCTGGATAGCCACTGCTGCTGCGGTTCGGTGCGGTGCAGTACAAAGCCGCGATCATCCCGTACCGGACCGCCATTGAAAACCGGGCGTTCGGACCAGAGTCCGGTGTTGTCTTCCAGCTCCAGGTGTGACAGCAGGTCACACAGGCGAATACCGCTGGGGCGGTTGACGACAATCCCCATGGCGCCGTACTCGCTGTGGTCGCAGATGTAGACAACGGTTTGGGTGAAGGTCTCATCATGCAGATGCGGCATGGAGATCAGGAAATGATCACGAAGTGAGGTAAGTGTGTGGGACATGGTGAATCTCTCTTCGCCGCTTGGGTATGGTTAAGGCTTAGTACACCCGTGTCTGTTTCTCAAATTTCCAGGTACGAATGATTTCAAGTCGATCCACTTCCTTACGCAGCTCAATGGGAAAACTCTGGAACGGGGAGGCCAGCTGTACGATGCGAATGGCACCCTCATCAAGTGCTCGGTGGCCGGAGGACTGCAGGATTTCGATGTTTTCGACACTGCCGTCAGGGCGCAGAGCCACCAGCAGCCGCAGTTTGCCCTGCAGTCCCTGATTGCGGGCCTGCTCCGGGTAGTTCAGGTTGCCCACGGTCTCGACTCGGCGACGCCAGTTATCCAGATAGCTGGCATAGGAATGTGCCTGGGTAGAAGCTGATGTCAGGCGCAGGACACGAGGCTTTCTGGCACGCGTTTCACGCTCCAGATCCAGCTGTGTCTGCAGGCTGGCCATTTCCAAAGCCCGGTTTAGCAATGAAGAGGAGTTGGCGTTGACCGGTGGAGCAGCAGCCGCGGCCTGTTGTGGCTTCGGCTCGCTGGCGCGGGGCTTTTGCTCGCTTTGAGTGGCGACAATAGCCTTCTGGCCCTGTGCCTGGCTCTCCTGCTGTTCGGGGCTGTTGCCCGGCTCGGGTTCCGGTGCCGGGGGTTGCTCAGGTTCTGGCGGTGCAGGTGCCCGCTGAGCGGCCTGCTCCTGAGGTTTTTCACTGGCCAGTGGCGCCATTTCAGTGGTAGCCGGCGTGGTGGCGTCATCATTGCTCCCGCTGCCCATTTGGTTATGTTGGGCAATGAAGTCGGCCTTGTCCGGTGCGTCCTGCTGCGGATACTGCGCCAGGGTGACATCCAGTGTCTGGCGCGGAGGTTCTCGTTCAGGGAGCGAGAAGCCCAGGGCAAGCAGGAGCACACCGTGTACTGCTGTGGCAATGAACAGCATGAAGCCGAAGCGATCTCTGTTCATAATATGCCAAAGCGGCAGGTGCGTGCCCCTTTTGATCATCGTGTTTTCAATACCTCATCAATGCAGTCCATCAGCTGCATGCCGATGTCCAGATCAAACTGCTGATCCAGCTCGCGAATGCAGGTGGGGCTGGTGACGTTGATTTCGGTCAGGTAGTCGCCGATCACATCCAGACCCACGAACAGCAGGCCCTTTTCTTTCAGCGTTGGGCCGACCTGTTCACAGATCCAGCGATCGCGATCCGTTAGTGGGCGGCCTTCGCCACGACCGCCGGCGGCCAGGTTGCCACGGGTTTCACCGGCCATGGGAATACGGGCCAGCGCATAGGGTACAGGCTCACCGTTGATCATCAGGATGCGTTTGTCGCCGTCCTTGATCTCGGGTATGTACTTCTGCGCCATGATGGTCTGGGTGCCGTGGGCGGTCAGGGTCTCGATGATGACGCCCAGATTGGTGCCGTCTTCACGAATGTGGAAGATGGACGAACCGCCCATGCCGTCCAGTGGCTTGAAGATGACATTCTTGTGCTCGGCGTGGAATTGGCGCAACAGATCGGCCCGGCGTGTGACCAGTACCGGCGGGCAGCATTGCGGAAAGTGGGTGGCAAACAACTTTTCATTGAAATCACGCAGACTGCCGGTACGGTTGACGATCAGGGTACCCTCGGATTCCGCCATCGCCAACAGGTGGGTGCTGTAGATGAATTCGTTATCGAACGGCGGGTCCTTACGCATCAGGATCACGTCCAGCTCGGCCAGGTCGCGGATCACATACTCGCCGTGCTCAAACCAGTTGTCCGGGTCCATGGCCACCTTCAGCGGTGCCATCTGCCCTTTCACCTTGCCGTCACGCAGGAACAGGTGCTGCTGCTCCATGTAGTGCAGCTCCCAGCCCTTGCGTTGCGCAGCCCAGAGCATCGCCAGTGAGCTGTCCTTTTTGTAGGTGATCTGCTCGATGGGGTCCATCACCACGCCGACTTTAATCGTCATCTGAAAAATTCCTGTGCTGAATGTGCGTTCAATCTTAACCCAGATCGCCCCAGAGATACTGCAGAATGGCGCAGGCCGCAACTGGTGCGGTCTCGGTGCGCATCACTCGAGGGCCAAAGGCGACCGGTTCGAAGCCCGCAGCCAGTGCCGCTTCCACTTCGGCTTCGGTCAAGCCGCCCTCGGGACCGATCAACAGCGCAACCGAGTCGGGCGCTTCCATCGTCTGCAGTGGGCGAGCCGTGTGGTGATGCAGCACCAGCTTGAGATCGGCTTCAACGGTTTGAATCCAGTCCAGCAGCGGGCTGACTTCGGCGATTTCGGGTACCCGGGTACGCTGGCTCTGTTCGCAGGCACTGATCGCTACCTGCTGCCAGTGACGCAGACGCTTGTCTTCACGCTCGGCCTTGAGTTTGACCTCGCAGCGCTCGCTGGTCAGCGGTGTAATGCGACTGACACCCATCTCGGTGGCTTTCTGTACTGCATAATCCATCCGCTCACCGCGGGAGAGTGTCTGACCGACATGAATCTGCAATGTCGATTCGACCGTCGGTGTCAGCCCTGGTTCCAGTGTCGCCTGTGCCGAGCGCTTGTCGACCTGTGTCAGTACGGCAGGGTATTCATGACCATCGCCGTTGAACAGGCAGATGCGATCGCCTTCGCGCAGGCGCAGGGCGCGGATGACATGCTGGATGGTGGTATCGCCGAGGTCGATACAGAGGCCGGGGGCCAAAGGCTGGGGTTCATATACCCGGGGGATACGCATAGCGGTCCTGCTGACTGAAAGTTCAGCCGCTATTATGGCGCAGGGCAGGTGGGGGATGCCAGTTGTGGTGGGAAGGCCGAAAGGCTATCTCGGCAAAAGACTCTTCGGGTCGGTGAGGCCAAGCCTGTCTGACACGCCGTGAACCCATCCATGGGGGCTCGGCTGCCGCCGTCCTGGCGGCAGACGGTCAGCCAGACTTGGCCTCACCGCCTTGGAGTCGATCGAACTTACAGACCAGCCGCCGCACGCAAAGCGTCAGCCTTGTCGGTCATCTCCCACGGGAAGGCCGTGAAGGTATCGTTACCCACGGTCATCTCGAAGGGGTCGCGACCGAAGTGGCCGTAGGCCGCGGTCTGGCGGTACATCGGGTGCAGCAGGTCGAGCATGCGGGTGATTGCGTACGGACGTAGATCGAAGTGCTCGCGTACCAGTTCGATGATCTTGTCATCGCTGATCTTGCCGGTGCCGAAGGTGTTGATGGACACGGAAGTCGGCTCGGCCACGCCGATGGCGTAGGAGACCTGAATCTCGATGCGGTCAGCCAGGCCGGCGGCAACGATGTTCTTGGCCACGTAACGACCGGCGTAGGCGGCGGAACGGTCCACCTTGGACGGGTCCTTGCCGGAGAAGGCGCCGCCACCGTGACGGGCCATGCCGCCGTAGGTATCGACGATGATCTTGCGGCCAGTCAGACCACAGTCGCCCACCGGGCCGCCGATGACGAACTTGCCGGTAGGGTTGATGTGGTACTGGGTGCCCTTGTGCAGCAATTCGGCCGGCAGCACATGCTTGATGATCAGCTCCTGCACCGCTTCCTGCAGGTCGGCCTGGGATACGTCCGGGTTGTGCTGAGTCGACAGTACCACTGCATCAATTGCGACCGGCTGGCCGTTTTCGTAGCGGCAGGTCACCTGAGACTTGGCGTCGGGACGCAGCCATGGCAGCAGGCCAGATTTGCGCGCTTCGGCCTGACGTTCCACCAGGCGGTGAGAGAAAGTGATCGGTGCGGGCATCAGTACGTCGGTTTCGTTGGAGGCGTAACCGAACATCAGGCCCTGGTCACCGGCACCCTGATCTTCCGGGCGGCTGCGGTCAACGCCCTGGGCGATATCGACGGACTGCTTGCCGATGATGTTGATCACGCCGCAGGTTTCACCATCGTAACCCACGTCAGAAGAGGTGTAGCCGATATCACAGATCACGCCGCGTACCAGATCTTCCAGGTCGATCCAGGCCGAAGTGCTGATTTCGCCGGAGACGATCGCCACACCGGTCTTGACCATGGTTTCACAGGCAACACGGGCATACTTGTCTTCCGCGATGATGGCGTCCAGGACGGCATCGGAGATCTGGTCGGCAATTTTGTCCGGGTGCCCTTCAGACACGGACTCGGAGGTGAACAGGCTATATTCGCTCATTTCCGGTAATAATCCTCACGCAGTGGTTAGGAGCAGCCGGGGCGATGCCGGGCTGATACGGTTTGGGTTGAATAAACCGCACATTTTAACGTCAGCGCCGGGCTTGTGCATAACATCTGGTTCGATTTTGGCTGAAAATTTTGCGATGACTGCATGAAAAACACTCCATTTGCACAAATGGATTTGAAGCTGGTCGCTATCTGGGCGAAAATTGCGCCTTTATATTCCGATTCCGTAAACCTCAAGGTTGGGTCCAGCCCCAGGAGTAGATTGATGTCCTCTCGCCGAGAACTTGCCAATGCCATTCGCGCATTGAGCATGGACGCCGTACAGAAAGCAAAATCCGGTCACCCGGGTGCCCCCATGGGCATGGCGGATATCGCCGAAGTGTTGTGGAACGACTTCATGAAGCACAACCCCGGCAACCCGCACTGGTATGACCGTGACCGCTTCGTGCTGTCCAACGGCCATGGCTCCATGCTGATCTACTCGCTGCTGCACCTGACCGGCTACGATGTCAGCATCGATGATCTGAAGAACTTCCGCCAGCTGCACAGCAAGACTGCCGGTCATCCGGAATACGGCTACTGCCCGGGTGTTGAAACCACCACCGGTCCGCTGGGTCAGGGTGTCACCAACGCCGTGGGCATGGCGATTGCCGAAAAAGCGCTGGCGGCCCAGTTCAACCGTGACGGTCACGACATCATCGACCATTACACTTACACCTTTATGGGCGATGGCTGCCTGATGGAAGGGGTCTCTCACGAAGCCTGTGCTCTGGCCGGTACTTTGGGTCTGGGCAAACTGATCGCGTTCTGGGATGACAACGGCATCTCCATCGACGGCGAAGTGGAAGGCTGGTTCACTGACGATACTCCGGCACGTTTCGAAGCCTACGGCTGGCAAGTGATCCGTGACATCGATGGTCACGACAGCGACCAGATTCGTGCTGCCATCGAGAATGCTCGTGAAAACACCGAGCAGCCGACCCTAATCTGCTGCAAGACTATCATCGGTTTCGGTTCGCCCAACAAGCAGGGCAAGGAAGAGTGCCACGGTGCGCCTCTGGGCCATGATGAGATCATGCTGGCGCGTGACGCGTTGCAGTGGGCACATCCTGAATTTGAAATCCCCGAAGAGCTGTATGAGCTTTGGGATGCGCGTGAAGCTGGCTCCAACGCCGAAAATGACTGGAATGAGCGACTGAGCGCCTATCAGACCGCGTACCCGGAACTGGCCGAAGAACTGCTGCGCCGTCTGTCCGGCGACCTGCCGGCCGACTTCGCTGAAAAGGCGGATGCCTGGATCGCCCAGGTGGCCGAGAAGGGCGACACCATCGCCTCGCGCAAGGCCTCGCAGAATGCCATCGAAGCCTTCGGTCCGATGCTGCCGGAATTTATGGGCGGCTCTGCCGATTTGGCCGGTTCCAACCTGACGCTTTGGTCCGGCTCCAAGGGCCTGAGCCGCAATGATGCCAACGGCAACTACATCCACTACGGTGTGCGCGAATTCGGCATGAGCGCGATCATGAACGGTATTGCCCTGCACGGAGGTTTCATTCCCTACGGCGCCACCTTCCTGGTATTCATGGAGTACGCCCGCAACGCGGTGCGCATGGCCGCCCTGATGAAACAGCGTGTGCTGTTCGTCTACACCCATGACTCCATCGGTCTGGGCGAAGATGGCCCGACGCATCAGCCGATCGAGCAGATCGCCAACCTGCGTCTGACCCCGAACATGGAAACCTGGCGTCCCTGTGACGCGGTGGAATCCGCCGTGTCGTGGAAGTCTTCCGTGCAGCGCACCGACGGCCCCAGCGCGCTGATTTTCTCGCGTCAGAACCTGCCGCACCAGAACCGCGATGCGGCTCAGATCGACGCCATTGAACGCGGTGGCTACATCCTGCGTGACTGCGCCGGTACTCCGGATGCGATCCTGATCGCCACCGGCTCCGAGGTCGGTCTGGCCATGGACGCAGCCGATGCACTGAGCGCCAAGGGCAAGCAGGTCCGTGTAGTTTCCATGCCCTGTACCGAGCGTTTTGACAAGCAGGATGCGGCGTACAAGGAGCAGGTACTTCCCGCCGCCGTTACCGCTCGCGTTGCCGTGGAAGCGGCTCACGCCGATTTCTGGTACAAGTACGTGGGCCTGAACGGCGCCATCGTCGGCATGCGCAGCTTCGGCGAATCCGCCCCGGCCGGCGACCTGTTCAAGCACTTCGGCTTCACCGTCGAGAATGTGGTCAGCACTGTTGAAGGCCTGCTGTAAACCGCTGCAAAACGTACTGCCGGGCACTCTGTGCGCCCGGCGGCATGTTGTTGCAGTTCTGGTCAGCATGAGCGCCGGATGAGCTACAGAATCGCGATCAACGGCTATGGCCGTATCGGCCAGGGCGTGCTCAGGGCGGTCTATCAACGCGGCCTGCAGCACCAGTTGCAGGTGGTGGCGATCAATGAGCTGTCGGATCTGGACACGCTCACCTACCTGACCCGTTATGACACCACTCATGGGCGCTTTCCCTGTTCTGTCGAAAACGATGGCGAAGCCCTGCTGATCAACGGTGACCGTATCCGGGTATTCAGCCTGGCAGAGCCCGAGCAGATTCCCTGGGGCGAGCTGGATGTGGACCTGGTGCTGGAATGTTCCGGCGCCTTTCGCACTCGAGCCGATGCCGAGCGTCATCTGGCCAGCGGTGCCAAGCGGTTGCTGTATTCGCACCCGGCGCAGGCGGATATCGATGCCACAGTGGTATTTGGCTTTAACGAGTCCAGCCTCAAGGCAGAACACCGCATCGCCTCGGCGGCCTCATGCACCACCAACTGTGTGGTGCCGGTGCTGGATCTGCTGGATCGCCACTTCGGCATCGAAAGTGGGGTGACGACTACCATCCACTCGGCGATGAATGATCAGCCGGTGATCGACAGCTATCACCGCAGTGACCTGCGGCTGGCGCGCAGTGCCATGCAGTCGATTATCCCCGTGGATACCGGCTTGAGCCGTGGAATTGATCGTCTGTTGCCGCATCTGGCCGGGCGCTTCGAGTGTCTGCACGTGCGGGTGCCGACCATCAACGTTTCGCTAATGGACCTGTCGGTGAACCTGCAGCAGGATACCAACCCGCAACAGATCAACGCCATGCTGCGCGCAGCGGCCGACAATGAACTGGCCGGGCTGTTGGGCTATACCGAAGAGCCGCATGCGTCGGTGGATTTCAATACGGATCCCCGTTCGGCGGTGGTTGACGGTACCCAAACGCGGGTGTCCTGTGGCCGACTGCTGAAGCTGTTGTGCTGGTTTGACAATGAATGGGCGTTTGCCAACCGGATGCTGGATCTCTCCCGGTACTGGCTGCAGCTCAAGGACTGATTGACTGAACTAACAAGAAACAGGAATCCCTCTGATGAGCGTTTTGAAGATGACTGATCTGGATCTGGCCGGCAAGCGCGTGCTGATCCGTGAAGATCTCAATGTTCCGGTCAAGGATGGTCAAGTGACCTCCGACGCCCGTATCCGTGCTTCTCTGCCCACCATCGAAGTGGCACTGAAAGCCGGTGCCAAAGTGATGGTAATGTCCCATTTGGGCCGCCCCACCGAAGGCGAATACGAAGAAAAGTACTCGCTGGCGCCGGTGGCCGAACATATCAGCAAATTGCTGCAGCGTCCGGTACCGCTGGTCAAGGACTGGCTGGACGGCGGCTTTGAAGTGGGTGAAGGTGAACTGGTCCTGCTGGAAAACGTACGCTTCAATCCGGGCGAGAAAAAGGACAACGAAGAGCTGTCGAAAAAGATGGCGGCACTGTGTGATGTCTACGTGATGGATGCTTTCGGTACTGCCCACCGCGCTCAGGCCTCGACCCATGGTGTTGGCAAATTCGCTCCCATCGCCTGCGCAGGTCCGCTGCTGGCCAATGAACTGGATGCGCTGGCCAAGGCGCTGGACAACCCGGCTCGTCCGATGGCTGCCATCGTTGGTGGCTCCAAGGTGTCCACCAAGCTGGAAGTGCTGAATGCATTGTCCGAGAAGTGCGATCAGTTGATCGTCGGTGGCGGTATCGCCAACACCTTCCTCGCGGCAGCTGGTAAGCCGGTGGGCAAGTCCCTGTGCGAACATGATCTGATTCCGGCGGCCAAGGCGCTGATGGAAAAAGTCAACATCCCGCTGCCGGTTGATGTCGTTGTTGCCAAGGAATTTGCCGAGACCGCTGAAGCGGTGATCAAGTCCGCTGACGACGTAGCCGACGACGAAATGATTCTGGACATTGGCCCCGAATCTGCCAAGAACCTGGCTGCTCTGCTGACCAGCGCCGGCACCATTATCTGGAACGGACCGGTCGGCGTGTTCGAGTTCGATCAGTTCGGCGAAGGCACCAAGGCATTGTCACTGGCGATCGCTAACAGCGCCGGTTTCTCCATCGCTGGTGGTGGCGACACGCTGGCTGCGGTGGATAAATACGACATCGCTGATAAGATCTCTTACATCTCCACTGGCGGTGGTGCCTTCCTGGAGTTTGTGGAAGGCAAGGTACTGCCGGCGGTTGCCATGCTGGAACAGCGTGCAGCCAAATAAGATTTTTTGATGAACCAATTCAAAGGGTGAAACCATGGCTTTGATCTCCATGCGTCAGCTGCTGGACCATGCCGCCGAATATGGCTACGGCATTCCGGCGTTCAACGTCAACAACCTGGAGCAGATGCGTGCGATCATGGAAGCGGCGGCCAAGACCGACTCGCCGGTGATCGTTCAGGCCTCTGCCGGTGCGCGCAAGTACGCCGGTTCCAACTTCCTGCGCCACATGATTCTGGCGGCGATCGAAGAGTTCCCGGACGTGCCGGTGTGCATGCACCAGGACCACGGTACCAGCCCGGCAGTCTGCCAGCGTTCCATCGCCATGGGCTTCTCCTCAGTCATGATGGACGGCTCTCTGGGCGAAGACGGCAAGACCCCGACCGATTATGCCTACAACGTCGACGTCACCCGTCGTACTGTTGAGATGGCGCACGCCTGTGGTGTCTCCGTTGAAGGCGAACTGGGCTGCCTGGGCTCGCTGGAAACCGGACAGGCCGGTGAAGAGGACGGTATTGGCGCTGAGGGTATCCTGACCCACGACCAGATGCTGACCGATCCGGATGAAGCCGCCGACTTCGTCAAGGCCACCAACGTGGATGCGCTGGCGATCGCATGCGGTACCTCCCACGGTGCCTACAAGTTCACCAAGCCGCCGACAGGCGATATTCTGGCAATTGACCGCATCCGTGCGATCCACGAACGTATCCCCACTACCCACTTGGTGATGCACGGTTCCTCCTCCGTTCCTCAGGAATGGCTGGCGGTGATCAACCAGTTCGGTGGCGAGATTCCGGAAACCTACGGTGTACCGGTGGAGCAGATCGTTGAAGGCATCAAGTACGGTGTGCGCAAGGTCAACATCGACACCGACCTGCGTCTGGCGTCTACCGGTGCCGTGCGTCGCTTCCTGGCCGAAAACCCGGCCGAGTTCGACCCGCGCAAATTCCTCAAGGCCACCATGCAGGCGATGACCGAGATCTGTGTCGCCCGTTACGAAGCCTTCGGTACCGCCGGTCATGCCAGCAAGATCAAGGCGATCTCGCTGGAGCATATGTCCGAGCGTTACGAGCGCGGAGAACTGGACGCAAAGATCAACTGATCGAAGCGCACATGCGATACCCCAGAACCCGGCTCAGGCCGGGTTTTGTCTTTCTGGACGTTGGGTAAATGTGTGTTGCTAAAAAGATACGACATAAGTCATTGATTTTAAATAAATAGGTTCTTTACGTCACAATATGTCAAGTATTCTGCGACACTTTTGGCAGTATTGCCTTCTGCCAAACCCCGAACGCTTATGATCTTCGCTTGATTTTTTTTGTAACCAATTGATATTAAATGGCTTTGATTAATATGGCACAGCTTTTGATGTTGCTTGTTCAGAAACGATTCAAGGAGAACGTCCATGCTGCGTCTAATTATGATCCTGACAGTTATACTGACTTTTGCCGGCTTACCTCAGGTCCTGCAGCCCCTTTTGATGAGTGGTCCGCCTCGGCTGGTCATGTTCAATACTGAAGAGGTGCCGCATGTAATCAATCCACATGCCCCGCAGCGTGTGCAGACACAGAGCAGCGCAGTGGAAGAGGCCGGCAAGGTGACAGGGCCGGATCTGACATCGACCCAGTCATGGGCCGAGCTGGTAATGCAGCCGCGCTCGCAAAGTTGAACCGCTTGCTACCAAGCAGGTCTGCTCAAGGGATAAAATCCAGTATGCTTGCGGCGTAATGCCATCATGCTGGAGCATATGAATGAACTACCTGATTGCCGTCACGCTGCTGTGGGCGGTGTCTTTCAGCCTGATCGGTGAGTATCTCGCCGGTCAGGTGGACAGTTACTTTTCAGTCCTGACTCGCATTGTGCTGGCGGGGATGATATTTATCCCGCTGCTGCGTCCTGCCCGTTTTACACCCGGGTTTATGGTCGGTGTCACGCTGGTTGGGGCGCTGCAATTCGGGCTGACCTATACCTGTCTGTATCTCTCGTTTGAATATCTCAGTGTGCCGGAGGTGCTGCTGTTCACCATTTTCACGCCGCTCTATGTGGCACTGGTGGATAACGCACTGAAACGTCGTTTCAGCTTCGGGCCCATTATCTCGACGCTGGTCGCTGTGCTGGGCGCGGCAATTATCCGCTACGATGGTGTCAGCGAGGCGTTTATTACCGGTTTTCTGATTCTGCAGTTGGCCAATCTTGCCTTTGCGGCGGGTCAGGTCGGCTATGCTCATTTGGTGCGGCACTATTATCCTGATGGGCAAAATCTCTGGCAGGTGTTTGGCTTTTTCTTTATCGGAGCGTTTGCACTGGTACTGCCCGCCTTTCTGATGCTGGGTAACATGGAACGTCTGCCTCAGACGACAACACACTGGACAGTGTTGAGTTGGCTTGGGCTGGTGGCCTCAGGGCTGGGGTTCTTCTTCTGGAACAAGGGTGCGACTCAGGTGGATGCCGGTACGCTGGGCATCATGAATAATGCACTGGTGCCGGCCGGGCTGGTCGTCAACCTCGTGATCTGGAATCGGGATGCGGACATCCCGCGTTTGCTGATCGGTGGCGCGGTTATCCTGTTGTCGCTTTGGGTGAATGCTCGCTGGCGTCAGTGGACGCGGGCCGAGTTGCGGGCAGGGTGACTCAACCCGCTGCTCTGTGCGTATACTGAGTACCAGACATGTTGCTGGAGCGGTGAATGGAACGCTGGAATCTGGCCGGTACCACCGGCATGAAACTGTCAGAGCTGATCAGTGCATTGTCGCATGCGCTGGACATGACCGAGGGGCAACCACCGGGGCATTGCATGCGCTGTTGCTGGATTGGTATGCATCTGGCGGATCAGCTGGGCCTGGATGACGCTGCACGCTGGGAGCTGTATTACACGCTTTTACTGAAAGACTTGGGCTGCAGCAGCAATGCCGCGCGTATCTGTCAGCTATATGGCACGGATGATCTTGGCTTCAAGCGTGACTTTAAATGGGTTAACGGTAGCCTGACGCAGGTGATCAGGTTTCTGCTGCAGCATACCGGGCGTGATGCCGGTGTTGCCGAACGTTTCAAGCGGCTGTTGAATATTGCCCGCAACGGTGAATCCATTGCCACTGAGCTGATTGCGACCCGCTGCGAACGGGGTGCGTCCATTGCGCGTGATCTGGGTTTCAGTGAGTCGGTAGCGGCCGGTATTCATTCATTGGATGAACACTGGAGCGGAACAGGTCAGCCTGAACAGCGGTCCGGTGAGGCCATTCCGTTGTATTCACGCGTGGCGCTACTGGCGCAGGTGGTGGAGGTGTTCCATGCCGCGGCCGGGCCTGATGCAGCACTGGATGAGGCGCGAGCGCGCAGCGGCCACTGGTTTGATCCGGCATTGGTGAAAGCCCTTGAGCAGGCAGCAGAGTCGGCTGACTTCTGGTCGATGCTGGCCAGCCCAGAGCTGCCTGAACGCGTGCTGGCTCTGTCGCCGGCAGGACATGAAATTGAGGTGAATGAAGACTACCTGGACCGAGTGGCTGCAGCCTTTGGTCAGGTAGTGGATGCCAAAAGTCCCTACACCGCCGGTCACAGCGAGCGAGTGGCGCTCTATACCGATCTGATAGCCGAGCAGTTGGGTATTGAGCCGCAACGGCGCCGCTGGCTTCGACGTGGTGCACTGCTGCACGATATCGGTAAGCTGGGTGTGAGCAACAGCATTCTCGATAAACCTGGCAAGCTGGATGCGGATGAATGGCAACAGGTACAGAATCATGCCCGCTTTACGGAAGAGATTCTGTCGCGTATTGGCGTATTCAGCGAATTGGCACAGGTGGCTGGCGCTCACCATGAACGGCTGGATGGCAAGGGATATCCCAAACAGCTCAAGGCAGAACAGATCACGCGGGAAACCCGGATTATCACAACCGCAGACATCTTCGATGCCATTACGGCTGAACGCCCCTATCGAGGAGCCATTCCGGTAGCACAGGCACTGGAGATGATGGCGGAGAACTTGCACACGGCAATCGATGCCGACTGTTTTGCAGCGCTGAAAGCCGCGATTCAGGAACTGGATGTCGCTGAAGTGAATGCAGGAGCGGGATTGTGACCCGCTCCACAGTCTACTCTGTCTCAGTTAACCAGCGCGGTGGCACCTGCCAGCGGACGACGCGGTTTCAACAGGCGAGCAACGCGGCGGTACAGTGACGCGATTCCCTGCATGATGAATTCAGCACGCTCACGGCGAGCTTGTTCAACATAGTAATCCACGTCTACCATTCCATTTTGTGTCATTACCATGCGATTGAAGTCGGACATTTTCGAGTAGAGCTCCTCAAATGGGGGTTAATTTTCAGGCGTTATACTAAGGTCTATGCTGCATTGCCACAAAAGATTGTTTTTCAGGCTATAGTTGAAAAAAACTAAACTATAAGAGGAGCGCCACCATCCGCCGTCTGCCACCGCTCAACGCCCTGCGCAGTTTCGAGTCTGCCGCGCGAAACCTGAGCTTCAACGAAGCTGCAGAGGAACTGTTCGTGACCCCGTCTGCGATCAGTCATCAGATCAAGTTGCTTGAAGAATTTTTGGGCTTGAAGCTGTTTCGGCGCGAGAAACGCAAGGTCAGTCTGACCGCGGCCGGCGAGCGCTACCTTCCTTCCGTACAGCTGGCGCTGGATGAAATTGAAAGTGCAACGCGGCGTTTGATGACATCACCGAACCTGAGTGCGGTCAACATCAGCGTAGCGCCTGCGTTTTTGACCCGCTGGCTGGTGCCGCGCATTACCCGGTTTCAGGAGCAGTACCCGGACGTGGAGCTGCGCTTCAGTTCCACCACTGGCTTTATCGATTTCGAACACTCCGATACCGATATGGCGGTGTATTACGGCGAAGGCAACTGGCGGGGGGTGGATATCCATTTTCTGCGCTATCTGGTCTCGACGCCGGTGTGCAGCCCCAAGTTGGCAGAGGGGCTGAACAGTCCTGAAGATCTGCTCAAGCGAACGCTTATTCACGTCAGTGGACGGAGGCAGGAATGGCAGCAGATTCTGCAGCAGCTGGGCGTCAGAGCCAACACATCAACCCGAACCATGTCTTTCTCCAGTACCGCACTGGCCGTGTCGGCGGCCATTGAAGGGATAGGTGTATCACTGGCTGACCGGGCGCTGGTGCAGCGCGAACTGGAAGCGGGACAGCTGGTGGTGCCGTTTGATATCACGCTGGACAAGCCGAGGGCGTTCTATCTGGTCTATCAGGAGAAGCGCCAGCTCACCTATGGCATGCAGGCGTTTCGTGACTGGATTCTGCAGGAGATGCAGCAGGACCTGACACCTGTATCCGAAGCCTGACGCTGACTCATTCCTGGATGAGTCAGCGTCAGCTATAGTGGGTCAGTTGTCCTGGATGTACTTTTCGAATTCCTTCATGGTCAGCATCCACCAGTCGATAGTGTCATCGAAGTTGCTGCTGCTGACGCCATATTTCAAATTAACGGGCATGTCGATGTTCGGGTCGCCGTCTTCGTCCAGGTAAGCCGTGCCAAAAAGCTGTGTCTCGTTCCACTCATTGATTCTCTGCAAGGATACAGGCTGGTCAGCCCAGGCAGCGGAAAATACGATGTTTTCACAGTCTTTGTTGTCTTCGCAATTGTAGAAATAGATACCATATTTGTTACTGTCAATCCGGCCCGTAATAAGCGGGTCACCATAGTCATCTGTTCCCAAAGTGGCGGAACCGAAGCCTCGGGCCAGTTGAACGATCTTCTCCGGGTCGGAGGCCTCAACAAGAGAAGACGCCTGAACGCCGGTAACGTTGCTCATGGTGCCAATTCCCGCTGCCAACAGCAGAATGGATGCTGCTTTCATAACTATCTCCCTGTTTTAAGTTGAGGTCCATTATTGTACACCTTCCCATTCGGTTATACCTTCAGTGCCGTTGGACTGATGTGACATATGGCATTTCCTGCAATTACAGAACCTGATCTTTCCTGGTAAAAGAGCAGGTTCACAATAAATCAAGGTGGTTTATCTTTGCATACCAAGTCATCCTAGCGATTCCTAAGTGGCAAATGATGATACTGGAATGCCGTTCTATCTGACTCGGGGTGACTCATGCAGCAAGAAAATCTCCAACCGTTCTACCAGTTGACGCCCGATACTGTGATTGATGCGGTGGAGTCGATGGGCTACCTCAGTGATGGCCGTATTCTGGCACTGAACAGCTACGAGAACCGTGTCTATCAAGTGGGTATAGAAGAAAGTGAACCACTGATCGCCAAGTTTTACCGCCCCTTGCGCTGGAGTGATGAACAGATCCTGGAAGAACATCAGTTCTGTTTTGAGCTGGTTGAGCAGGAGCTTCCGGTGGTAGCACCCTTGACCAACAGTGCCGGTGAAAGCCTGTTCCATTTCAAGGATTATCGGTTCTCCCTGTTCAAGCGCCGAGGTGGGCGCGCACCGGAGCTGGATGACCCCGACCATTTGTATCAGCTGGGGCAGACTCTGGGGCGAATCCACCTGGTCGGAGCTGTGCGCCCCTTCGTGCACCGTCCGGCGCTGGATATCCAGACCTACGGTCGTGACAGTGTGGCATTGATCAGTGAAGGCTTTATTCCGTCTTCACTGCGTGAGGCGTACACCAGTCTCTGCGCCGATCTGCTCGACGGGATCGAGGCCTGCTTTGCCGCCGCCGGTGAGGTGAAGCTGATTCGCGCGCATGGCGACTGTCATGGCGGCAACATTCTCTGGCGTGATGATACGCCCAACTTTGTCGATTTTGATGATGCGCGCATGGCCCCGGCGATTCAGGACCTGTGGATGCTGCTGACCGGCGATGACCGCGTGCAGCAACAGCTGCAGCTGGCCGAGGTGATCGCGGGATACAGTGAGTTCGCTGATTTTGATCCGCGTGAGCTGCATCTGGTAGAGGCACTGCGCACACTGAGAATGATGCATTACAGTGCCTGGCTTGCCCGGCGCTGGGAAGACCCGGCTTTTCCGCACAACTTCACCTGGTTCAACACCGAACGCTACTGGGGTGAGCATATCCTGCAGTTGCGCGAACAGCTGAGCGCGTTGCAACAGCCGCCGCTTAAACTGTTGTAGGGCTCAGTGGGGCGGGTCGATCTGGTTGTTGATGCTGGTATTGACCCGGAACCAGCCGGCGATGCTGTAGCGATCGGCACGTGCCGGCAGCACTTCATGCGGAAAACGCTCGCTGAGGAAAAGAACCAGTGTGCCCATCTGGGGCACCACCCTTTCGACCACCTCTTCGCTGTCGTGGGTCGGCCAGATCAACAGTTCGCCCCCAAGCTCAGGTTGCCAGTCAGGGTTGAGGTAAAACACCGTTGTCAGCACGCGGTTGGTTTGGCCACGGAAGGCATCCAGGTGCCGTTTGTAGAACGCGCCTTCAGGATAGTGGGCGAAGTGAGCCTCATAATCGAACAGCCCCATGAATAGCCGCCGGTTCAGCCCTTCACGCAAATCGTTCATCCACCGCAGATACTGTGCCTCGATCAGTGACTGATGGCTCAGCCAACGGATCTGATCACGGCGGATCTCGCCGTGCAGCTGGTGATCCTGTTCACGACCGATACCGGCGCGACGAAACTGCTCGTCATCCATTGCCTGCAGGTGCTGACGCAGCGCATGGCCAAGTGATTCAGGCAAGGCAGAGGGCAGAATGATATAGCCCTGCTCAACCAGTGCGTCAGCGATCTTATCGTAGAGGCTTTGGGTCAGGTCGAGATCAAGTTCGGGCGGTGAATACACAGGGGTATCCTCCATAACATAGATGATGCTATATACCCCCGGTTAGTGGTAAAGTCACGCAAAAGATTCGATCAGGGTGATAAATGCCATCTTCTTCATACAAGTGTCTGCTCTTCGCCGGTGGGTTGCTGCTCTCGGGCTGTGCCGAGTCGGCACCTGAGCAGCATGCACTTGATGTCAGGGCGTCCGCTTATAACTCGGTACCTGAGCAAACGGTGGGGAACCCGGCGATTGCCGCCTGGGGTGATCGCTTGAAACCGGGAATGAAAGCGATTGCCGTGTCACGTGATCTGCTGGAAGAAGGCCTGGATTACAACATGCAGGTACAGATCGAAGGCCTGCCGGGCACCTACCGGGTACTGGATAAGATGCACCCCCGTTGGGAGCGCAAGATCGACATTTACATGGGCGAGGATGTTGGGGCCGCGCTCGACTGGGGTGTTCGCGATGTCACCATCCGCTGGAAGCCGGTTTCAGACGAAGGTTGAGGTCCCCGCTACCGCATCAGGGCTGAATCAGCTGACCGTCCCAAGCATACACATTGCCTGAATCCATTGGTGTCAGGCCATCGATCACCTGCAGCAGTGAGCGGGCCGAAAACTCGGGCGTAAACAATTTTCCTTCCGGTACACGGGCCTGGAACGGTTCTGACAGCGGTGTATCCACAGTGCCTGGATGCAACCCCGCCACCACCAGTTTGGGCCAGCGCCGTTTGGCTTCAATAGCGGTACAGCGCAGTAGCATATTTAACGCCGCCTTGCTGGCTCGGTAGCTGTACCAGCCACCGAGCCGGTTGTCTCCGATACTGCCTACCCGTGCCGACAGCGCCGCAAATACTGCTCGTTGATCCTTCGGCAGCAGTGGGATCAGATGTTTGGCCAGCAAGGCCGGTGCCAACGCATTGATCTGCATCTGCTGCTGGAAGTAGTCACTCTCCAGGTTGCGCCAGCTTTTCTCCGGCAGACTCTCCTCTGAATGCAAAAGCCCCGAGGTGATCAATACCAGATTTGGGGTTACGTCCTTGAGCTGTTCGGCACAGGCGATGATGGAGCCTTCCTGACTCAAGTCGATGGGGTGCAGGCTGAGCCGATCCGGATTGCGTTCCGCCTGTTGCTTCAGTGGCTCGGGAATCCGGCGAGCGAAAGCGTATACCCGGCTGACCCGAGGTTCGTCCAGCAGCTGTGCCAGCACCGCCTGGCCAATGCCGCCGCTGGCACCGATCAGTACAGCAGTGATGGGGGAATCGAACGAACTCAACAGGCTCATGAAAGCTCCCGATAGCGATTGAAGATGACATGCACATCGACGTTGGCACCGAGCTGGGAGGCGAGCATGAACAGCCCGCCCATCTTGCGGTGCAGAAACAGCACATCTGCCGGTGGTGTATGCCAGGCGTCCGGGTCGCTGCTGATCGCCATGCCGCGCTGATGAATCCGCTGGGCCAGATCTGAGTTGCCAAAATCATAGGCCCCCGGCGTGCGCAGCGGTTCAGTGGCTTCCATGAAAATGTCCAGCACAACCTGGCGGTTGGCGGCATCATGACGCTGACTGAAAAAGCCTAGCGTTTCCAGTGCCTGCGCCAGTTCCGTCTGGTTACGATCGGTGGCGGCACAGATGGCATGGTGATACTGCAGTACAAAGTCGATCGAGAAACGGCGCACGGCGCCAAAATCCAGCAATACCAGCCGGTCCTGCTGCAGGTTGTACTGGTAGTTGGCCGGGTTGGGATCGGTCTGCACGCAGTGCAGTTGAAACAGCTCGCAGAAGAACAGCTCCAGCAGCAGGGCGGGGATATGATCCTTGAGCGCAGGCTGTTCAGCGGCTGCCTGTTTCAGACTGACCCCCTCGATGAAATCCATGCACAGGATCTGTTCTGTGGATAACTCGGTGTCGACGCCGGGCAGTGCCAGGGCATCATAATGACGAAAGCCCAGCAGCGCCGCATCGTAGGCCAGCAGCTGTTGCTGCTCGTGCAGATAATCCGTCTCCAGCCGCAGCTGCTGCTTGGCTTCAGCCACCAGCGGGTCGATGTCCAATTCCCGCGGCAGCAGACCGCTGAGGCGCAGCAGGGAAACAACATTGTCGATATCGCTGTCGATGCTGCGACGTACACCTGGATACTGAATCTTGATCGCCAGCTCGCGTCCGCCATGGGTGCGGCCCTTATGTACCTGCCCGATGGAGGCGGCGGCCACCGGATCAAAACTGAACTGCGCCAAGCGCTGATCCCAGTCGCTGCCCCAGTTGCTTTCCAGTACGCCGACCAGCTGAGCCGCGGGCATGATCACCGCATCATCACGCAGTCGCTCCAGTACCGCTGCCAGTTCCGGTGGCAACAGCGCCCCTGAGTCCATGGAGATCAGTTGGCCAAGCTTCATCGCCGCCCCGCGCATCCGTGCCAGCTTATCGGCGACCTGCTCCAGGTTCTTGCGGCTGAGCAGCAGCTCGGACAGCGCCGGTCGTCGGCCCTGCATCCACTGCTTGCTGCCTTCGGTAACCAGATTGCCGGCCACCCGCCCGGCCAGGCCGGTCAGGCTGGCCATGCGTGAAAAACGGCTGCTGGGCACTGCTGCAGCACGGCGGAGTTTGCTGTGGATGTCGGTCATGGGATCTCCTGGGACATCCGGTCCCGGTTCAGGTGGTGTACTATTTCCATCTTACGCGCGTCTGGCGCGAGTGGATGCATGAGTGAGACAACGCGATGGAATACGAATTCAGACGAGACCTCTACGATCAGCCCGAAGCGATCGTCGAGATGGAACAGGCGCTGTTTGGTCGCTGGCTGAGCGAGGCGCTGGGTGATAACCGGGGCGAAGCCGAACGCATCCTGCAGCGAGCCGAAACCCTGCTGAGTGATCGTCGTGGGCAGTTTGATTGGCATGGGCAAGAGTTGAGTCTGCAGCTGGACAGTGAAAGCGCACGCGTCTGGCTCCAGGCTGAAGGCGATCTGGATGAGCTGGAAGGAGGCTTTGGTCTGGCCGATGAAGCCTGCGAGTCGGGGCTGGAGGATTTTATCGGTCTGCTGCGTGGCTGGATTGACTATCTTGATGAATAGGATCTGCTACAATCCCGAGTAAATCAGTCAACAATAACGCTGTGGAGAGACCATATGAGCATCCAGATCGGTGACACTATTCCCAATGTAGAACTGCGCGTGATGGGCAAGGAAGGGCCGGAAGCGGTTCAGACCGCTGACCTCTTCGCCGGCAAGAAAGTGGTACTGTTTGCGGTACCGGGCGCCTTTACTCCGGGTTGCTCCATGACCCACCTGCCGGGCTTTGTGGTCAAGGCTGACGAGATCAAGGCCAAGGGCGTGGACAGCATCATCTGCACCGCGGTCAACGACGTGTTCGTAATGGACGCCTGGGGCAAGGATCAGAACGCCGACGAAATTATCATGCTGGCCGACGGCATCGGTGAATTTGCCTCTGCGATGGGCCTGGATCAGGACCTGTCCGGCATCCAGTTCGGCAAGCGCAGCCAGCGCTATGCCATGATCGTCAACGACGGTAAGGTAGAACTGCTGAACGTGGACGAGAAGGGCATCGACAAGAGCAGCGCCGAGACCGTTCTGGCCGCGCTCTAAGCGTCAAAGTAGTAAAAAACGCCGACATGCCTGTGCAGTCGGCGTTTTTTTATGCCGATCCTCAGGTCTGTTTCAACGCCCGGGCATGATGGCGCAGGTGGTCTTCGATAAAGCTGGCGATGAAGAAGTAGCTGTGGTCATAACCGGGGCGCATGCGCAGCTCCAGCGGATGTCCCGCCGACGCATAGGCTGCTTTCAGCGCTTCCGGCTTGAGCTGTTCCTGCAGGAAATCATCCGCCTCGCCCTGATCCACCAGAATCGGCAGCCGTTCTTTCGCGGTTGCTATCAGTTCACAGCTGTCCCAGGCTTTCCATGCCTCGCGATCAGTGCCCAGATAGCCTGAAAACGCCTTTTCGCCCCACGGGCAGTTGGTCGGATTACTGATCGGCGCGAAAGCCGATACCGATACATATCGGCCCGGATTCTTCAAAGCACAGATCAGCGCACCGTGACCGCCCATGGAGTGACCACTGATGGCGCGTTTTTGGGTTACTGGGAAATGCTGTTCGATCAGCGCCGGCAGCTCGTCGGTCACATAATCGTACATGCGATAGTGAGCAGACCAGGGCGCCTCGGTCGCATTCACATAAAAACCGGCACCGGAGCCGAAATCGTAGCTGTCATGCTCGCCGGGCAGGTCGGTGCCACGCGGACTGGTATCCGGCGCAACAATGGCGACGCCCAGTTCGGCGGCAACGCGTTGGGCACCGGCCTTCTGCATGAAGTTCTCATCCGTACAGGTCAGGCCCGACAGCCAGTACAGTACCGGTACCGGCTGCGTTTGTGCCTGCGGTGGCAGGTAGATGGCAAACACCATCTCCGTGCCGGTCGTCGTCGAACTGTGTTTGTAGCGCTTGAGCCAACCGTCAAAGCATTTGTTGCTGGCGACCAGCTCGGGGGCTGCTTGAGTCATGGGACCCTCCTTGATTACTGATCGAACAGAATCACCGAGCGGATGCTCTTGCCTTCGTGCATCAGGTCAAACGCCTTGTTGATGTCCTCCAGACCCATGGTGTGGGTGATGAACGGATCGATCTCGATCTTGCCGTTCATGTAGTCCTCAACGTAGCCCGGCAGCTGGCTGCGGCCCTTGACGCCACCGAAGGCGGAGCCTTTCCAGACGCGACCGGTCACCAGCTGGAACGGACGGGTGGAAATCTCTTCACCGGCACCGGCAACACCGATGATGATGGATTCACCCCAACCCTTGTGGCAGCACTCCAGTGCAGAACGCATAACCTGAACGTTACCGATACACTCGAAGGAGTAGTCCACGCCGCCGTCGGTCATGTCGACGATCACCTGCTGGATCGGATCGGAGAAGTCTTTCGGGTTGACGCAGTCGGTGGCACCGAACTGGCGTGCCATCTCGAACTTGTCTTCGTTAACGTCGATGGCGATGATGCGCGCCGCATTGGCCATGCGGGCGCCCTGGATGCAGGACAAACCGATGCCGCCCAAACCAAAGATCGCGACGGTGGAGCCCGGTTCAACCTTCGCTGTGTTCAGCACTGCACCAATACCGGTAGTAATGCCGCAACCCAGCAGACAGACTTTCTCCAGTGGCGCATCGACATGGATTTTCGCCAATGAAATCTCCGGTACCACGGTGTACTCGGAAAAGGTGGATGTACCCATGTAATGGAACAGCGTTTTGCCGCCGATGGAGAAACGGCTGGTGCCATCCGGCATCAGGCCCTGGCCCTGAGTGGCGCGTACTGCCTGACACAGGTTGGTCTTGCCGGAGAGGCAGAACTTGCACTTGCCGCACTCGGCAGTATAGAGCGGAATAACGTGATCCCCCGGCTTCAGCGTGGTGACGCCCGGGCCCACTTCTTCCACCACACCGGCACCTTCATGGCCCAGAATCGATGGGAAGATCCCTTCAGGGTCCGCACCCGAGAGTGTAAAGGCATCCGTATGGCAAACGCCGGTGGCAACGATGCGTACCAGCACTTCACCGGCCTTGGGGCCCTGAACGTCCACTTCTTCGATGGTGAGGGGTTTGCCCGCTTCCCAGGCAACGGCGGCGCGTGACTTCATGGTGATCTCCCGAGTCGAATACAGATTTGAGATAAACGTGATGGCTCAAGTGTAGCCCCAGATCTGCTCCGTGATAATGACAGCAATCGAAAAGTATTTTTGCTCAGCTGCAATAATTCTGGCATACAGGATCTATATCAGACGGGCGGGGAACATAGAATGCGGCACTGGGAAGCAATCGAAGCCTTTGTCGAGGTAGTACAGCAGGGCAGTTTTTCGGCGGCGGCACGCAAACTCAAGGTTTCGCCCTCGCATATCAGCCGGCTGGTAGCCCGACTGGAGGCCGAACTGAGCACGCCATTGCTGTATCGCACCACGCGGAAGTTTCGCCTCAGTGAAGCGGGCGAACACTACTTTCAGCACTGCCGTGAACTGCTGCAGGGTTTCAGCGCGGCGGAAGAAGAGCTGTCCAGCTTTCAGGCGGAACCTTCGGGCACGCTCAGAGTGACCTGCGCCACCACCTTCGGTGAGCGCTTTCTGGCGCCGCAGCTGAACGACTTCATGCTGCAATACCCGAAAATCAACCTCGACCTGCACCTGACCAACCGCCAGACCGACCTGATCAGCGAAGGTTATGACCTGGCCGTGCGTATGGGTACGCTGAAAGACTCCTCCCTGCTGGCGCGGCGACTGTGCGACCGACGCGAATACCTCTGTGCCAGCGCCGGCTACCTGCAGCGTCACCCCATGCCGCACACACTGTCCGAGCTGGGTCGACACAACTGCCTGATGGGGTCCAACAGCTTCTGGCTGTTCAGTGAAAATGGCCAGCGCAAGGAGCTGAAAGCCAGCGGCAACTGGCGTTCCAATTCTGGCCCTGCGTTGCTGGATGCGGTCAGCAAAGGGTTGGGGATCGCCCAACTGCCTGATTATTACGTCGAGCCGGCCCTGCGACGTGGTGAGCTGATCTCGATGCTGGAACAGTACCGTTACCCCTACAGCGGCGTCTGGCTGGTGTATCCACAGGCGCGACAGCGCTCGCCACGACTGCAGCTTTTGTGCGACTTTCTGATTGAGCGCTTTGGAAGTGGACTGCCGTGGTGATCAGGTGATGCTGCGTCTGTGAAGCCAAATGCAAAGGTCGCTATACTGCTTTCAGAACGGTTTAGGCAGGACATTTCGTATGGCAACTCAATACAGATTAACGACTCGGGAAGAGCAGGCCATTCGGCAGTTGCTGACAGCGGTTGATCCTGAAGGGACAATTTATTTGTTTGGCTCCCGGGCGGATGTAAACCGCCGTGGCGGGGATATTGATCTGTTTTTTGAAACCAGCCAACCGTTGTCGCTGAAGCAAAGGCTACTGTTGGAATACCGCATCAGCGGTGCCTGTGATACCCATATTGATTTGCTGGTAAAACAGCGTGATACGCCGGACGAGCCCATTCACGCCATAGCACGAGAAGGAGTGCAGCTTTGAACAAGGAACAACGCATTCTGGCAACCAATATTGCAGCTTGCGAGCAACGGATTGGCAAACTGACCTATTCCGTAAACAAGGTCCGGTCTCTGTTCCCTCTGGCAGAGGCGCAGCTGGAACATCTGACGGATGAACAGGAAGAATCCATTGATGCCTTGATTTTAAGGTATTCCCAGACGGTAGCCATGATTCAGGACCATTTGTTCAGGGGGATTGCCTATGTTGAACAGGAAGATATTTCGGATAAATCCAACCGGGACAAGACTCTGCTGATGGAAAAACTGGGTGCGATTCGTTCAGCAGAAGAGTTCGGTACTGCTGCTGTGTTGCGCAACAAGTTTGCACATCACTATCCCGAGCAGGCAGCAGAGCGCCTGGAGCGGCTCAATCTGATTATCGAGGAAGCCGATTTTGTGATCGCGACCTTTGATCATATTCAGCACTACCTCAAGCGGAAGAACATACTGATTTCTTGACGGACCACAAACAAAAAAACCGCCCCGAAGGGCGGTGCAAGTCAGCAAAACGCTGAAGAGAGATAGAGTTCAGTTGCGGATCAGGTGATCAAAGGCACCCAAGGCCGCGGTTGCGCCAGACCCCATGGAGATGATGATCTGCTTGTACGGTGTCGCGGTCACATCACCGGCTGCAAACACACCCGGCATGGAGGTGGCGCCGTGGCTGTCGATGACGATCTCGCCGCGCTCGGTCAGCTCCAGTGAGTCCTTCAGCCACTCGCTGTTCGGCACCAGACCGATCTGCACGAAGATGCCGGCCACATCCACCACATGAGACTCATCGGTCTTGCGGTCCTTGTACTTCAGGCCGATCACCTTGTTGCCGTCACCCAGTACTTCGGTGGTCATCGCCTGCTTGATGATGGTGATGTTGGGCAGAGACTCCGCCTTCTTCACCAGCACGCTGTCGGCGCGCAGGGTGTCGGAGAATTCCAGCACGGTCACGTCTTTAACAATACCGGCCAAGTCGATCGCAGCCTCGATGCCGGAGTTGCCGCCACCGATCACCGCCACGCTCTTGCCCTTGAACAGTGGACCGTCGCAGTGCGGGCAGTAGGCCACGCCCTTGCCGCGGTATTCCTGCTCGCCCGGTACGTTCATTTCACGCCAGCGGGCACCGGTGGCCAGAATCACGCTGCGGCTTTTCAGGGTCGCACCGCTGGCCAGCTCCACCTCGATCAGCTCGCCTTTCTTCAATTTTGCCGCTGACTGCTCGGTGATCACCTCGACTTCATATTCCTTGACGTGCTGTTCCAGGCTGGCGACCAATTTCGGGCCTTCGGTGTAGGGCACGGAGATGAAGTTTTCGATACCGACCGTATCCATCACCTGACCGCCGAAACGCTCGGCGACCACACCGGTGCGGATGCCCTTGCGTGCGGCGTAGATCGCTGCCGAGGCATCGGCCGGGCCACCGCCGACGATCAACACTTCGTAAGGCTCGCGCTCGTTCAGCTCAGCCGCTTTCTTCTCGGCCGCGCCGGTATCCAGCTTGTTGATGATCTCCGGCAGCGTCATGCGGCCCTGACCAAAGTGTTCGCCGTTCAGGTAGACGGACGGCACGGCCATGATCTGACGTTCTTCAACTTCCTGCTGGAACAGCGCACCATCGATCATGGTGTGGGTAATGTTCGGGTTCAGCACCGCCATCAGGTTCAGTGCCTGTACCACGTCCGGGCAGTTCTGGCACGACAGTGAGATGTAGGTCTCGAAGTGGAATTCGCCCTTCAGGTTGCTGATCTGCTCCTGCAGTGCGGCATCGGCCTTGGACGGATGACCGCCGGCCTGCAGCAATGCCAGTACCAGCGAGGTAAATTCGTGGCCCATGGGGATACCGGCAAAGTTGACCCGCGGTGCCTGACCGGCGGCACCAACGGCCATGCTCGGCTCGCGACGATCGCTGCCAGCCTTCACACTGATCTGGTCAGACAGCTCGGCGATCTCATGTGTCAGATCCGCCAGTTCCTTGGACTTGTCGCTATCATTGGTGGTCAGTGTCAGCTCGATCGGGGTAACAATGTTCTTCAGGTAGGTGTTCAACTGCTGCTTCAGATTGGTATCCAACATGTGCGTCATCTCTCGGTAAAGTTATATGTTGCGACCGTCCGCCTGTCCTGTGGAATCTCCTGTTCGGCGTTCAGTGCATTTCGAATATGGAGCTATGGTATCGAGAGGCTTTGAATGTGTGAAATTAATCGTAATTAATGGTTCGATAGCTTTTATATATTAAAAGCTCTGGCCTGGGCCAACGTGATAAGAAAGGGCAGTTGGATGGATCGAAGGTTAGGCTGTGCCAAGGGGACTAAAGCCTGCAAGGTGCAGGCTCGAGGGGCAAACTCAGTACACTGATTTAATGAGGCAGGCTGCAAATCCGACCGGCCAGCATCTGCATGCGCTTGGGCAGCACATAAATCAGCGGAAACGCGATCGGCCAGGCAATCAGAATCGCCATGCCCCAACGTGACGAGAAGCCTTCGGTGAAACCGGTGTTGATGGCGGTGATCACAAACGTCATCAGGGTAACCATGACCATCGACATCAGTAGTGTGGTGACCAGACGGGTGTAGCGTTGTGACAGCACAGTAAGCTCCTGCTTGGTAAAGTAATGAACCGATTTGATTAGTTACGGCGTGACTATTGCGTTGGATTGTTCATTAGTCGTTTTGCATATTCTAATGTGAGTGACTGACAAACACAAAGCAGCTGGGCAGGGCGGCACTTCCTTATGTCTGAATACATATACTGAATCCAAAGAGGATACCACAGCAACCGGATGATTCATGGGGTACATAGCAAGTTGCTGGCTCACCTTATCGCAACTGGAATGTTGGGGCCTTGTTTCAGGGCTGACCCTGACGGCAGGTCGTTCCCCAACAACACAGTCTCATACAATGAAACACCATCTACCTCCTAAGAAGCATGAGCACTCATGAGTTCCCGAACGAAGTGTAAAGTTATGTAAATATATTCATTAACATATGTAAATAATTATCAGTAACGGTAGCATTCACCCGTATCGATAACCATTCTCAATATTGTATTAAGGACAGAGTATGTATCGCTTCCCTCCTCATTTATTGACTGTTGCGGTAGCTGCAGCCATCAGTGTTTCAACACAGGCAGCTGAGCCCATCGACCAGGATAAGGTTGTTGTTACTGCGGCTGGCTTCGAGCAGAACATCATGGATGCGCCTGCAAGTATCTCCGTGATTTCCCGGGAAGAACTGGAAAAGAAGTCATATAACAGCATTGTGGATGCTGTAAAGAACATCCCAGGCCTCTATGTGACAGGCGGCGGCAACATGCAGGACATCAGTATCCGTGGGATGGACGACAGCTACACACTTTACCTGATTGATGGGAAACCGATTTCAGCCGGCCGTGCGGTGAATACCAACGGCTCTGATGGTGGCAAACAAATCGCACTGCCGCCTATTTCCATGATCGATAGAATTGAAGTAATTCGCGGTCCCATGTCATCCCTCTATGGCTCTGAAGCCATGGGTGGCGTAATTAATATCATTACGCGTCGCGGCGGTGAGCAGTGGTCAGGCACACTGAGTACCGAGTACACCAAGTCTATGAATGACCTCAGCAACGATGAGCAGCAGGTCAACTTGTACGCTGCTGGTGCACTTCTGCCAGGTATTCTCAGCGCTCAGGTGAATGGCAGTTGGCTGGGTTTGGATGAAAGTGATTTTGCTGGTGGTGGCGACGGGGCGGCAAGTAAGCCGGATACATCGCGCAAGCAAGGTGGTATCAAGTTGTTCCTGACGCCGAATGAGCAGAACGAATTTGCCTTTAGCTATGATTCTTCACGTCTGGAAAGCACCACAACACCTGGCAAAAGCGTCGCTGGCACGGAAACTGGGTCAACACGTACTTATGACAAGGATGTATACGTGCTTTCTCATGATGGCCGCTATGGCAATCTCTTCTTGAGCACCTTCCTGCAACAGGATATTTCTGAACTGGTTCAAGACCGGGAAAAAAAGGAAGAAGTAACCACTCTTAACTCCCAAGCAACGTATTTTATGGGGGCCCATACACTCACTTTTGGTGGCCAGTACAAAATCGAGGACTTTACTGACGAGACCAATGGCCTGCTCACATCCAATGTTCCGGGCGCCGTAAGGAACGTTGATCGCTGGATTGCGGCCGTTTTTACTGAGGTAGACTGGTCGCTCACTGATAAACTCAATCTGACAACCGGTTTGCGCTACAACGATGACGAACTTTTTGGCGGCCACCTTTCACCCCGCATCTACGCCAATTACCGCCTAACACCGGAGTGGGCGTTGAAAGGCGGTATTTCCACTGGCTACAAACAACCTGGACTGGCTGAGGCGACGGCAGGGTTTGGGCGGGGTACCGGCGGTGGTGGCTCACCAGCGCCTCATCCCCGCGCCCTGATTATCGGCAACCCAGATCTTGAGCCTGAAAAAAGTGTCAGCTACGAAATGGGATTTGTATTTGACAGTATGACAACAGGGCTCAACACCAGTCTGATGCTGTTCCACACCAATTACAAAGACAAAATTGCTGAGGACCGCTTCTGTACATCTCCCAACGGGGACCGCAACGATCCATCAACCTGGGCTTGTGCCTACGAGGGCAACAACTATAACTTCCTCAGTACTCGCAAAAACATTGATGAAGCAGAGATGCACGGCATTGAGGTGACACTGGATTATGAGCTGACACCTACACTGGGACTCAGTACCAGCTACACCTACACCGACTCGGAGCAGAAAACCGGTGAGTTCAAAGGCGAGCCTCTGAACAAAATACCCAAGCACATGTTCAACGCCAGTCTGGATTGGCAGCAGTCTGAGCAGTTGAACCTGTGGATGCAAGGTAACTACCGTGGCAAAACCACCGATTACATGGGCCGCACCAGCATGTCCGATGGCACGCCTGGCTATGGTTTTGTCGATGCCGGCCTGGTGTATCAACTGACACCCTCTGCCCGTGTAAAGGCGGGTGTGTACAACCTGTTGGATAAGGAGGTCACCAACGATGACTACGGGGTCGTGCTGGATGGCAGACGTCTCAACATGGGATTAACTGTCGATTTCTAAGTGTGGAATCCTACGCGGATTTAACCGCCTGCAGCCATGAGCCTACCCCTTCGGGCTCCCGCTGCAGGCACCTTCGCACCACCCTCCCTAACATCGCTTGTTGATGGAATCTGAACGTGAACGAACTCCCCTTTACAGCCATTATTTTTGGTACGGACACCGGCAATACAGAAGATGCGGCCTATCGCATGTCGTCTGTACTGGAGTCCCATGGACTG
Source organism: Marinobacterium sp. MBR-111 (assembly GCF_040547585.1). NCBI lineage: Bacteria > Pseudomonadati > Pseudomonadota > Gammaproteobacteria > Oceanospirillales > Oceanospirillaceae > Marinobacterium > Marinobacterium sp. MBR-111. The sequence continues at coordinate 160,598 of NZ_JBEPQA010000007.1, forward strand.
ACGCCTGAGGTGATCAACATCAATGAGGTGACCGCTGATCTGCTCGCGGACTACGACCTCATCATCATGGGCATACCGACCTGGGATTTCGGTGGTATTCAACAGGACTGGGAAGAACGTGATAACGAAATTGCGGCCTTCCCGGTGCAGGGTAAAACTTTGGCTCTCTATGGTCTCGGTGACCAACTCGGCTACGGTGAGTTTTTCCTCGATGCAGTGGGTTGGTTACATGAACGCCTGGCAACCACTGGCGCCCGCTTTGTCGGCTTCTGGCCCACTGAAGGTTATACCTTTGAAGCCTCACGCGCATTGACACCGGATGGCAAAGCCTTCTTCGGACTCGCTCTGGATGAAGATATTCAACCGGAGCAGACTGACAACAGAATTACCCGCTGGCTGGAGCAAGTCCTCGCGGAATATCACGCAGCACCGTCCAACTGAAGTATCGTCCATTAGTCCACACTCGCCAAGCTGAAGGCGATTACGGAGTATGCAACTTTGAAGGAACAACTACTGCTTACCACACGCGTGGTGAGTGCCGCAGTGGGTGGTTATGCTCTAGCCGCTATTATCAGCCTGTGGCTGGCGTATTTTGCTAACCTAGAACCTCGTGACCATCGATTTCTGGTCAATATCAGCTTTTTTCTAATCTACCTGTTGCTGATTTTGGCTGCATTCGGCTTCCGCAGTCATCTAAAAACCGCTTTCGCTATTGCTGCCGGCAATGCAGTGCTCTGGGCAGGATGGTTTGCCATTCAGGGAGGAGTAACCGCATGAAAGGGCCTTTTCGCCAATCCATGACTTGGCTACACACCTGGAGCAGTCTGATCCTGATTTGGCTGCTGTTTGCCGTCTTCGTCACCGGCACACTTTCATTTTATCGCACTGAAATCACTCACTGGATGCAGCCTGAAGGCCACATTGCCAACAAGGTTGATACCGCGACTGCAACCAATAGTGCCTGGAACCGATTGGCGCTGCTGGCACCCTGGGGGAAAAGCTGGAGCATCAGCTTGCCATCAGAGCGGAACCCCAAAACAGGGGTATCTTGGATCGCCGAAGGTGAGGCCGAGCAGCGTCGGCGGGGGCCCCGTGCGCTCCTCGATGCGTCAAACGGTGAAGTGCTGGTCCTGCGTGAAACAGCCGGCGGTAATTTCCTTTATGACTTTCACTTTGAACTCTACGCCATGCCACGGGATGTTGGGCGCGCGATCGTCGGTGTGGCCAGCATGCTGATGCTGGTCGCGATCATCAGTGGTGTCATCATGCACCGCAAGATCTTCAGTGACTTTTTTACCTTCCGTCCCCGCAAGCGCACGGTGTCCTGGATCGATGGGCATGTCATCGGCAGCGTACTGGCTCTTCCCTTCCACATCATGATCACGTTCTCAGGGCTGGTACTGCTGTCATCGACGCTGCTGTTCTGGAACAGTAACCCAGGCACTCAGAACGGAGGTCGCCCAACGACGGTTGCAGCGAGCCAGTTTGAGCACGTCAACCCTTCAACACACACAAGGCCAGCAGTGGTGAGGCCGGATTTGGCCGGCATTCTCGCCGATGCCGAGCTCCTGTTTGACGGGCCTGTTGCGAGCCTCAACATACAACAACCGATGACAGCCAATGCCCGTATTCAGGTGACCAACGCTACACGTGACAGCTTGTTCGGCGGACGCACCGGGCGCCAGCTGACCTATGACTTGAATGGCAACCGGCAAAAAGATGCGAACCTGGGTGAAACAGCCGTGCAGTCAATGGCGAGCTCTCTGGCAACCGCTGTGTTCATTGTATTGAAGGTTACACACGAAGCCCGCTTTGCCGATGTGCTCACCCGTATGCTGTTTTTCATCGCTGGCATACTTGGTAGTGCCATGGTCGCAACCGGTGCCGTTTTATGGGTGGTCAAGCGTACTCGAAAACAGGCGGGGTCAGTGGGGTATGAACTGGTCAGTATGCTTAATCTTGCTGCAATTGCTGGTTTGATGGTCGCCATAGGTAGCTATTTTTGGGCAAATCGCTTGCTGCCAGCAGATATGGAGTCTCGTGACCTTTGGGAAATACGCGTGTTATTTCTGACCTGGCTGCTAACTCTGCTGCATGCATATTTGGCACGTAAACAGCACGGTTGGTTTATTCAGCTGAGCTTGGCGGCCACTCTGTTTATCTGTATACCCATCCTGGATGGACTCACCTCACCCGTAGGACTCTGGGCTGGACTGGTAGCTCATGACTGGCCAAGAATCGGCTTCGATCTGATCGCGCTTATAACCGGTTTTGGATTACTCATGTCTGCCTTCTGGGTACGACAGCATACACTCAAACGCATCAAAAACGGCAAAGGCGGTACTCACCACAACAACTCCAGAGCACCAATAGCAACCGGAGCAAGTACGGTATGATGATACTCGCCTTTATCATGATTTTTCTGGGGTTTGTTCAGTTTGCCATGGCGATCGACAGTCATTACCAAGCAGTGTACGGCCGGTGTCAAAAACCCGGCCGACGCCGGTACCTGTTCCAAGCGGTAGCCTGCCTGCACCTCTTGGCGGCCCTTTGGGTCTGTACCACAACTTGGCAATTATCCATCGCCATCATAGTCTGGATAGGACTTATTCAGCTTGCCGCCGTACTGGTGGCGGGCCTCCTGACCTGGCGATCCTCATGGTATGGTGCACTATGGCGCTTTGGCTGTCTGGGCAGGCTCTGCGCAGACCAAAAGCACGACATCAACCACACACCGTCGGTCTAATGAATCAAAAGTGTCCACTTAAAAATAGGTGGACACTATCGGATGGTCGGCGTATCGGGCTCAGGATGGGCTCATCATAATGGATATGAACGGGCTACCCCGACGAGCAGACCCTGATTCATTTGCCAGGAATCCCGATGTTGGCCCAAAGCGGACCAAACGGCAGTTGCGATCCTCTGCGATCACTCCACGATATGGATATAGAGTGTTCTGAGATCTGAGTCGCCTGTAACAGTTTCAATCAATGCAAAACCATGCCGCTCATAATAGGCAATCAGCTCTGGAATATTTTCACATTCCAAAATAATGACACGACCACCTATCAACTGTTTTGCCGCTGCAAAGACGGCATAGGCTTCGTTTAAAATATCAGCCAGCCCAATAGGGTTACCGTTAATAGCCATATTTTTGCCAAGCTGGCCAATCAGGAAGGACCGGATGCGCTCCGCGTTTTTACTGATACCGTCAAGTGAGCGTATTTTGGTTTTGCTGAGCCCTGTACCTTCAAGGATCAGCTCTTTAAAGGAAACGGAGAAATAAGCCAGCAGGTCGCCGGTTGCTTCATCCAAAATCAGATAGGTTCGTGCATTACCCGTTTCTTCAAAGCGAATTGCTTTGCCCGGGCTGGTCAGAAAGTTTTCGACATCAAGGTTACGAGGGCAGGAGAAAGTGCCGAGAAGCTTGGTTGAGTTGGTTACCCCAAGCTCTCTCAGCAGGTCTCCGAGCTGGACAATCGTCGTTTTAATAACTTGATACCCTTCGCACTTTCGGCCTTGTAGTCGCGTTTGGTAACCTTGATCAGGCGGGGGTGCGCCAAGTCATAATGGATCCGATCAATGGATTCCTGATCCGTGACCACAAAGCTCTTGTCAAACGATGTTGTTGCCATGGTGGCACCTCCTCTTTAGCAGTTGCCTGAGTGCAGTATAACACCTTGCAATATGAGTACACAGGGCCCTATACGCAGAAGGAGCATTGTACAGCTGGACTGGACCATCTTGATCAATACTTACCCTCTATTATCAAGAGGATAAGACAATGAGCAATTATAGTATTGATGAGAGGCACCTGAACCCACCTTGGAACAAGGGGAGGCTGATGGGCCCAAAGCGCCCTCTGAAGCTGAAAGAAATTTGGGGCATTCGGATACGTCTTGAGCTTTCCGGCAAAACCCGAGACCTGGCGATGTTCAACCTCGCGATCGATAGTAAGCTGCGTGGTTGTGATTTGATGAATCTCAAAGTCAAAGATATCAGCCACGGTACAACGATCCAGAGTAGAGCCATCATCATCCAAAAGAAAACAGGTAAACCAGTACAGTTCGAAATCACGGAGGAGACCCGAGAGTCTCTACGCGACTGGATCGGCCAAAAACGGCTAATAAGCAGTGACTTTCTGTTCCCCAGCAGGGTCGTTCCCAACCGCCATCTGACTACACGACAGTATGCCCGCATCGTTGATCAGTGGGTTACAAGTGTTGGTTTGGATGTCTGTGACTACGGCACACACACGATGAGAAGAACCAAACCCACTCTGATATACAGGCGTACGCATGACCTGAGGGCTGTCCAGCTACTACTCGGTCATTCGAAGCTGGATAGCACTGTCCGCTATTTGGGCGTTGAGTTAGATGACGCCCTTGCTTTGGCTGAGCAAACTGATGTCTGAGGTGCGGGCATGAAGAGGGTCAGTGCTTGCTGGCCCTTTCAGACATTAGAATCTGAAGATAAAAGGGAGGGATAAGTTAGTAAAAAACGCGACTCAGCGATTTCACGGTATTTCCTTTATCCGTAAGGATTACGGCATGGATTGTGCTTTATAAACGTTAAGATTACTTGCAAGGAGCGCGATATGATCATTCAGTCCGGCTATAACGTATTGACCTACAATGACATTCAATCATCCGTAGGTGGTAAGCAAAGCGGCAATGTTCTGCCTGCCACTGATGCCAATACGGCAAAATATGCCGATCAAGTGACTATTTCCAGTGCTGTAAAGACCTTTGTGGAGAATGCTTCCACTCTGAACGAAATACCACCCAGGACCGAGGCCCAACAGAGACTCATTAACGAGGGGAATGTAGACTCTTCTTTTGCGGACGAAATGTCAAACATGATGGTGAACTCGGTAACAACCATGTTTGTTAGTTTGGAGTCTATCCGCGAAAACCTGAATGGTCCTCATAGGCTCGCAACTTCTGGACGCTTGGTTACCCAGGATTTTGAAGCTGCTTTTAATCGAAACGCGGCTATATTTAAAACAGCCAGGAAAGAGCTTTACGATTCCGAGAAATCTAAAGGAACAGAACCTTCGAAGATTCTTGAAATATTGATCGATTTTACAAATAAAAATGCAAGCCCGGTATATAAAGAAGCTACTGGGGAAGGTTGGTTTGGTTAGTGACCATTAAATATATACATAAAAAATACTAAGGACTGGAGGCCTATATGTCTTATATTACACCGGTAACATGGAAGGGAATCTACAATGGTCCAAAACGAGAAATTCATCTAAACATTGATGAGCCTGCCAAAAGTGTGGTTAAAGAGCTTCAGGCATTGAAGAAGGATGGCCTAATCGATCAGGACACTATGGTGGGAGCCGGTCCTACTAAAAACTTGTTGTCTGAAGATGCTGATCAGGACTGGGTGGCAGAAGTCACTTTCTGGAGCGAACGCGAAAACGCACAATGGCAAGCATACAAAACGGAAGGTACAGCAACAGGTTTACAGGCTGCGGATTATCAGCAGCAATGGCTAACCGAGCGTAGACAACTCACAATCGAATATCTCGATCAGATTTTCACGTTAGCTGATTCTTTCGAAGACCTTGATCTCGACGCAGGGATGTTCAGTACCCTATTCAGGGGCTCTCTTGATCAAGAGGATGGTCAACCTATATTGCCAAGTAATATGTCTCCGGACGTGGCCGAGTCAGTGGAGCTGTTTTGGAATCGAAATCAAGAGAAAATAGCCGAGCTTGAAAAAAGCCTGTCCAAACTGGTTGAGTTTCCCTCCGATTTGGATGGATGGCTGTCCAGCCAGGATGAACCTGTAGCAGATGAAGTTCGTCAGCTGGTCGATCGTATGAAAAATGCCTGGATAGATGGAAGTGACCAGATCGATAATTCATTCAGACCAATGGAAGTCTGGTACGGATCTTCACTTCCTTCTAGCGAAGACTATGAAAATGCGATGGTCGTGGATGAAGATATGTCAGGTCTATGGGTTGAATTTAACAAATACGCCCCAGATGCTCAAGAAATACAGGACTACACAATATGGAACGATATTTCCGGGTTATTTGAAATGGCCGCAGAAAGGTATATGAAGCAAGAAAATCAGATCTTATATCAAGAGATGAATACTCTTGTTTCCGGTCTCTACTCGGAGTTCGACACACGATTTGGTGGAGGAGTAGGCTTTTCTGATTTTAGCTTGCAGGATATGGTGGACAATTATCTGGCGGGTAAGCCTCTGGCTCAAATGGATGATGGACGTATTCATCCTGACTTTCAAGCTGTAGAGTCTTTTTGGGAAAATCATGAATTGGCTTTGCTACATTACAGTGACCGCCAAGAAAGACTGAACACACCACCTAAAATGTCTGATTTAAATCGTTATATGACTGATAATCGTGCGGCTATTGAGCGGTATATGATGACAAACCTGGACTCTCTTCTAACACAGAACAGAGGAGACACAGTGACAGATGAAAACAAGGCAGCCTATCTACAACTCAGAGCCTCAGTGCGAGCATGAAACCTACGGTTACACGAGCTAAAGAGCACTTTTGCAAAATCGGCTAAGGTTGAAGGCCATGTGGCTTTCAACCCAACTCATGTCCGCTCTGTGCGCAAAGCAGAACAAACCCCATGTCCATCAGATCAGTCTCCCTCCCACAAAAATCTGATCCCTATGCTGCTGCATCAATCCGGGATCAGGACTAAACCGCTCAGGCATCACAATCTTTTGCCCCTCGACCGCCTGGAAAAAGCGCTGCATGGCAGGCTCTGGCTGTTTGAGTTGGGCCGACAGCACAACCCGCCAATCCTCATCAAACGTCATCAATCCCTGATCAAAGGCCCGATCATATAGCGCAGATAGGCAAAGCCCATTGCTGGGGTTGAGTCGGTTGGTTTTGTCTTGACTCCACGGGACGATATGGCTAGCGATCAGTAGGCGTGGTTCCGAGAGGCCGGTGACGCAGCAGCGGTGGTGATAACTCGACAGCACAGCGCGGCGGAAAAACGACTGCTTGATGCGTTGCTGCACGATTTGACGGCGGGTTTCGCCTGTAAAGTCGTCTATCAGTTCCTCACTGGCGGATTCAGTTTCCGTTATATCGCCTGAGGTCTGTTCCAGTTCGGCTTTTATTCGGCTGCTTTCCAATACCAGTCCCTCCCAATCGGCATGAAATTCGTCCCAGATGACTCGGTCCAGTTTTGAGGCACCTGTCAGACCCTTACGGCCTGATGCGGTGATCGCCGGATCGAGACTGGCCAGGTTGCACAGTTTCATGGCGACCGAGTTCGCCGAGCGGCCCATCAGGTTGGTGTAGTTGCACCTCGCAAGCGGGGCAAGACGGAATTTGTCCAGCGTGATATCGCGCCACTGGTGAAGGAACAGGATATATAGATGGCCTATGTCGATTTCTGGCGCGACAAATCATCTCCGACCATGGCGTTTGTAACTGCTGTCATGGCAGTCAGCCGAGAGCAGGAAAGCAGGTTGTTGAAGCCGCATTCGAAGAGCTGGAAGCCACCAACAAACCGATACTGTTTCTCCTTGATTAAGTGCAGCGCTTGGCAACGAATCCTGACTTCGGTGATTTTACGGCAGCCCTTCGCAGTTTCATGACTGCGCGTTCCGATGAGAAAATCAAAGGCAGCTTTGTCCTGAGTTATCGAAAGCGACTTACAGTCTTGGGCATAATGAGATGGCCCCGAAACTAATCTTGGGGTAACTATAAACGGAGGGCCATCTTTCTCGAACCAAACTCAACATATTCATTGAACTAAGATAGCTCAGCCTTCACCCATTAAACTGGGTAGCCAAAGAGATATCTCAGGGAGCAGGGCGATAATAAGCATGCTCAAAATCATCATTGCCAAGAATGGCAGCATAGCTATAAATAGACGCCCCATGGGTAGTTGAGCCGCGACCATCGCAATATAAAGGCCCGGACCCACAGGCGGAGTTACCAAGCCAACCAAAGTTGCCAAGCTGATCATTACGCCGAAGTGGATCGGATCGATGCCGTAGGAGATCGCCGCCGGCAGTATGATAGGCACGATCACGATCATAACGCTGATGCTCTCCAGAAACATACCCAGAAGGATCACCAGCAGGTAAACCAGCATCAGGAACATCACCGGCGAGTCAGTCAGCCCCGTGATGTACTCGACCATCATGTCTGGCACACCTTCGAACGACAGTGCCCAGCCGAATACCGAGGCGATACCGATCAGGCCTGTGATGGTCGCGGTGTTGATCGCCACCGAGCCGAATATCTGCGGCAGGTCACGAAGGGCTATCGCCTTGTAAACGAACTTGCCGAGTAGGAACGACAGGATCGAGGCGATGGCACCCGCTTCGGTGGGCGTCATCACACCGGAGATGATGCAGACGATAACCACGCACGGGATTGCGCCCGGCAGCAGGCCGCCGATCAGATCTTCCTTCAGCATATCACGCTGTTGGTTCTCGCCCTTGGGCAAGCCCTTGGTCAGGCCGGTGATAAAGATCACGATGGCAAAGCCAGCGATGATCACCAGTCCTGGCAGAATACCGGCGATAAACAGTGCAGAGATCGGCTGATAGGCCACCACACCATAGATGATCATCAGCATCGATGGTGGAATGATCGGGCCGAGCAAGCCGCCCGCCATGGTCACGGCAGCGGAAAACTCCTTGTTGTAGCCTTTCTCCACCATGGTCGGCACCATCAGCCGACTCATGACTGAAATCTGTGCCGTGGCGGAGCCGAGAATCGATGCCGCCATGGCGTTGGTGAGCAGGTTCACATAAGCCAGACCGCCGCGAAAACCACCTACGAATACCTCGGCGGCGTTCATCAGACGGCGGGTGAGTCCGCCTTTGTTCATCAGTTCACCCACCAGCATGAACAGTGGGATCGCCAGCAGGCCATTCTGGTTCAGCGCTCCGTAAAGCTGTATCGGCAGCGAACTCATCAGAATCGTCAGATCGGTTTGCCAGAGGAACACCAGCGTACCCAGCAACAAGGTGATAAATATCGGCAGCCCGAGCAGCAGGGCCACGAAAAAGGTCAGTGTGGTAATCATGCATCCCCCCCAGCATTGGTCGCACCCACCGCATTCTTATGCTGGTAGGGGCGGAACAGGATCAGCTTTGCCAGCATATGCCAAGTCATGCAGTAGAAAGCACCTACCAGCACAGAATAGTTGTACCAGCGTGGCAGCCCCGTGGTCGGCGAGATATCAGTCTTGATCTCTGGCCGCAGGATCCAGTCGGTGGCGTAGTAACAGAAAATGACCAACACACCAAAAGCAGCCAGTCGCAGCAGGAACGTCAATGCGTTCTGCATGCTCCGAGGGAGCTGATCGATCAGGAAATCCACCCGCACAAGCGAGTCGGCAAATGTCAGGTAGCTGACGCCGATGAAGGTTGCCGAGATCAGAATCTGAACGGCAACTTCCTCAGCCCAGAACAGTGGGCTGCTGAAGACATATCTCAGGATAACCTGAGCGGAAAGGATAAGTGTAAGCGCCGCGACCAGAGCTATAAGCAGCGTGAATTCGACACGCGCCATTCCCTTGTCCAGCAGTTCAATCAATTTGATCATGGCAACCCCTGGCTGCGGGCCTGGAGCCAGTCTCATTGGCTAGCCGGGCCCGGTCTCTCTTTTACTCGGTCTGAGCCTTGTAGAACTCAGCGATCGCCTCGTTGGAAGAGGTGTACTTCTGCACGATCTTGCCAGCAGTTTCACGGAACGCGCCCTGGTCGATTTCGTTCACAGTGACGCCGGCATCTTTGAGTAGCTGCAGATTGCTGATTTCTGCTTTCGCCTGCTGCTCAAAACCCCAGGCTTCCGCTTCCTTGTAGGCATCCATGACGATCTGCTGTTTCTCGGCAGACAGGCCGGACCACCATTTTTCAGATGCGACGACTACCGCCGGGAAAGCCATGTGGTTGGTCAGAGTCAGGTTGGGCGCCTGCTGGTACATCTTCAGGCCAACCACGATATCCAGATCCACATCGACACCGTCCAGCAGGTTGGTGGTCAGCGCAGAGGAGACATCGGCCAGCGGCAGTGCAGTTGGTGCAGCGCCCAGCTCGGACCACCAGTCATTGAAGACCGGGTTCGGGAAGGCACGGATCTTTTTGTTCTCAAACGATTCGATGCTGGTCAGCGGCTCGGCGGAAAGCACATGACGCATGCCCGCTAGGGCATAGCCCAGACCGACCATCTTGTGTTCTTCCAGATCCTTCAGCATCTGCTGGGCTTCCGGCGACCTAGTCGCGGCAGCCGCTTCGCTGACGTTGTTAAAGGTGTATGGCAGGAACCAGGAGTTCATTGGCTCGTAGCGGTTAGCCACGGAGCTGGCCGTGAGAATCGCCAGCTGCAGACCGCCGGACTGGAGCAGATCCATCATCTGGTCCGGACCACCGAGCTTGCCCAGCGGGAAGATCATCATTGAGTCGTCGCCATTGGTGGCGGCCTGCAAGTTGGCGTCAAAACGCTCGGCGACCTTGTGCCAGATATGGCTCGGCGGGGTTACATGACCAAGGCGCAGTTTTTCGGCCTGGGCCGAAGTTGTACTTGCCAGAATTGCTCCACCCAGTGCAACACAGGAGATCAGCTTCTTAAAGTTCGTCATCACAAAAGCCTCTAGTTGTTATATTCTGCTTCTTTTGCGTGTCTGCACGCAGACATGAAAGCGGTGCCGCTAATGGGGCAGATAGCGGCACGTTGGCGGGTCAGACTGGTTTATTTGTTGATAGTCAGTTCGATCTCGCCGACACTTTCGATGCTGCCGGTGATCTTGTCGCCGGCAACAACCGGGCCGACACCTTCAGGGGTGCCGGTGTAGATGATGTCGCCCGGCTGCAGGTGGTAGAACCTGGACAGGTGCTCGATGATCTCGCGCACGTTCCAGATCAGCAGATTCAGATTGGATGACTGCTTGGTTTCACCGTTAACGGCCAACTCGATCTTGCCTTCGCTGACGATGCCGGTTTGGGCCACAGGTACTATCGGTGAGAGGATCGCAGACTCTTCGAAGTCCTTACCCAGATCCCAGGGACGGCCCTGCTCACGCGCTTTCAACTGCAGGTCGCGGCGGGTCATATCCAGACCGCAGGCGTAACCCCAGATCAGCTCGTCGGCATCTTCCTGGGACACTTCAAAACCCGCTTTGCCGATGGCGACCACGAACTCCATCTCATAGTGGTAGTTCTCGGTCTGCGGCGGATAATCGATAGCCGCGCCAGACTCGACCAGGTAAGCCGGGTGCTTGTTGAAGTAGAACGGCTCCTGCTTGCTCTTATCCACAGCCACACCCATTTCAGCGGCGTGGGCAAGATAGTTACGGCCGACGCAGAAGATGCGGTTAACCGGAAAAGTCTCATCGGAACCCTGGATCGGAGCCAGAACCGGAGCGGGTACGGGGAATACTGTGTTAGCCATGTTGGGTCTCTCTTAATTTATGAAGTCGGGTCATTGGATTGCGTGCAACTTCCCCCGGCCGCGGCCAGGGGACGGCGATCAGAAAATGCCGAGATATTGATGCAGCGGCGCTTCGTCGGCAGTTATGAAGAAGGCCGGTTCAGTGCCGGATGCATTACTCAGGGTGATATCGCTGTAACCCGGCGCGCTCAGGGTGTCTTTCTCCACCCAGTTGAGCGCTGCACCGTCCTCGACCTGCAGCGTGCCGGCACCTTCAACCGCGTGGAAGATGCAGGCGGTGGTGCGCTTTGGCAGGGTGATGGTTTCACCTGGGCGCAGCATGATGGCGCCGAAGCCGATGCTCGGGAACAGGCTGGCGCCGGTCTCTGGGTTGACGTAGCTGGTCCGAAGCAGACCCTCTGCGTAGTCCGTTGCCATCTCGGTAAGGCAGGCGCGGGTCTTGCTCCAGGGGTAGCGCAGCATCGGCGCGTTTTTGTTCTCACGCTGGAAGTTCAGGTTCGGTACCACACCGGCCGCGCTGTAATCGGCAAAGGATTTATCCCGCGCTTTTACATCCTGCTGCGGCTGGCCTTCCATCGCCCAGGAACCTTCGAGCGAGTAGATCAGCGGCAGATCGAGCACATCCAGCCAAACTATGGGGCCTTCGCCCTCATGGTGGTGTTCGTGCCATTTACCGGCCGGGGTCAGGATCAGGTCGCCACGGTCCATGCGGCAGGGTTCGCCGTCTACGGTGGTATAGGCGCCCTCGCCTTCAACGATGATGCGCACCGCGTTGGGGGTATGTCGGTGATTCGGCGCAGTCTCGCCCGGCAGGATCAGCTGCAGGCCCAGGTAGATGCTCGGCGTGGCCTGCATGTTGGTGAGACCATGGCCGGGGTTGGCCAGCACCAGTACGCGGCGCTCGGCCTTCTCCATCGGTGTCAGTTCACCGGCCTGGATCAGGAGCGGGCGTACTTGCTCATAGCGCCAGTTGAGGGTCTGCGTATTGCGGGTCGGAACGCCATAGGGCAGCACCGCACGCATGCTCGGCCACAACGGCACGAGGTTCAGGTCGGTGAGGTCATCGCGGTATTCCTGTGGAAGCTCTTCCAGTGTGCCCAGAGACTGCATCGTTATTATCCTCGTCTTGGGTGAGTCGTCATTATTTGGGGTCTTTGTTCTTTAACGTTGATCAGCTGCTGTTGTTAACCGATGTAATCCGGCTGATTTTCCGGCGCTGCTTCTTTAAAAGCCGGATGCTGCTGACAGTGTTCGTAAATCGCCATCACGTGCTTGTAGGGGCTTAGATCGCAGCCGAAGCGGGAAGCGTTGGCCACCTGAGGTACCAGACAGCAGTCCGCCAGTGTCGGCTCATCACCGAAGCAGTAGGCACCATGGCCGTGCCGTTCCAGCAGTTTTTCCGCAGCAGCGAAGCCTTCGGCGATCCAGTGGCAGTACCACTCTTTTTTCTGCGCGTCGTCGGCACCCAGGTTATTCACCAGGTAACCTAGAATCCTCAGGTTGTTCACCGGGTGCATATCGCAGGCGATCAGGTTGGAGAACTCCAGCACCCGCGCCTTGGCCAGCGCTTCCCGTGGAATAAGGCAGCAACCTCCATGAGTGTCATCCAGATACTGAATGATCGCCATGGACTGGCTTAGGGAAACGTCGTTATCGTCCACCAGCACGGGCACCCCCCTGGCTGGGTTAACCTGCTGGTAATCCTCGCTGCGCTGGTCACCGGCTCGCAGGTTGATGCCCTGATAGTCGTAGCTCAGCCCTTTGAGCGCCATCGCGATACGCACGCGATATGAGGTGGAACTGTTAAAGAAACTGTAAAGCTGCATCTGGCTTTCCTGTCGTTCGTTGCTTTATAGCGATGGAGCCATTATTGTCGAGCCAACCTATATCGACTAATGATATGTAAACATGCTCCCATACCGATTTTGACATGGGTAATATCATGGACTGGACACGACACATACGCCTGAAGCATCTGCCGCTGCTGATCACTCTCGGCAATACCGGCAGTCTCAGTGAAACCGCGCGGTTGACCTATACCACCCAACCCTCCCTTTCGCGCTGGCTTAAAGAGCTGGAAGAGGATGTGGGCGGCGAGCTGTTCGAGCGCCACGCCCGGGGGCTTCGCCCCACGGCACTGGGCCACATGCTGATCGCCCATGCGCGCCGCATTCAGACCGAGGTAGAGCGCGCGCAACAGAATATCGAGGCGGTGCATGAGGGCGCGGCCGAGAGTGTGGCCATTGGCACTTCCCCCGCATCGGCACCCAGTTTTGTGCCGGCGGCCATCGGCCACTTTCTGGAGCTGCACCCCCGTTCCAAGGTGCAGGTGCAGGAAAACACCATGAACGCCCTGTTGGCGAAGTTGAAACTGGGCGAGCTTGATGTGGTGGTGGGCCGGCTGGACAACTATCGCCCCTCGCTGGAGTTTCGCAGCGAACAGCTCTACAGCGAACGAATCCGCGTTGTATCGCGTCTGAGCCATCCGCTGGCCCAGCGCGGCAAGGTGAGCTGGGATGACCTTTACGACTACGACTGGATCGTCTGGCCCGACGGCACACCGATCCGCACCAAGCTGGATGCAGCGCTAACCCGGGCCGGGCGCAAACCACCTCGCTACCGGGTAGAGTCCACCTCCCAGGTCGGTAATCTCTGGTTGCTGCAATACACCGATATGATCTCTGTTGCTTCGGAGCGGGTGGCCAATCATTTCAATGATCGCGGTCTGATGGAGCCGCTGGATATCGATATCGACAGCGACGAGGGTTCGGTGGGTATGTGCTGGCGTGAAGATGTGCAGGACGAACCAACCATGGTGGATCTACTCAACAGCTTCAGAGAGTCGTCCGCCCGCTTTATCTGAGAGCGGACTTATCTCTGCACTGATTTCTGTACTGGCCTGTCACTCCGAAAACAGCTGGAACAGCAGATTGCGCAGCCAGATATTGCCGGTGTCCTGGTGAAAGCGCCGGTGCCAAAACAGGTTTATCTGTGCAGAAGGTAACTGCACCGGATGCGGATGGGCCACCAGCCCCAGCTTGTCGGCAGTCTGCAGCGCAAGTTTCTCCGTGACTGTGGCGATCAGGTCGGTTTCGGCAACGATATAGGGCGCGGACATGAAGTTGGGCAGATTCAGCCTGACGATTCGGTTGACGCCGCTGCGCTTGAGCAGCTCTTCGATACGGCCGTGGCCGGTACCGCGAGCCTCGATAACGATATGCTGAGCACTGGAAAAACGTTCCAGCGTTAGCTCCCCCTGTGCTAGAGGATGATCTCTGCGCATCAAGCAGACGTAGTCCTGATCAAATAGACGGCGCTGATAGAAACCCGCGTCCAGCTGCGGCAGCAGCCCCACCGCCAGGTCCACGGCACCCGCGCCCATCTCCTCGTTCAGAGAGCGGCCGGTATCACGTACGGTACTGATGGAGATCTGAGGCGCATGTTCCGCCAGATGGGAGATCAATCGGGGCAGCAGGTACATCTCGCCCAGGTCAGTCATGGAGATATGGAAGGTACGATCACTTTTGGCGGGGTCGAAACGCTCTTCGAAATTAAGCCCGTCCTGCAGGGTGCTGAGGGCATAGCCCACCGATTCCGCAATATTCTCCGCATAGGGTGTAGGGCGCATCCCTCGTGCAGTGCGTTCAAACAGCTCATCGTTCAGCACCTTTCGCAAGCGGGCCAGGGCGTTGCTGACAGCGGGCTGGGACAACCCCAGCTGCTCAGCCACTACGCCTGTCTTACGCTCCCGGTACATCAGCTGAAACACGATCAGAAGATTCAGATCGATATCCTGCAACCGAAGCATCAGTCACCTCGCATCATTCTTGTTATTAGTTTCGTGAATTATGATTATTCCGGATCTTTTATATCTGAATATCATTCGCCTGCCTATAGTGATTTCCACGTCATCAACGAGCCATAGTTACGGAGCGATGGACGATGGAAGTGCGTATAAAACCAATAAACAAGACGCTTACCGCCGCCACCGGCACCAGTCTGCTGGACCTGCTGCGCGATAATGAAGTCCCGGTGTCGTACAGCTGCCTCTCCGGCCGTTGCGGCACCTGCCGCTGCAAAGTGATCAGCGGCGAAGTGAAAGGCCCGATCGCTGCCGAAGGACGCCTGGCCAGCAACGGCCAGTATGTTCTCGCCTGTCAGAGTTCTGTCGAAAGCGACTGCGAGATAGAGATTCCCGAACCGGATGAAGTGATTATCCACCCCACAAAAACACTTAAGGCGAAAGTTACCGCCTTTGAGGTGCTGGCTGACGATGTCCGCCGCCTGCGCCTTAAAACGGCCAAGCCGCTGGAGTATTCACCGGGTCAGTACGCCAACCTGACCTTCTGGAAAGAGGGTACCCGCGCCTATTCCATGGCGGGGCTAGCTGAGGATAATGAACTGGAGTTTCACATCCGCCTGGTACCCGGTGGCCGCGTGACTTCGCAGCTGGATGAAAGTATCAAGGTGGGTACCAAGCTGAAGCTGAATGGTCCGCTGGGCGCCTCCTACCTGCGCCGCAAACATGAAGGCCCGATGCTCTGCATCGCCACCGGCACCGGCCTCGCGCCGATCCTGTCGATCTTGCGCGGGGCGCTTGAATCGGGCATGCAGAACGATATCCACCTGCTGTTTGGCGCCCGCACCGAAGCGGATCTTTACGGCCTCAACTATCTGAATACGCTGGCCGCCGACTTCGCCAATTTTAGCTACCAGATCTGCCTGAGCCACACCGGTGAGCACAAGCAATTCCGCCTGGGGCTGGTTACCGATGTGTTGGCGGAAGATTTCACCGACCTCAGCGACTGGCGCATCTATCTGGCCGGCGCACCGTCGATGGTTGAGGCCGCCTCGCTAGCTTCCACCAAGCGTGGCGCTAATATCGATCACATCTATGCAGACGCGTTTTATCCCAGCGGGGTTTAGTCAACGGCCTGTCGCCCCCGCTGCATAACAAGAAACCTCAGAATAAGCATAAGAAGGTAAACAAGATGAGCAACGAGACTCACATCCCGATGCGTCCGGTCTGGGATCAGCCGGATACAAGTCGTATTCCCTTCAAGGTTTACACCGATGAACAGACTCATCAGAAGGAACTGGAGAAGCTGTTCTACCAGAACCACTGGTGCTATGTCGGCCTGGAAGCCGAAATCCCCGAGCAGGGTGACTTCAAGCGCACAGTAATCGGCGAGCGTTCTGTCATCATGGTGCGCGGCGCCGATGGCGAAATCAACGTGGTCGAGAACGTCTGTGCCCACCGCGGCATGCGTTTCTGCCGCAAGAAGCATGGCAACGCCAAAGAGTTTGTCTGCCCTTATCACCAGTGGAGCTACGATCTCAAGGGCAACCTACAGGGCGTGCCTTTCCGCCGCGGCGTGAAGCAGGACGGTCAGATCAAAGGCGGTATGCCGAAGGACTTCAAACCTGCTGACCACGGTCTTACCCAACTGCGCGTGGCCCAGCGTGGCGGCGTGGTGTTCGCGACCTTCGATCTCGAAGCCGAACCCTTCGAGGATTTTGTCGGTCCGGAGATGCTGCATTACTTCGACCGCATGTTTAACGGTCGCAAGCTCAAGCTACTTGGCTACAACAAACAGCGTATCCCCGGTAACTGGAAACTGATGATGGAAAACATCAAGGATCCTTACCATCCGGGCCTGCTGCACACCTGGTTTGTCACCTTCGGTCTCTGGCGCGCGGATAACCGCTCCGAACTGAAGATGGACAGCCACCACCGTCATGCAGCGATGATCTCCACCCGTGGCGAAGGCGGCAAGAACGCCCAGACCACCGGCGTCAGCAGCTTCAAGGAAGAGATGAAGCTGAACGACCCGCGCTTCCTCGATGTGGAAGTGGAACCCTGGTGGAACGGCCCCACCGCCGTGATGATGACGCTGTTCCCCAGCGTCATCCTGCAGCAGCAGGTGAACAGCGTCAGCACCCGCCATATCCAGCCCAACGGCCATGACTCCTTCGACTTCGTCTGGACCCATTTCGGCTACGAAGACGACACTGAGGAGATGACCGAACGCCGCCTGCGTCAGGCCAACCTGTTCGGCCCGGCCGGTTTTGTCTCCGCCGATGACGGCGAGGTGATCGAGTTTTCCCAGGAAGGCTTTGAACAGAAGCCGTTCCACCGCTCCCTGGCGGAGTTGGGTGGCCGTGAGATCGAGGAAACCGATCACATGGTGTCGGAAACCCTGATCCGGGGCATGTATGAATACTGGCGCAAACAGATGGAGGACTAAGCAATGAACATGGAAATCTACCTGCAACTGACACAGTTCTACCAGGAATACGCCGCCAACGTGGATGCCGCGGAGTGGGGCAGCTGGATCGAGATGTTCACCGACGATTGCACCTACCGCATCCAGGCCCGGGAGAACCACGAGCGCAACCTGCCGATGGCGGCACTGTCGCTCGACGGCAAGGGAATGCTGAAGGACCGTATCTACGGCATCACCGAGACCATCTTCCACGATCCGTACATGCAGAACCATGTGGTATCGGCGCCGCGTATCAAGTCGCTAACGCCTGAGCTGATCGAATCCGAGGCCAACTATGCCGTGTTCCGCACCAAGAACGACGGCATCGCCCAGGTGTTCAATGTGGGTCGCTACATCGACCGCATCCGCAACACCCCGGATGGCCTGAAGATCGAGTCGCGCATCTGTGTATTCGACAACGACATGATTCTCAACTCACTGATCTACCCGATCTGAGCATTGGCCGGAGGTATTTATGAGCGACAACTGGATCAAAGTAACCGCACTGGACGACATCCCCGATGACGATGTGATCGGCGTCTCCGTCGAAGGCCGTCAGATCGCCCTGTACAAATATGAGGGCGAAGTGTTCGCCACCGATAACGTTTGCACCCACGGCCAGGCGCTGCTGAGCGACGGCTTCCTTGAGGATGGCGAGATCGAATGCCCGCTGCATCAGGGCCGCTTCTGCATCAAGAGCGGCAAGGCGATGTGCGACCCACTCACTGAAGATGTACGCACCTACGACACCCGTATCGACGGCGAGGAGGTGCTGCTGCTGATCGCCTGATCACTTACGTAGAGAAAGAACAGAGAAGAGAGAATACCCAGCAACATAACAATAAAGACTCTGGAGAATAATAATGAAACGTACAGTTCTTGCTGCCGTAGCCGGCCTGTCGCTGACCCTCGGTGCCAACCTCGCCTCTGCCCAGATGCTCTCGTTCGCGTCCCCTCCCCAGGGGTCGGTGTGGAACACCATGAGCACCGCCATGGCCAACGTGGCCCGTTCCGAGCAGAACATCAACGCGCTGGTGCAGCCGTTTAGCGGCAACCGCGCCATGATGGATGCGGTGGACCAGGGTATGGCCGAGTTCGCCATCAATGACGTTAACGATGTGATCGTCGCCGTGCGCGGCGAAGAGGACTACGACGACCGCCAGCGTAAAAACCTGCGCGTGGCCTTGCGCATAAGTCCGCAGCCGATCGGCATTTTCGTGCGTAAGGATTCAGGTATCGACAGCATCGCTGACCTTAAGGGCAAAAAGGTCGCCGGCGGCTGGAACGCCTTTCCGCTGGGACGTCCACACATGGCGGCTATGCTCGCCACCGGTGGCCTCGGCTGGGACGATGTGGACCCAGTGCCTGTACCTGACCTGATCCGCGCCGCCGATGCTCTCTCTTCCGGACGCCTGGACGCTACCTACTTCGCTGTGGGTGGTCCGAAAGTGGCCGAGGTCGATGCTTCAGTTGGCGGGGTGAAGTTCCTACCGGTGAAATCCGATGGCGAAGCCAACGATGCCATGGCGAAAATCCGTCCGGCATTTTACTACTCAGAGGTGAAACCTGCGCCGCACTATGCAGGCGTCGAGCAACCAATCGAGATGGTTACCTGGGATAACGTGCTTGTAGTCGGTGCCAAGGTATCCGACGAGCAGGTTTATCAGATGGTTTCCGCCGTGCTGGAGAACAAGGAGAAGCTCAGCGACCTGTTCCCTGGCTTCAGAAACATGACCGTGGATACCCCGCACAAAAGCTACCCCTCCCTTGAGTATCACCCGGGCGCCGTGCGCTACTTCAAGGAGAAGGGACTCTGGCAAGAGTAACCGGTTGCCGTCAGGAGGTCTGTCATGAGTGATCATATATCCGTTCATGAACCCAAGGCACTGAAAGCGATAAGGACCCTGCTTGGGTCCCTTATCGCCCTTGCCGCTATCGCTTACGCATCCGATCTGTTCAGCCGTATCGGGCTGGCGATCTATACCGAGCAGTACCTGGCCGTGGTGCTTGGCATCAGTCTGGCACTGGTATTTCTCAAACCCCAGGCCAATCCGACCCGGCGTGGCATGGATGCCTGCGTAGCCGTTGTTGCCTTTATAGCGGGGCTGTATCTGGCGGTGCAATACCCGATGCTGGTGGAGCGGCAACTGGATATGCCTCCGGCGGCACTGACTCTTTCCGGCCTGTTCTTCGTGCTGGTGCTGGAAGGGCTGCGACGTGTCATCGGCATCACGCTGGTGATCGTGGTGCTGGCGTTTCTCACCTTCGCCCTGGTGGGGCATAACTTTTCAGGGCCCTTGCAGACCCGGCAGATCGATCTGGACCGACTGATGGTCTACGTCGGTATCGATACCAACGGCATGCTGGGCCTTACCCTCAGTGTGGCCGCCACCATCGTGATCGGTTTCGTGCTGTTCGGCCAGTTGTTGCTGCGCTCCGGCGGCGTCGACTTCTTCAACGATATGGCACTGAGCCTGATGGGCCGTTCCAAAGGCGGCTCTGGCAAGATCGCCACCATCGCTTCAGCCCTGTTTGGCTCCATCTCCGGTGTGGTGGTCTCCAATATCGTCGCCACCGGCGTGGTGACCATCCGCATGATGAAGCAGGGCGGTTTCAAGCCGCAGACTGCCGCCGCCATCGAAACCGTGGCTTCAACGGGTGGGCAAATTATGCCGCCGGTGATGGGAGCGGTAGCTTTTCTGATGGCGGAGTTCCTGCAGATTAGCTACTCCGAGGTGGTACTGGCGGCCCTGGTACCTGCGGTGCTTTACTATGCCTCACTCTATATCCAGGTGGATCTGGAAGCGGCCAAAGAGGAAATCAAGAAGATCGACCCGGCGCTGATCCCGTCAAAGAAGAAGGTGTTCGGCCAGGGCTGGGTCTTTGCGATTCCGTTTGCTGGTGTGATTGGCGCGCTGTTCTTCTTCAACCTGAGACCTGAAACCGCAGCCCTCTGGGGCGCCCTCGGCGCACTGATCGTAGGCCTGGTGCGCGGCTATAACGGCAAACGCATGGGGCTGGCCGATATCCGCGATGCGTTGGCTGAAACCGGTCACTCCATTGTCGATATCATCATGATCGGCGCGGCAGCGGGCTTTATTATCGGCATCCTCAACGTCACAGGTCTCGGCTTCGGCTTGACCTACGCGCTGGTTCAGCTCGGTCAGGGCAACCTGTTCCTGCTGTTGGTGATCGCCGCTGCGGTCTGCATAGTGCTAGGCATGGGCATGCCCACGGTGGGCGTGTATCTGCTGCTGGCAGTATTGGTTGCACCATCCCTGGTGCAGGTGGGCGTCGAGCCGATCGCCGCACATCTATTTATCTTCTATATGGGCATGATGTCGATGATTACCCCGCCGATCGCCATCGGTGCTTTTTTCGCCGCCAGTATCGCCAAGGCAGACCCGATCAAAACCTCGTTTACCGCCATGCGACTGGGCTGGACGGCGTACATTATCCCGTTCCTGTTCGTCACCTCCCCGGCACTACTGCTTATCGGTAACCCGATCTCGATAGCAGTAGCAGTGATCTCGGCGCTGATCGGCGTCTGGGCGGTGTCTGTGGGCTTTGTCGGCTACCTGGGTTACAAACGCAAACTGGGAGCCCGACTGGCGTTCATGATCGCCGGAGCCCTATTCCTGGTGCCGCTGTCAGGAGAAACCGAACTGCTGATTACGGCACGCTTAGCAGGTCTGACGATCCTGGCGCTGCTGATAGGATTTTTCTGTACCGAAAAAGGCCGACTATCAGTTCGTACGGAGTAAGCCCCTGGTTAAAAATCACTTGCACAAAAACCCGGGCGGTGTACCGGGTTTCCTTTTGTTTGAGCCTGAGATCAGGCCACTAGTTGGATTTCATACTATTGGGACGCAGTGCGTGAAGCAGGATTTGGTAGAATTTCCATGGCATTTCGCGTTGACCAACTGTGACTGGAAAACGACAAGGCCTAGGGAAGCTACGAATAAGTCCGATCCAAGGCTCTGAAATGTCGTTATCACCGCCTCAGAGGCGAAAATTCAACACTTTTAACCCTTTTTAACCAGCTGCAATCACCTTTTCAGGCAGTGCAGGCAGATTAACCCTGTGCTCTCAACATCTGGTCCACCCGCACAACATTGGCCAGCGCGAACAGCATGGCCAACTTGCAGTCGTTTTTCTTCAGGCCACGGTAGCGGGCTTTTACAAAACCAAACTGGCACTT